>JANMAP010000259.1:0-3389 GCA_031359905.1 Burkholderiales bacterium | reverse complement strand
GACGGCTGGCGCCATCGGGGCTTCGGCCAGTGCGCCGCCGCAGCTGCTGCCCTGGCCCGCCGTGCAGCCGTAGCAGTGGTCGGCGATGTGGATCCCGGCGCCCGACGGGTCGTGCTGCAGCAGGTCGCGCAGATGCGGCTGCGGCACGCCGGCAAGGCGGGCGCGCAGGCCCAGCATCTGGTTGAAGTCGCAGTCGTACAGCAGGCCCTGCCAGTCGACGCTGAGCAGGCTGCGGCACATCACGGTGTCCAGGTTGTCCTCGCGGTAGCTGTCGCGCAGCAGCTGCATGTAGTTGCCGAAGCTGCCTTTGCTGATGAGCGTGCTGCCGAAACGCTGGATCGGCATGTTGGTCAGCGCGAACAGGTGGTCGAAGCGGATGCCGAAGTGCTGCAGCAGCTCGCGCTTGTAGTCGGCCTCCAGCGGCCCCTGCGGCGGCGGCAGCGAGGCGCCCTGCGGGTTGTAGACGAGGTTCAGCACCAGGCCGCTGGCCGGGTCGCCGTAGCCCAGCGCATTGAGCTGGAGCAACCCGGCGATGCTGCGTTCGAAGACGCCGTCGCCGCGCTGGCGGTCGACGTTGGCCGGCGAATAGCACGGCAGCGACGCGGTGACCTCGACGCCGTGTTCGGCCAGGAAGTCCGCCAGATCTTCCTGACCCGGCTCGGACAGGATGGTCAGGTTGCAGCGGTCGATCACACGCACGCCCGCGGCGCGCGCGCTGCGCACCAGCTCGCGGAAATGCACGTTCAACTCCGGCGCGCCGCCGGTCAGGTCCAGCGTGCCGACGCCGCGCGCCCGCAGCACGTCGATCACCAGCGCCACGGTGTCGCCGTCCATCATCTCGGTGCGCTGCGGGCTGGCCGCGACGTGGCAGTGCAGGCAGCTCTGGTTGCACTTGTAGCCCAGGTTGACCTGGAGCGTGTCCAGCGTCCGGCGCCGGATCGGCGGGAAGTCGGTGGCGGCGAGCAGGGGCAGCGTGGCGTGCATGGGGGTGGTTGTCGCGTCGGACTGGGGGGGCGGTCGCCGAGTATTCGCCGCTTCGCCCCGACCGGTGACCAGGCTGGGCTTTTCGGCAGGCCGGGGACGGGCGGCTCGCCCCAGACCCCCAAACGCTACACCGGGTCCAGGATGGAGACGTCGGCCTGCCGGATCGATGCCCGTTCTGCCAGCGCCGGACCATCTGCCGGGCTGGGTCGGGCGCCGCTCCACGCAGCGGGCCTCCCGCCGCCGCCGCCGCGGGATTAAGCTCCGCGATGTGGGCGCCGCAGCGCGCTGGCCAAGGAGCATCGGCATGGTCCGCCAACACATCTGCCAGGCCGCACTGCTGACGCTGGCGGTGGCCGTCACCGCCCCTGCGGCCGGCGCCGACATCGGCCAGATCAAGGTCGCCCAGGGCGCGGTGACGGTCGAGCGCGAGGGCCGCGCGCTGGCCGGTCAGGTCGGCCTGCTGCTCGAAGCGGCCGACGTCATCAGGACCGGTGGCGATGGTTCGGCCGGCATCACGCTGCGCGACAACGCGCGGCTGGCCGTCGGCCCGAACAGCATCCTGGCGCTGGGGCCGTTCGACTTCGACGCCACCACCAGCCAGGGCCGCTTCGACGCGCGGCTGCAGCGCGGCACGCTGGCCGTCGTCTCCGGGCGCATCGCCAAGCACAACCCGCAGGCGATGACGCTGCGCACACCGGCCGCGGTGCTGGCGGTGCGCGGCACCGAATTCCTGGTGGCGGCCGATGACTAGGCCGCCGCGCGGCGCCGTGGCGCTGGCCGCCGCCGCGCTGATCGTCGGCTGCGCCGGCTGCGCCGCGCCGCGCGGCAGCGTGGTGCTGCTGCCCAGCTCCGAGGGCCGCGACACCGCTGTGCTGGTCACGCAGGGCGGCGCCGATCTGTTGCTGACCCAGCCCTACGCCGCGGCGCAATTCGCCCGCCGTGGGCCGCAGGCCTACCAGTCGGACGCCGAGCAGGTGCGGGCGCGCTTTGCGGCGACGCTCGACGCGCTGCCGTTGCCGCCGGCGCAGTTCACGCTCTACTTCGTCGAAGGCAAGGACGAGCTGACCGATGCATCGCGCCTGCTCATCGACGGCGTGCTCGACGAGATCGGGCGCCGGCCGGTGCCCGACGTGCAGGTCATCGGCCTCACCGACACGGTCGGCAACGACGCCTACAACGACAACCTGTCGCGCCAGCGCGCCGACGTCGTGCGTCAGGCCCTGCTGGCCCGCGGCATCGCGGTCGACAACGTGCTGACGATCGGCCGCGGCCGACGCGAGCTGATGGTGCCGACCGCCGACGGCGTGGCCGAGCCGCGCAACCGGCGCGTCGAAATCCAGGTCCGCTGACGCCGGCGACGGCAAGCGACGCGATCAAGCGGCCGCCGCGGAACCGGCTGAGCCGGGCCGCTGGCGGCGCCCCTCGGGGGGAGGCGGCGAAGCCGCTCCGGGGGGATCACCTTCTCGGTCCATGCCAGCGCAGGGCCAGCAGAGTCAGGTCGTCGAAGGGCTCGGTGCCGGCGCTGAAGGTCAGCACGCGGCGCTGCAGCGCCTCGACCAGCGCCTGCGCGCTGGCGCCTTGCTCGACCTGCTCGACGACGATCTGTTCGGCGCGCGACGCGCCGAACAGCGCACCCGACGGGTCGTGCGCTTCGGTGACGCCGTCGGTCATCAGGCACAGCCAGTCGCCGGGCTGCAGCTGGCATTGCGCGCTGCTGTACGGGAAGCCGGGCAGGGCGCACAGCGGCGGGCCGTCGCCGTCGGTGATGCGTTGCAGCGGGCCGCCGCCAGCGCGCAGGCGCCAGGGGTTGTCGTGGCCGGCGTTGCAGTAGCGCAGCAGGCCGCTGTCGAGATCGAGAACGGCGGCGAACGCGGTGACGAACAACATCTCGCCGTTGTCGCGCGAGACTTCGGCGTTGGCGGCCTGCATCACCAGGCCCGGATCGGCCTGCGGCGCGCGCAGCATCGCGCTCTTCACCAACGCCTTGCTCACCGCCATGAAAATCGACGCCGACAGCCCCTTGCCGGCGACATCGCCGATCAGCAGGAACAGGCGCCGGTCGTCGAGGCGGAAGAAGTCGTAGAGATCACCACCGACTTCGCGCGCCGCGGTCAGCGACGCATGCAGGTCGATGCGCGCGTCGCCCCGCAGCAGGGCCGGCGACGGCAGGCTGGCGGCCTGGATGCGCTGCGCGGCCTGCAGTTCGCCGGCCAGGCGGGCCCCCTGCTCGCGCTGCGCCTGCAGCACCCGGCGCAGCGCGCGACGCTGGCGGTTGGATTCACCGAGCACCAGGCCGAGCAGCACCGCCGACAGCAGCAGCAGCGCCAGCCCGGGCGTGGCCGCGTCGAGCAGCAGCCCCGAGCTGCGGAACAGCGCGAAGGCCAGCGGCAGCGGCCCGGCGGCCA
>JANMAP010000166.1:0-3290 GCA_031359905.1 Burkholderiales bacterium | reverse complement strand
GGGGTGACGTTGACCAGCGCCGCCGGCGCGACCGACGCAGTGGCCATCAGCCGTGCGGCCAGCGGCAGGCAAAGCAGCGAGAGGCGAGACATCGACAGGCAGCGCGGCCACAGGCCGCACAGCGACAGCCCGCTCAGCGATAGGCCGCTCAGCGATAGGCCGCCCAGCGACAGCCCACGCAGCGACAGGTCGCTCAGCCACAGCCCGCTTATCGACACACCGAGCAGCGACGCCCCGAGCAGCGGCGAGCTGGCCACGCTCGACTGGCCCGCGCTGCGCGACGCCGTCGCCGCCTGCCGCGCCTGCAGCCTGTGCGAGAGCCGGCGCCAGACGGTGTTCGGCGTCGGCCACCCGCAGGCCCACTGGATGGTCGTCGGCGAAGCGCCCGGCGAGCAGGAAGACGCCCAGGGCGAGCCCTTCGTCGGTGCGGCGGGCCAGCTGCTCGACCGCATGCTGCAGGCCCTGGCGCTGACGCGCAGCAGCGACGGCGCCGAGCCACCGGCGCAGCGGGTCTACATCGCCAACACCCTGAAGTGCCGACCGCCGCGCAACCGCAATCCGGCGCCCGAAGAGATGGCGCAGTGCGAACCCTTCCTCGTGCGCCAGATCGAGCTGCTGCGTCCGCGGATCATCCTGGCGATGGGCCGCTTCGCGGTGCAGGCCCTGCTGCGCAGCAACGAACCGGTGGGCAAGCTGCGCGGCCGCGTCCACCGCTACCAGGGCGTGCCCTTGGTCGTCACCTACCACCCGGCCTACCTGCTGCGCAACCTGGCCGACAAGGCCAAGGCCTGGGACGACCTGTGCCTGGCCGCATCGACCGTCGAGGCGCTGGGCGTCCGCCCATGAACGCGCCGGACAACGCCGCCGAGATTGAGGCCCTCCGCGCCGAGGTGGCGCAGTTCAGGCTGCTGGCCAACGCCGTGCCGGTGGCCATCGCCTACTACGAGTCGATCGCCAACACCTGCCTGTTCGCCAATCTCAGCTATGCGCAGATGTTCGGCTTCGACGAGGCCTCGATCGTCGGCCGCAGCGCCGCCGAAGTGATCGGCGAAGACGCCGAAAGGGTCATCCGCCCGCGTGTCGATCAGGCATTGCAGGACCGCTGCAACGCGGCCTACGAACGCCAGATCGGCGACGGCGCGGGCGGCACGCGCTGGATCGAGGTCACGCTGGTGCCGCATGTCGGACCGCACGGGAGGTCGATCGGCGCCTTCGTGCTGATCGCCGACATCACGCACCACCGCCGCGCCGCGGCCGCGCTGCGCGACAGCGAAGAGCGCCTGGCCAAGTTCATGCATGCCAGCGCCGAGGGCATCGTCTTCCACAAGGGCGGTTTCATCACCGATGCCAACCCGCCGTTGCTGGCGCTGATCGGCCACACGCTGGACGAGATCCGCGGCCGCAGCACGCTGGACTTCGTGGCCCCCGAACACCACGCCCGGGTGCGCGCCGTGATGCAGGCCGGCCAGGAGATCGCCTACGACAGCGAACTCCTGCACCGCAACGGCCGGCGCATCCCGGTCGAGTTCATCGTCCGCACGCTGGTCCACCAGGGCGAGAAGCTGCGCATGACCATCGTGCGCGACATCCGCGATCGCATCGAGGCCCAGGTGCGCATCCACCACCTGGCGCACCACGACGCATTGACCGGGCTGCCGAATCGGCTGGCCTTCATCGAACGGGTGCAGAGCCTCATCGCGCAGGCCGACGTCAAACACGAATCGCTGGCGCTGCTGTTCATCGACCTCGACCACTTCAAGCGCGTCAACGATTCGCTGGGTCATTCGGCGGGCGACATGCTGCTGGAAACGGTGGCCCGGCGGATCACCGGCGCCCTGCGCTCGGGCGACCTGGTGGCGCGCTTCGGCGGTGATGAGTTCGTGCTGCTGCTGGCCGGCAACCCCACCCCCGAAGCGGTGCGCGAGGTCGCCGACAAGCTGCTGGAAGCCATCGCCGCGCCGTTGAACGTGCCCGGCGCGTCGATCTCGGTGACGCCGTCGATCGGCGTGGCGCTGTGCCCGCGCGACGGGCGCACGCCGTCCGAGTTGATCAAGCACGCCGACACGGCGATGTACCAGGCCAAGTCGCTGGGCCGCGCCAACTGCCGCTTTTTCGAGCCGGCGATGGCCGCCCAGGCGATGGCCGAACTGGCGATGGAAAGCCAGCTCGCGCAGGCCGTGCGCGACGGCGAATTCGTGCTTCACTTCCAGCCCCAGCTGGCCTTGAGCGACGGCAGGCTGCGCGGCGTCGAGGCGCTGGTGCGCTGGAACCATCCCGATCGCGGCCTGCTCGGGCCCGACGTCTTCATCCCGCTGGCCGAGGCGCGGCGGCTGATCCTGCCGATCGGCGGCTGGGTGCTGCGCGAAGCGCTGCGCTGGGCGGTGCGCTGGCGCGCGGCCGGGCTGCTGACGGGCGAGCGGATGGCCGTCAACCTGTCGACGCGCCAGTTCCAGGCACCGGGCTTCCTGGCCAGCGTGCAGGCCGCGCTGGCCGAAGCCGGCGCCGACGGATCGATGCTCGAACTCGAGCTCACCGAACGCATGCTGATGGACGACGTGGCCGCAGTCCGCACCACGCTGCTGCAGCTCAAGGCGCTGGGCGTGGCCATCGCCGTCGACGACTTCGGCACCGGCTACACCAGCCTGGCGCACCTGAAGGACCTGCCCATCGACTGCCTGAAGATCGACCGCTCCTTCGTGCGCGATCTGCCCGGCGACCGTGGCGCGGCGGCCATCGCCCGGGCGATCATCGAGATGGCCCGCAACCTCGACTTCCGCGTCGTCGCCGAGGGCGTCGAAGGCGCTGCCCAGCGCGACTGGGTGCGCGCCCAGGGCTGCGACGCGCAGCAGGGTTTCTTCGACGCCAGCCCGATGGACGCCGCTGCTTTCGAAGCCTGGTTGACCGGGCGCGCCTGAGACCGCGGCGGGCCCGCGGCGCAGGGGGGCTGGTGCTCAGGTCTTGGGCTTCTTCTTCGGCCGCGACCATCCGGCCAGCGTCACCTGCCGGGCACGCGCCACCGTCAGTTGCCCGGGCGGGGCGTCGCGGCCGATCGTCGAGCCGCCGCCGATGGTCGCGCCATCGCCCAGGGTCAGCGGGGCGATCAGCACGCAGTTGCTGCCGACATGCACGTCGTTGCCGATCAGCGTTCGGTGCTTGTTGGCGCCGTCGTAGTTGGCGGTGATGGTGCCGGCGCCGATGTTGACGCGTTCGCCGACCGTCGCGTCGCCCAGGTAGGTCAGGTGGTTGGCCTTGGCCCCGCGCGCCAGGCTGCTGTTCTTGACCTCGACGAA
>JANMAP010000147.1:0-1903 GCA_031359905.1 Burkholderiales bacterium | reverse complement strand
TACTTTGGCGACATTGACCTGTCGCAGCACGCGCATCGACAGGGGTTTCTGGATGACCCGTTTATGGCGCTGCTGCGTGGGCGGCGGCTGGACGGGCTGCTGTACAGCGCGGCAAGGTCGCAGAAGCGGTCACCGCTGAATCAACGGCTGGGCTCCCGCAAACACCATTGGCCCTGGTAGCGACCGGGCTCAAGCGGCTGACCTAAACACCTGCCATCATGCCGATCGGTTTTTTAGAGACCACCAGCCCCGCATAAAACTTCACGCGGTCAGAGGTGGCAGGCAATACGCCGCCGTTGTAATCGTTGAGCGTGATGGCGGTTACGCCCAGATTCCGAATCGGGACCAGCAGGCCGTTCGCGATGGGTGTCCTTCCCATCTTGGTCGCATTGGAGAACGTGTCCGGCCCACTGCTGTAGTCAAGCGGCAATTTCCTGTAGCTGAAATTTCGCATTTGCAGCACCTTGCGGCCATCCAGCCAGATGTCAATCTCCGCGTTGTTCAGATTTTTTGACGGGTCTGCCGTGAACGGCGTGGCGCTCACATCAACCGTGTTGAGCTTGAGTCGGCTCTCGATGCAGTACCAGTAGCCTGGGTACATCGCCGCGCCAAGCCCGCCCATGCTGCCCATCGATCCGTCATAGCCAATCATGTCCCACGAGTGCACGCCAGGCCGCATGGCGCCGCTGCCAATGTCTGCCGGGTACTCCAGCCAGGCATTGCGGCTGGTCCAGCCAATGTTGCCACCACCCACATTGTTGTTGCCGCCGTACTGAGTCCAATGGGATGGGCCAATGCCAAACTTGCCGCCGTGCAAAGCGTATTGCGCCGCTGCCACAGTTTCTGTGCGAAGCATCTTGATCGTGCTCAGGTACTCTGGCTCGTGCTCGCCCATGCGGAAATAGTAGCGAACATAGATTTCATCCAGCCAGCCACACAGGTTGTCTGGAAGGTACATGGCCATGTCACAGCCATAGCCACCGCCATAACCCACAGCAGCACCATCGGCAGCCTTGGTTCCGGGAATGAGCACCCGGATGGCACCCAGCCCCGCTGCCAGCGGTTTGAAGCCCTCCGCTCTATAGCTTGACTTGATCAGTGATGCATTGGCGATGTTCTTGATCCACTTCCCTTGATGAATATGCGGGAGCCGGCTCGTATCTTTTGCCAGAGACGGATCAAACACATCCGGCGACCACTTCGCATTGCTGTATACGTTGATTCCATCAGGGCCCATCCAATCAGCCGCCGTGCTGACATCCTCGTAAAGGTGGGAAAAGACAACATCTGGGTTTGTTTTGATCCCCGCGTCACGCACAAATCCGGCAGCCAGACCCGCGACAACCGGCTCAGCGTTGACTGGCGGGTTGACGAGAAACCCGTCAATGGCGCCATTGCCCACGCTGTGCCGGGTTACAAACAGCGTCATCGAGGCAGATGCCACGGATTTGGTCGGTCGCTCAAACTCGATCACTGCGTTGCGCCCAGAGCCAACTTCGATTTCTGGCGCGCCACCTTGGGCATATGACGAACTGGGCTCAAAAGCCGTGGCCACCGTGCAGGCCAGGAGCGTCGAGGTCCCGTCCGTGTAGGTTACCGTCTGGAATGGTGCAGTGGCGTGGTGGCTCGTCGTAAAAACACGGGCGCTGCCGCTACCGCGCACGACATACCCGTTCCAGCGTTTGCCTTCGAATGCGGCTTTGACTCCCGCGCTAGCGTCAACCACGTACGTCACCGACGCAGCGCTGCCAGAAACCGAATGTGCAATACAACGCCAATGCGGCAGCGCGCCCTGCGCCATGCCCATGGCGTCAATCCAGTCTCCGCCCTTGTTCTTCCAGGCCCAGCCTGAGGTGAGATCGACAAACAAATGCGTGGGGCCAACGCCCGCGTGAGCCTGGGC
>JANMAP010000139.1:0-7157 GCA_031359905.1 Burkholderiales bacterium | reverse complement strand
CGCGTCCCCAACCGGTGGCCGGCGACGTTGATCACGTCGTCGGTCCGGCCAAGGATGAAGAAGTAGCCGTCGGCATCGCGGATGCCACATTCGAATGTCGAATACAACCAGCGGTCGGCCGCCGTCCGACCCGCCGCATCGGACGTGCCGGGCAGCTTGGACCAGTACGTCTTGACGTAGCGCTCGTCGTCGCGCCACACCGTCTGCATGAAGCCCGGGGGCAGCGGGCCTTCGATGACCACCACGCCCTTCTCGTTGGGCGCCGTCAACTCGGCGCCGCTGTTCTCGTCGACCAGCTTGACGTCGAAGCCGTACATCGGAATGCCCGGGCTGCCGAACTTGCTGGGCTTGGGCTCGATGCCGTTGGCGATGGTCAGGATCGGCCAGCCGCTTTCGGTCTGCCAGTAGTTGTCGATGATCGGGCGGTCGAGTGCTTCGCTGATCCAGCGCGCGGTGGGTTCGTCGAGCGGCTCGCCGGCCAGGAACAGCGCGCGCAGGCTCGACAGGTCGTGCTTCTTCAGCGCCGCCGGGTCATGCTTCTTCAGCACGCGCACCGCGGTGGGCGCCGAGAACATCGCCGTGACCTTGTATTTCTCGACCAGGCTCCACCAGATGGCCGGGTTGGCCTCGCGGGCGAAGCCCTGCGTCGGCAGGCCTTCGTACATGATGGTCGCCATGCCGGCGATCAGCGGGCCGTAGACGATGTAGCTGTGGCCGACGACCCAGCCGATGTCGCTGGTGCTGAAGTAGGTCTCGCCGGGCCGGCCCATGAAGATGTCGCGCATGCTGGCGGCCAGCGCCACGGCGTAGCCGCCGGTGTCGCGCTGCACGCCCTTGGGCTGGCCGGTGGTGCCGCTGGTGTACAGCGTGTAGCTGGGATGCGCCGCATCCAGCCAGGTACACGGCACCTGCGCGCCGGCCAGGCGATCGCTCCAGGCCGCATCGTCTTCGTCGCGGCCGGCGACGCGCTCGAAGGCCGCCAGCCCGCGGTCAACCATCAGCACCTTGGCCGGCTTGTGCTTGGCCAGGCGGATGGCCTCGTCGAGCAGCGGCTTGTACGGCACGATCTTGCCGCCGCGGCTGCCGGCGTCGGCGCTGACGATCAGCACCGGTTCAGCATCGTCGATCCGACTGGCCAGGCTGACACTGGCGAAGCCGCCGAAGACCACCGAGTGGATCGCGCCGATGCGCGCGCAGGCCAGCATCGTGAACGCGGCCTCGGGGATCATCGGCATGTAGACCAGCACGCGGTCGCCGGGCTTGACGCCCAGCGCCAGCAGCGTCGCGGCCATGCGCTGCACTTCGCCGTGCAGCTGGCGGAAGGTGTAGACCTTCTCCTGGTCGGTCTCGGTCGAGACCCAGATCAGCGCATTGGCGTCGGGGCGTGTCGCCGCATGGCGGTCGACGGCGTTGTGACAGAGGTTGGTCTGCCCACCGTCGAACCAGCTGGTGAACGGCGGATTGTCGTTGTTGCAGACCCGCGTGAAGGGGCGATGCCAGTCGATCAGCGCGGCCTGCTCGGCCCAGAAGGCGTCGCGGTCGGTCAGCGAACGGCGGTGGACGTCATCGAAATTCATGGTCGCGGTCTCCGTTTCAGCGTTGTTTGACCAGCGCCAGCACATCCTTGAAGCGCGGGTGACGGCAATGATGCAGCCATTCGAAGACGACCATCTCCGGGCTGACGATCACCGCCCCGGCGTCGCGCAGGCGCTGCAGGGCCAGCAGTTGATCGGCGGCTGTGCGCGACCCGCAAGCCGGCCCGACCACCCACACCGGGCGCCCCGCGCGCAGCAGGCCGAGCGCCGTCTGCAGCAGGCACACATGCGCCTCGCAGCCGGCGATCACGACCTGCGTGCGGTCGGCGCCCGCAGCATGCAGAACCTCCAGCAGCCCGTCTTCGCAGGCATCGAAATGCATTTTGGCCAGCGTGCTTGCGCAGCGCTGACGCAAGGCCGGGACGTTGGGTCCCAGGCCAGCCGGGTTCTGTTCGGTGCCCCAGACCGGAACGTCGAGCAGCGCCGCCACGTCGGCCAGGTGCAGGGCCGCGGCGAGCACCTGTTCGCCCTGGTGGATGGCGGGCATCAGGCGGGCCTGGTAGTCGACCAGGACCAGACTGGCGCGCTGCGCATCGATGCGTTGCATGCAGACTCCCGTGATGCCGGCCGGAACCCGGGTGGGCCCCAGCAGCAGCGGCGATTGAACAATGTTCAAATCATTTGCGCCAGCCGGAGAGACCATGAACGCTGCCCTGCCCCCTTCTGCGGTTCCTGCAGTTCCTGCGGTTCCTGCAGTTCCTGCGGTTCCTGCCGTTCCTGCCGTCCCCGTCGCGCCCACCGCTGGCCTGCTGCTCAGCGGTGCCGACTACCGCGAAACGTTGCGCCGCTACAAGCCGGTGGTCTGGGTCGACGGGGAACGCGTCGACAGCGTCGCCGACTGCCCGGCACTCCGGCCCGGCATCAACGCCCTGGCCGTGACCTACGACATGGCCCTCGACGCCGCCCTGGCGCCGCTGACCACGGCGGTGCAGACGCGCTACCGCAGCAGCCCGCGGCGCGTCAACCGCATGCTGCACATCGACGAATCCACCGGCGATCTGCTGAACAAGCTGGAAGCCGTGCGCATCCTGTGCCAGGAAACCGGCTGCGCGCAGCGCTACCTGGTGCACGACGCGATGAGCGCCCTGGCCCAGGTCACCGCGCGCATCGACGACGCGCGCGGCAGCAGCGAACACCGCGCGCGCTTCACCGACTACCTGGCGCATGTGCAGGACCAGGACCTGTGCATCGGCATCGCGATGACCGACGCCAAGGGCGACCGCAGCCGCCGCCCGCACCAGCAGGCCAACGTCGACGCCTACGTGCACGTGGTCGAACGCAACGCCCAGGGCATCGTCCTCAGCGGCACGAAGGCCATCGTCACCGCGGCACCGTACGTGCATGAATTCATGGTCATGCCCAGCCGGCAGATGACGCAGGCCGACGCCGACTTCGCCGTCTGCTGCGCCGTGCCCTGCGACGCGCCGGGCCTGACCATCGTCGCCCGGCCCGCCGGCCGCCCGGGCGAGAAGCTGGAACACGGCGCGGCGCTGTTCTCGCGCAAGTACGGCCAGAGCACCGGCGTGTTGATCTTCGACCGCGTCTTCGTGCCTTGGGAACGCGTGTTCTTCGACGGCGAATGGGAACACAGCCACGTCCTGACCTACAGCTACGCCACCCACCACCGGCAAAGCTGCATCGCCGCGCGCGCCGGCTTCGGCGACCTGCTGATCGGCGCCGGCGCGTTGATGGCCGAAGCCAACGGCTTCCCGGATCCCGGGCAGGTCAGCAGCCTGCGCGAACCGATGGTCGAGCTGATCAAGATCGTCGAAGGCTTCTACGCCTGCGGCGTGGCGTCCAGCGTCTACGGCGCGGCCGACCCGCTCAGCGGCAACTTCATGCCCGAGCCGGTGTTCGCCAACATCGGCAAGCTGTTGCTGGCCACGCAGATCTACGACATGCACCGGCTGGCACACGAGGTTTCGGGCGGCCTCATCGTCACCCTGCCCGGCCCCGACGAGGACCACAACCCGGCCACGGCGGCCACGCTGGCCGACGTGCTGCGCGCCAACCCCAGCGTGCCCTACGACAAGCGCATCGAAGTCGCGCGCTTCATCGAAGACCTGACGGCGTCGTACCAGGGCGGCTGGTATTCGGTCATCAGCCTGCACGGCGGCGGTTCGCCGGCAGCGATGAAGCAGGAGATCTGGCGCCAGTACCCGCTTGGCGACAAGGTGGCGCTGGTCGAACGCCTGCTCGAACGCGGCGCGCTGGTCAGCGAACACGCCGACGGCACGCCGCGCGCCATCACCCGCAACCGCCAGCCCGGCCGCTGCTGCGACCAGGGGTGTTCGGCGCCGGGGCAGCCGGTGATGGTGGCGCTGCCGACGCCGCAGGGCGGCAAGGCGGACTGAAACGCGCGCCGTGCGCCCTGCGGCGCAACGGCGGATCAGGCGATCAGGCGATCCTGACGACGATGCGCCCGCGCACCTGCCCGGCCATCAAGCGCTGGGCGGCGTCCAGCGCACCGTCGAGCGCGACCTCGCTGGTCATGGTGTCCAGCAGCGCCGGATCCAGGTCGTGCGCCAGCCGGGCCCAGGCCTGCTGACGCAGGGCCAGCGGCGCCATCACGCTGTCGACCCCGAGCAGCGCCACATTGCGCAGGATGAAGGGCGCTACCGACGCCGGCAGGTCCATGCCCTGGGCCAACCCGCAGGCCGCAACCGCCCCGCCATAGCGCGTCTGCGCCAGCGCATTGGCCAGGGTCTGGCTGCCAACCGCATCGACCACCGCCGACCAGCGTTCCTTCTGCAGCGGCTTGCCGGGCGCCGACAATTCAGCGCGATCGACGATGCTGGCCGCGCCCAGGGTCTTCAGGTACTCCGCCTCGGCGGCCTTGCCGGTGGCCGCGACGACGCGGTGGCCCAGCCGGGACAGCAAGGCGATCGCCACCGAGCCGACACCGCCCGTCGCGCCAGTGACCAGCACCTCGCCGGCCCCCGGCCGCAGGCCGTGGCGCTCCAGCGCCATCACGCACAGCATCGCCGTGTAGCCGGCCGTGCCCAGCGCCATCGCCTGGCGCGGCGAGAACGCCGCCGGCAGCCTGACCAGCCATTCGCCCTTCAGCCGGGCGCGCTCGGCCAGACAGCCCCAATGCGTCTCGCCCACGCCCCAGCCGTTGTGCACGAACCGGTCGCCGGCCTTCCAGTCGGGATGGGCGCTTTCGAGCACCGTGCCCGCGCCGTCGATGCCCGGCACCATCGGCCACTGGCGGACCACCGGGGACTTGTTGGTCAGCGCCAGGCCGTCCTTGTAGTTCAGCGTGGAGTAGTCGGGTTGCACCAGCACGTCGCCCGTTGCGGGCAGGCGCGATGCGTCCAGCGTGGTCACGCCGGCGCGAAAGCCGGCATCGTCTTTTTCGAGCAGCAGGGCCTTGAACATGGTTCGGGGTTGATTGGGTTGCAACAGGGCGTGATCGTGACCGGAGGACGAACGAAGCACAAGCCCGACGGACACCCAGGCCGCCGCGTTGACACCCGGGTCGCCGCTGCCTAGCATCCGCCGCGCTTGGTCATCCGTCTCTTGGCAACGATGGCCATCCCGCCCGCTGCACCCGCCACACCCGTCACGCCTGCCCAACCTTCGATGCCTTCTGCGCCGACCCCGCCTGCACCACCCGCCCGGCCCGCATGCGCCGCACCCTCGCCGGTCTGACGCTGGGCCTGCTGCTGGCGGGCGGCGTGCATGCCGACCCCGATGCGCCGGCAGGCGATGCGGTGCTGCAGCTGCTGCAGAGCAGAGGCTTGGTCGCGCCGGCCAGCGCCGGCCTGGAACATCGCCTGGTGCGCCGGGTGCGCGACGCGGCGTCCGAGATGGTTCTGGGGGCGATGAACTTTCTTGGCGTGCCGTACCGCCGCGGCGGCAGCAGTGCCGACGACGGCTTCGATTGCAGCGGGTTCACGCGCCACGTCTTCGAACGCAGCCTGGGTCTGGTGCTGCCGCACCGGGCCGATCAGCAAGCGCGCGACAACAGCCTGCTGCAGGTCCCGCGCAGCGACCTCAAGCCGGGCGATCTGGTCTTCTTCAACACCATGCGCCGCGCGTTTTCGCATGTCGGCATCTACATCGGCGAAGGCCGGTTCATCCACGCGCCGCGCAGCGGTGCCGAGGTGCGCATCGAAGACATGCGCCACGCCTACTGGGCCCAGCGCTTCAATGGCGCGCGCCGCGCCGATCTGGCCGCGACGCCGCTGCCGGCGGCTGCGGTGGCGGCGGAGGGCGGCACCGCCTTGCCGCCCTGATCCCCTCCGCCCTGAACCCCCGCCGGCCCCAGTCGCCGGACATCAGCGATCGCCGGGCTCGCCGGGCCGAGTCGACAGCCCGGCGACACCACGGCGGTACTCCGGCGATGCGCTGGGACTCCCCCCGGCCCCGGCCCGGCCGGCAACGGCACAATCCGGCGATGGGCGAATCCGTCATCCCTCTGGCCGATCTGCGCTATGCCGCAGCCGTTCCTGCTGTGCCGGCGCTGCTGCACCCGCCATCCGGGCTGCTGTCCGACCGGCTGGGCCGGCCCCTGCGCGACCTGCGCATCTCGGTCACCGACCGATGCAACTTTCGCTGCAGCTACTGCATGCCGAAGGAAATCTTCGACGGCAGCTACAAGTTCCTGCCGCAGACATCGCTGCTGTCGTTCGAGGAGATCACCCGCGTGGCCCGGCTGTTCGCCGCGCACGGCGTGGCCAAGCTGCGGCTGACCGGCGGCGAGCCGCTGTTGCGTAAGCACCTCGAAGTGCTGATCGAACAGCTGGCGACCCTGCGCACGCCCTGCGGCGACCCGCTGGACATCACGCTGACGACCAACGGCTCACTGCTCGAACGCAAGGCGCAAGCGTTGCGCGACGCCGGCCTGAAGCGCGTCACCGTGAGCCTGGATTCTCTGGACGACGCCACCTTCAGGCGCATGAACGACGTCGACTTCCCGGTCGCCGACGTGCTGCGCGGCATCGACGTGGCGTTGCAGGTCGGCCTGGCGCCGCTGAAGATCAACATGGTCGTCAAGCGCGGCACCAACGACGCCCAGATCGTGCCGCTGGCCCGCCACGTGCGGGAGCACTACGGTCCCGGCGTGATCCTGCGCTTCATCGAATACATGGACGTCGGCGCGACCAACGGCTGGTGCATGGACGAGGTGCTGCCGTCGGCCGAACTGATCACCCGGCTGGCGGACGCCTTCCCGCTGGAACGCCTGCCGCCGAATGCCCCGGGCGAAACGGCCCAGCGCTGGCGCTACAGCGACGGCGGCGGCGAGATCGGCGTCATCAGCAGCGTGACCCAGGCCTTCTGCGGCGACTGCAACCGCGCCCGCCTGTCGACCGAGGGCAAGCTGTTCCTGTGCCTGTTCGCGTCGCGGGGACACGACCTGCGTGCCCTGCTGCGCGGCAGCCTGGACGGCGCGCCGTACAGCGATGCACAGATCGCCGGGGCCATCGGCCTGATCTGGGGCCAGCGCGATGACCGCTATTCGGAACTGCGCAGTGCGCTGCAGGCCGATCCCGGCAGCGGCGAGCGGCGGGTGGAGATGCACTACATCGGCGGATGAAGATGCCACCCCTGAGGGGC
>JANMAP010000103.1:0-17650 GCA_031359905.1 Burkholderiales bacterium | reverse complement strand
GTGCCGGCCAGCCAGTCCGGCGCCTTGACGCCGTGGACGTCGTTGCCGACGAGGATCGAGCGCAGTTCCTCGAAGACCAGGATCAGCGCGTACGTCATCAGCACCTGCTGCAGATGTTCGCGCTGGTACAGGTAGCTGAAGAAGGCCCACTCCAGCAGGTAGCCGAAGGCCGCGGCAAGCAGCACGCCGACCAGCAGCATCAGCAGGAAGTTCTGCCCGAACAACGGCGCCAGGCTGAAGGCCATGTACGCGCCCAGCATGTAGAAGCTGCCGTGCGCCAGGTTGATCACGCCCATGATGCCGAAGATCAGCGTCAGCCCTGAGGCGACCAGGAACAGCAGCAGGCCGTACTGGACGGCGTTCAGGCACTGGACGAGGAAGGTGGCGAGGTCCATGGTGGCGATTCAGGCATCGTCGGGCAGTGGCCGCCGCCGCACGGTGCGCCCACGGACAACCACGAGATGCCCACGCACGAAGTCGGCATCGCTCAGCAGGGCCAGCACCGTGGCACCCAGCTCGGTTGGTGTTTCCGGGCCCTGCCGCAGGTAGACGATGGCCGGTGGCGGGCGCGCTTCGCGGGCGAAGACCAACTCGCCGTAGTCGCGATCCATCGTCAGCAGCCACAGGCCATGGCTGCGCGCATGGGCCAGCACCCGGCGATCCGTCGACGAGGCCATCGACTCGGTCACCGAGGTCACGTCCACCCCGGCGGCACGCAGCACGCGGACAGTCGGCGCCGGAATGTTTTCGTTGGCAAGAAGACCAGGCCAGGGCATCGCGGCTTCGCCGGTGCCGGCGTCAGGCAGCAGCGGCCTTGTGGATCGCCAGGTACTGTTCCTCGCGCATCATCTCCGCGGCGAACATCAGCGCAGCGAGGATGTCGTCGCGCGTGATGTGCGGATAGGCCTCCAGCAGCATGTCGTGCGTCCAACCCTGCGCCAGCCAGCCGAGGATCAGCTCCACCGAGATGCGTGTGCCCTTCACGGTGGGCTTGCCCACCAGGATGTCGGGGTTGCTCACGATGCGGTCGCGCCAGTCCATTTGCGTAGTATGCGTTGGCCCGCCGCCACCTGGCGTACAACGCGACCCTACATCTTGCAGCCGCGCGCCGGATCGGCCAGCGCCTTGACGGCCACGCTGCGGTATTCGTTGTTCACGCCCTTGGCTTCGCGCAGGAAGATGTCCTGCACCGGGTTGTGCGCGGCGTTGAGGCTGAACTTGCCGCGCGGGCTGTCGATCACCGCCTTGGCCATCGCCGCCTGCATGGCGTCGCGCTGCTTGATGTCGCCCTTCACCGCGGCCAGGCCGGCGGCCAGCATCTGCGCCGCGTCGTAGCCCTGCACCGCGTAGACGTCGGCATTGGCCTTGTAGGTCAGCGCATAGCTCTTGCGGAAGGCGTTGTTGCGCGGCGTTTCCAGATTGTCGGCGTAGTGCAGCGTGGACAGGATGCCCTGCGCGCTGGCGCCTTGGGCTTCCAGCGTGCCGTCGGTGACGAAGCCCGAGACGACCAGCGGCACGCTCTTGCGCAGGCCTGCGGCGTCGTAGTCCTTGACGAACTTGACGGCACCGCCGCCGGCGAAGAAGGCGTAGACGACGTCGGGCTTCTGCGCCGCGATCTCGGTCAGCAGGGCCTGGAATTCGACGCCGGGGAAGGGCAGCGACAGGTCCTTGATGACCTTGCCGCCGCCTTTTTCGTAGGCCTCGGCGAAGCCCTTGGTGCTTTCCGCGCCGGCGGCGTAATTCCAGGTGATGGTCATCGCCCGCTTGTAGCCCTTGCCGGCCGCCACCACGCCGGCGGCGTAGCCCGGCTGCCAGTTGGAAAAGCTGCTGCGGAAGATGTTCGGCGCGCACTGCGCGCCGGTGATCGCGTCGGCGCCGGCGTTGGGCACGATCAGCAAGGTGTTGCTGTCCTTGGCCGCGCGGGCCATCGCCAGGGCCACGCCGCTGTGCACGGTGCCGACCAGCACGTCGACCTGGTCGCGCTTGATCAGCTTGTTGACGTTGTCGGTGGCCTTCGACGGTTCGCTCTCGTCGTCGACCTTGAAGTACTGGATCTCCCGGCCGGCGAGCTTGCCGCCCTGTTCCTGCACGTACAGCTTGAAGCCCTTCTCGATGGCGTCGCCCAACCCGGCGAAGGTGCCGGTGGCCGGCAGCATCAGGCCGACCTTGATCGGCGCCGACTGGGCCAGGGCAGCCGGCGACAGCGTCGTCAGCGTCGTGAGTGTTGCCAGGGCAGCCAGGGCTGTCAGCGCTGTCAAAGCGCGTGGGGATTTGAGGACCATCGAAGACTCCAGGAACAGAAAACGGGCACGGGTTGCGCTGCAACAGGATGTGGCAGCCGAGGATGCCTGCTTGCAACGACCCCGGCATGCGGAGTTTGCCGGATGGCCAGCCCGCCGCAGATTCAAGTTCGGCCGCCGCAACCCGAAAACATCCATAGCGGTGGCCGTCAGGCCGCCATTGCATCACCAGGGTCGCCATGTCCAGCCTCATCGCCGTCGAGGAGTTGCGCGTCGGCATGCACATCCAGCTCGACGGCGGCTGGTTGTCGCATCCGTTCCCGCTGTCGAGCTTTCGCATCACCAGCGACGAGCAACTGCGCACGCTGCGTGGCCTGGGCCTGAAGCATGTGCGCTGGGTGCCGGAAAAGAGCGACCCGCCGCCTGCACCGCCGGGCGCCAAGGCGCTGGCTGCCACGGCCGTCGACGATGCGCGTGGCAGCCCGGCTGAACGCGACGGCGCCCGCGCACGGGAGGAACTCGCCCGTCAGCGCGACGCCCTGCAGCGCTGCGAGCGCCAGTACGGCGAAGCCGCCAAGGCCTGGCGCGAGGCGCACGACGCCGTCAGCGCCCGGCCGGCCGCAGCCCGCGGGCAGGCCGAGGGCCTGACCCGCGCGATGCTCGACAAGATGCTCGGCGAGCGCGACATCGCCATCCGCCTGGTCAACGGCGGCGGTGGTGACCGCGCTGCGGCGCACGCGCTCAACGTCTCGGTCATCGGGCTGCTGATCGGCCGCAGCCTGGGCCTGCCCGAGGACGACATGCTCGACCTGGGAGTCGGCGCGCTGCTGCACGACGTCGGCAAGATCGACCTGGCCGAGCGCCTGCGCCATCTCGACGACAGCTTCAGCGCGGCCGAAGCCGCCGGCTACCGCGACCATGTCGCCAAGGGCGTGCTGCAGGGCAAACGCATGGGCTTGTCGGCCGGCGCGCTGTCGGTGCTGGCCCAGCACCACGAGAACGCCGACGGCAGCGGTTTCCCGCAGCGCCTGACCACCGACCGGATGAGCACCGTGGCGCGCATCGTGTCGATCGTCAACCGCTACGACAACCTGTGCAATCCGCCGCCGCGCGTCGCCGCGGTGACCCCGCACGAAGCCGTGGCGATGCTCTTCTCGCAGGGGCGCAACCGCTACGACGGCGCGGTGCTCAACGCCTTCATCCGCATGATGGGCGTGTACCCGGCGGGGTCGCTGGTGCAACTCACCGACGAGCGCTTCGCGCTGGTGGTCGGCGTCAATTCCAGCCGGCCGCTGAAGCCGCGTGTGCTGGTGCACGATTCCAGACAGCCGCGTTCCGAAGCCCTGCTGCTCGACCTCGAACAGGCCGGCGACCTGGGCATCCGTCGCAGCCTGCCGGCCGCCAGGCTGCCGCTGGCCGCACTCGACTACCTCGACCCGCGGCCCCGCGTGGCCTACTTCTTCGAAGCCCTGCCGCTGGCCGATGACGAGCCGCGGGAGGCCCTGGCATGAAGCACACGCCACGCCCGCCTGCCGCACCGGCGCCGCCGAGCGCAGCCGGCGCCTGGTCGGCCTTGCTCGACGGCCTGCCGCATGCGGCCTGGGTGGTGGCGCTCGACGACCAGTCGGTGGTGGCCGCCAACGCCGCGGCAGCAACGCTGTTCGCCCGCCCGCGCCAGGCGCTGATCGGCAGCCCGGCCGCGTCGCTGGCCGCGTCGCCCGAGGACCTGGCCTACTGGGACGCCGCCGCGGCCGGCTGCGTCGAGGTGCTGCTGTCCGACACCGTGATGGCCACCCCCGACGGCGGCGGCCTGCATGTCAGCCGCAGCATCCGCCCGGTCGCCGCGCCGGGCGATCTGCTGCCGCGCCACGCGCTGGTGATGCTGCAGGACCGCAGCGCCGAACAGCGCGCCGCCAACGAACGCGAGGTGGCGCTGGCCGAGCTGCAGGCCACGCTGGAAAGCACCGCCGACGGCATCCTGGTGACCGACCTTTGCGGCCGCATCCGCGCCTTCAACCGCCGTTTCGCGCAACTCTGGGGGATGCCGGCGGCGCTGCTGCAGGGCCGCGACGATGCCGCCGTGCAGGCCTGGCTGGCGCGCAGCGTGATCGACGGCGACGACTACGCGCAGCGCCTGGTCGCCCTGCAGCAGGCGACCCTGATCCACGCCACCGACCGGCTCGAACTGCATTCCGGCCAGGTCTTCGAACGCGTCACGCGGCCGATGTGCAGCGGCGGGCAACCGCAGGGTCGGGTCTGGTCGTTCCGCGATCTGACCGAGCGCCTGGCCGCCGACCGGCGCATCGAAGCCCTGACCTTCAGCGACGTGCTGACCGGGCTGCCCAACCGCCGCCGGCTGGGCGAACGCTTCACCGCCGCGGTGGCCGCGGCGCGTGGCCATCCGGGCAAGGGCGGCGCGGGCGCGTCGTTCGCGCTGCTGCTGATCGATCTCGACCGCTTCCGCAAGATCAACGACAGCCTGGGCCACGACATCGGCGACCGCGTGCTGCTCGACGTCGCCCAGCGCATCCACGGCTGCCTGCGCGGCGACGACATGCTGGCGCGGTTGGGCGGCGACCAGTTCGCGGTGCTCGTCTGCCCGGCCGACGCGGCGGCTGCCGAAGCCACCGCGCGGCGCGTGCTCAACGTCGTGGCCCAGCCGTGCAGCGTCGACGGCGCGCAGTTCACGCTGACCTGCAGCATCGGCATGGCGCTGTGCCCCGCGCATGGTGCGCACATCGACGACGTGCTGCACCATGCCGAAGCCGCAATGCGTGCCGTCAAGGGCGCCGGGCGCGCCCACTACCGGCTGCACCAGGCGCGCGCCGACGGCGACCGGCGCCAGCACATGAAGCTCGACCACGCCATGCGCCAGGCGCTGGTCAGCGGCCGCTTCAGGCTGCATTACCAGCCGCAGGTCCGGCTCGCCGATGGCGCGGTGGTCGGCGCCGAGGCGCTGCTGCGCTGGCGCGACCCCGAACTCGGCGATGTCTCGCCCGGCCGCTTCATTCCGGTGGCCGAGGAGAGCGGCTTCATCGTCGCCATCGGCGACTGGGTGCTCAGCCAGGCGGTGCGCCAGGCCGTGTTGTGGCACCAGCGTGGCATGGCCTTGCCGATCGCCATCAACGTGTCGGCGCTGCAGTTCCAGCAAACCCAGTTCGTCGACCGCGTGGCCAGCGTGCTGGCGGTCAGCGGCCTGCCGCCGCATCTGCTCGAACTCGAACTCACCGAATCCATCCTCGTGCACGACGCCAACGAGGCGCTGGTGCGCCTGGAAGGCCTGGCGGCGCTGGGCGTCAAGCTGTCGATCGACGACTTCGGCACCGGCTATTCGAGCCTCAGCTACCTGAAGCGCTTTCCGATCGGCAAGCTGAAGATCGACCGCAGCTTCGTCAGCGGCCTGCCCGGCGACGACAGCGACGCCGGCATCGTGCGCGCGATCCTGCAGATGGCCAGCGCGCTGGGCATGCAGTGCATCGCCGAGGGCGTCGAGACCGAGGCCCAGCGGCAGTTCCTGCTCGACGCCGGCTGCGACGAGTTCCAGGGTTTTCTGTTCGCCCCGGCGCTCGACGGCCTGAGCTTCGAGCAGCGTCTGGCCGGCAGCCGGGAGCCGGCCGGCCCGCCGCAGGGCGCCGCACCGGCGCGGTCGCGCCGCATCCGCCTGGTGCGCGGCTGACGCTGGCCAGGCGCGGCCGTGCCTTGGGCCGCCGGCAGCGGACGCACAATGCCGCTTCCGGACGGGCCCACCGGGCCCAAGCGAGCACGGCGATGATCTACAAGTTCAAGTGCAAGGCCAGCGGCGACCTCATCATGCTCGAGCCGCACGGCGACCAGGTGTTGCGCCTGATGGGCCGCGAACCGGCCGGCCAGGGCATCGTCGAGGTGGCCGCGCTGCCGGCGGCGATCGCCGCGCTGGAACAGGCGCTGGCCCGCGCGGCAGCGCCGCCGGCGGCCGGCGCCGACGACGCCCTGCCGCCGGCCGAGCAGCCGGTGGCACTGCGCAGCCGCCGGTGGCCGATGCTGGACATGCTCAAGCGCGCCCAGGCCGCGGGGCAGGCGGTGGTCTGGGGCGTCTAGGCCCGGCCCAGCGCCCGGCACCGCCGCGTGGAAGACCAAGCCACCCGGGTGTTCGTGCTGCGCCATGGCCAGACGGCCTGGAATGCCGAACGGCGCATCCAGGGGCAACTCGACCTGCCGCTGGACGAGATCGGCCGCTGGCAGGCGGCCCGTCTGGCCGCCGCGCTGGCCGACGAAGGCATCGAGATGGTCTACAGCAGCGACCTGCAGCGCGCCCAGGGCACCGCTGCGCCGCTGGCCAGGGCTTGCGCCGCACCGCTGGTGCTGGACAAGGGGTTGCGCGAACGCGGCTTCGGCCGTTTCGAAGGCCTGACCTTCGACGAAGTGGCGCAGCAGTGGCCCGACGACGCGCTGCGCTGGCGCCGCCGCGAACCCGATTTCGGCCCCGGCGGTGGCGAGCCGCTGCAGGCCTTCTTCGACCGCGCCGTGGGCACCGCGCGCCGCCTGGCCGCCCTGCACCCGGGGCAGACGGTGGCCCTGGTGGCCCATGGCGGCGTGCTCGATTGCCTGTACCGCGCCGCGACCCGCGCCGACCTGCAGGCCCCGCGCAGCTGGCAGCTGGGCAACGCCAGCATCAACCGGCTGCTGCACAGCGCCGAAGGCTTCACGCTGGTGGGCTGGGACGACAGCCGGCATCTGGACCCCGCTGCGGCGCCCTGATTGGCGTTGCCGGCCGCCACCGCCGGTGGCACCGACGCGCCCGCCGTGTCGCGCTTCACGCCGCTGGTGTGCAGGCTGCACGCCGGCTGCACCGCGGGGGCGCTCGGGCCGCTAATCTGTCTCTGCACCCAGCAAACCGGGACGCCGCGGGCTGAAGAGCCGGGGCCGTGCAGCGCGCGTGGCGTGATCAGCATCGGGCTCTATGACACGCGCTGTGACTTCTGACACAGACGGTCGCCGTCAGGCCGCTCAAGCCAACGACGCAACGGCCGAAAAGACGGTGGAGGCGGGGCCGACCCGCCACTGCCGACCGGCCCGCTGGCCCAGCCGCCTTGGACCGAACGAGACGACCATGAACAGCATGCTCCTGCGAACCGCCACTGCCACCCGCCGCCGGCCACCAAGCCGCGGCTTCACGCTCATCGAATTGATGATCGTGGTGGTCATCGTCGGCATCCTGGCGGCCGTCGCCTATCCGGCGTACACCAACAGCGTGCGCAAGGGCCGCCGTGCCGACGCCGTCGACGCCGCCGCCGCGGTGCTTCAGGCCCAGGAACGCTGGCGCGCGAACAACGCGACCTACAGCGCCAGCTTGACCAGCATCAACGTGTCGTCGTCCACCGCCAACGGCTACTACACGCTGGCGCTGTCGGCCAACACCGCGACCGGCTACACGCTGAGCATCACCCCGGTGTCGGGCAAGGGCCAGACCAACGACACCGGCTGCACGGCGCTGACCGTCACGGTGACCGCCGGCAGCCCGACTTACGCGCCGGCGGTGTGTTGGAGCCGCTGATGCGACGCGGTGCCCTCCCCCGCGGGTTCACGGCCATCGAGTTGATGGTCACGGTGGCTGTCGCCGGCGTGCTGATCGCCACCGCCGTGCCGTCGTTCACCGCGTCGATCGCCCGGGCGCGGCTGGAAGGCGCGGTCAACGAACTCGGCATCGATCTGCAGTACGCGCGCAGCGAGGCGATTCGCCGGCGCACCAGCGCGACGCTGACCACCGACTCCACCGGTGCTTCGTACACGCTGAGCTACGTCAACCCGTCGACCGCCGCGAACGTCAGCTTCAAGACCGTGGCCATGCCCAGCAACATGACGCTGACCGCCAACACCACGGTGACCTTCAGCGCGCTGCGCGGGCTGGCCGCGGCGCGGACCATCGACGCCAGCAGCACCAAAACCACCTCGACGCTGCGTGTGCTGACGAATGCCACGGGGCGCGTGCAGACCTGCTCGCCCGGCAGCACTTTCTCGGGGTATCCGTCGTGCTGAATTCCACGCTCTCCACGCGCGGCCCGTCGGCCCGCCGCGCGCGCGGCCTGTCGCTGGTCGAATTGCTCGTCGGCGTGACGGTCGGCCTGTTCATCGTCGGCGGCGCGCTGACGCTGTTCGCGCGCAATGTCGTCGGTTCCCGCCAATTGCTTGCCGAGACGCGACTGAACCAGGACCTGCGCAACGCGACGGACTTGATCACCCGCGACCTGCGGCGCGCCGGCTTCTGGGGCAACGCCATCCAGGGCACGATCGCCATCGGCGCCACCGCGGTGACGACCACCAACCCGTACAAGGCGCTGACCAGTGCCAGCTCCGAAGTGACCTACGAGTTCTCGACGGATGCGGTCGAGAACAATGCCTTGAACGCCAGCGGCGACGAGCAGTTCGGGGCGCGCCTGAACAACGGTGCGTTGCAGCTGCAGGTCAGCAACGGCACCTGGACCGACATCACCGATGCGCGGTCGATGACCGTTACCGCCTTCGCCATCACGCCGACCACAACGGCCATCGATCTGGGCGGCTTCTGCGCCAAGACCTGCGCTGCCGGCACGCTGAACTGTCCGACGGTGACGATGCGCAGCTTCACGATCCTCGTCACCGGTCAATCCGTCAGCAACGCCAACGTGCAACGCAGCCTGCGCTCGACGGTGCGGCCGCGCAACGATGCGCTGGACGGCGTCTGCCCGGCATGAAAGTCCCGACCATGCACCTTCGCACACCGCAGTCCACGTCCCTTCGCCGCGGCGTGGGCACGCTGGCCGTCACCCTGATCCTGCTGTTCGTGACCTCGATCGGCGTGCTGTACGTCAATCGCGGCGTGCTCTTCGAGCAGCGCACCTCGGCCAACCAGGCGCAGGCCACGCTGGCCCACGAGGTCGCCGAAGCCGGCCTGGAATGGGCCACCGGCATGCTCAACACGCCGACCGACATCGGCCCCGACTGCGCGTTCCTGACGACGACCAACGTCTCGTTCCGCAAGAAGTACGTGACGACGAACTACAACGCGGTGCCGCCGTCGTCCGACGTGGCCCCGGCGGCCAACACCTTCCCGGGTTGCAAGATCGACCCGGCCAGCGGCGCCACCACCTGCAGCTGCCCGGCCGCAGGTGCAGCGGCGAGCCTGGGCAGCAGCGTGCAGCCGAGCTTCACGGTGGCGTTCGAAGCCGTCGCCGGCAGCGTCGATGCCGTCAAGGTCACGTCATACGCCTGCACGGCGCAGGCCGCCAACTGCCTGCCGACGAACTTCTCCGATGCCGACGGCAATGCCCGCCTGTCGGTGACGCTCAAGCTGCGGCCGCTGCTGCGCGCCGTGCCGGCGGGGCCGCTGACCTGCGGAACCTCGTGCACCCTGGGGGGCTCGTTCAACATCACCAACACCGACGCGCCGACCAACGGCATCCTGGTCAATGCCGGCTCGACGATCGCGACCAACGGCGGCACCACCGCAACGACGATTCCCGGCCAGCCGGCCCAGAACGCGATGATCGGCAACGACGCGTCGCTGTCGGCGCTGTCCAGCGCGGACCCGACCTGTAGCAACTCGGCGATGTTCAAGACCTACTTCGGCTCGACGATGGCGCAGTACCGCGATTCGTCGTCGACCAAGCGGCTGTCGTGCGGCAGCGCCAGCGATTGCGAGGCCAAGCTCAACGCCGCGTACAACGACGGCTGGCGGGCCTTCTACTTCGACAGCGACTTCCAGCTCAGCGGCAACCACACCTACGGAACGCAGGCCGATCCGATTTCACTGGTCACGCCCAATGCGTTGTCCATCAGCGGCACCAACGACTTCTACGGCCTGATCTTCTCGAACAACTCCGACTGGAACAGCATCGGCACGGGCACGTCGAGAATTCACGGTGCAGAGGTCACCTGCGCGGCCTACAACAGCAACGGCGACGGATCGATCACCTACGACCCGGTGGCGCTGGCCAACCTGCGCGGCGGGACCGGCGTGATGGTGCGTGTGCCAGGCAGCTGGCGCGACTTCAGGACCAACGCGGACACCCTGCCATGATCAAGCCCAAACCCACCACCGCACCCGTCGCGCGGCGCGGCTTCTCGCTGCTCGAAGCGCTGGTCGCGCTGCTGCTGGTGGCCTTCGGGATGCTGGTGCTGGTCGGCGTCAACCTGAAGCTCGCACGCAGCGAGGACATCGCCAAGCAGCGCGGCGAGGCCGCCCGGCTGGCCCAGGAAAAGATCGAGGACCTGCGCTCGTTCACCCAGCTGACCGCCGGTGCCGGCGTCAAGGCCTGGGACACACTGGCCGGCGGCACCGAGACGATCAGCGCGGGTGGCGGCTACAGCACCAACACCACCTTCACGCGCACTACACAGCTGCTGGGCGCCACCACCGATGCGATGCGCGTGGCCCAGGTCACCGTCGGCTGGGCCGACCGCACCAACGAAGCGCAGTCGCTGTCGTTCGCCACCGTGATCTCGAAGACCAACCCGACCGACAGCGGCTCGCTCGGCTTTCCGCTGCCCGCCAACACGACCCTCAAGCGCCCGAAGAACCGCAACATCAACATCCCCGTGCCGGCCGTCGACCTGGGCAACGGCAAGAGCGCGTTCCAGCTTCCGGGCGTCGTCAGCGGGACGATCATCTCGGTGATCTTCTCGAACGAATCGGGTTACGTCGTGCAGACCTGCAACAGCGTCGTCACGACGCTGGCGGGCTTGTCGGCCTGCACCAACTCCAACGCCTACATCCTGGCCGGCTACATCTCGGGCAGCTTCCCGGTCGGGCTGAACCTGAACACCGCGGCGCTGACCGGCAGCACCGGGTCGACCTGCTCGCTGGGCAACGCCACCGACCAGAACACCGGCGCGTCGATCTCTGGCTACAAGTACTACCTGTGCGTCATCAGCGTGCCAACGCCAGGAGCACCGTACAGCGGAACCTTCAGGCTCGGCGGCGTGGGCTTGAGCGCCGGCCCACCCGACTACCTGGTCTGCCGCTTCCAGTACCCGGCAGCCGCCGGCGTCAGCAGCAACCAGCGCAACGTGCAGCCTTACAGCGCGATCTTGGATTCGCTGGACACCCAGAACTACATCATCAGCACTGCCAACAGTTGCCCAACGGTCAGCGGACTGGCCACGGTCGAGCACCAGAACTGCCGCAGCAGCGGTGGCAACAGCGTCGGTCCGGTACAGCGCCTGCTGAACTGCCCGGCAACCTGACCAGGCGGCCGCCGCTTCACGCGGCCGGCGCCTGCCGCGCGCGCACGCGTTTGGGCCGGACATAGCTCCACCAGGGCAGTGCCCGGGTCAGCGACAAAACCTCGCCGGGGCGCGACGCGCCGTAGCCCGGCAGCGCCGACAAGGCACGTTCCCACGCCGGCGACGCCAGCGTCTGGCGCAACTGGCGCAGCATCGGCGTGTCGAGTTCGGCACGCGTGCAGACCAGGAAGTAGTCCTCGTCGACCAGCGGCATGAAATCCAGGCCGGCGGCCCGCGCTGCGGCCTCGAGCCCCAGGCCGACGTCGCCCGCGCCCGCGGCGATGGCCGCGGCGACGGCCACGTGGGTGGTTTCGATGTGCGCGGTGTAGCCCGCGGCGTCACGACCCGGGTCGGCGCCGGCCTGGTCCAGCAGGTGGTCCATCAACAGGCGAGTGCCCGAACCCGCCTGGCGGCTGACGAAGCGCCAGCGGCCCGGCGCGGCGTCGACCAGCGCGGCGATGCTGGCGGGCGGCGTTTCGCCGCGGCGAACCATCAGGCCCTGCCGGCGCCAGTGGCTGCCAATCAGCTTGTGCGTGCCCGGCTGCAGCAGCGGCCGCAGTGCTGCAGAAATGACGCCCGACGGCGCGGCCAGCCGCGGGGCGTGGAATCCGGCGACGCGGCAGCGGCCGTCGCGCAGGCTGCGCAGGGCTTCTTCGCTGCCGGCAAAGCGCAGGTGGGTGTGCAGGCCGTGCTGCTCTTCGGCCAGCGCTTGCAACTGCGGCAGCGCCAGGTCGTGGCTGGCGAAGATCTCCAGCACCTGCAGTGTCGGGTCGGCCGCCTGGGCAAAGACGCGGCCGAGTTCGGCGCGCAGGGCTTCGACATGCGGGGTCATGCGCGCCCGCGCCTGGCGTTCGGCCCACAGCAGGCGCAGGGCAAACGGCGTCAGCAGTGCCTGGCGGCCCTGGGTCCAGCTGACCAGGCCGACATCCAGCGCCGCTTCCCAACTCTTCAGGGCGCCCCACACATGGCGGTACGACAGCCCCAGGGCGCGCGCGGCCTGGCTGATCGAACCGTGGCGCTGCAGCGCCGACAGCAGGTCGAACAGCGGGTTCTCGATCTCGGAACCGGCCTGGCCTGCGGTGCCGAAGATGTAGCGCAGGTGGATGCCCTGGGGTTTGGGGTGCATGGCGTCGAATCGGGCCGAGGAATCGCCGAGCCTGCCACAGCCGCGCTGTACGCCCTGGGCGATCCACAGGCGGCGTCAGGCCGGCAGGAAAGCGCGACCCCCGTCGTCGCCGTCGTCACCCACCTCGGCCACCACTGCGCCGTAGAGGGCCTGCAGCTGTGCGCGGGTCAGCACCTCGCGCACGGGGCCCTGGGCCTGGGTGTGCCCGTCGCGCACGAGCAGCGCGCGGTCGGCATGGCGCAGGGCCTGGTTGGGGTCGTGGGTGCTGAACAGCACGGCCAGCCCGGCGTCGGCCAGCCGGCGGATCTCGCGCAGCACGCGGCCCTGGTTGCCGAAGTCCAGGCTGGCCGTCGGCTCATCGAAGACGACGACCTGGGCTTCCTGCGCCAGCGCGCGCGCCACCAGCACGAGCTGGCGTTCGCCGCCGGAGATCATCGTCGCCGGCCGTGCAGCGAGGGCCGCCACGCCGAGCCGCTCAAGTGCGGCATGCGCCACCGCGCGGTCGTGTGCCGAGGGCCGGGCGAGCAGGCCGCCATGCGCCGTGCGGCCCATCAGCACCAGGTCTTCGACGCTGAAGTCGAAGGGGCTGCTGGCGGCCTGCGGCACATAGGCCAGGCGGCGTGCCCGATCGCCGATGCTCCAGGCGGCCAGCGGACGGCCGTCGAGCTCGACCACCCCGGCACGCGGCGGCAGCAGGCCGAGCAGCGTTTTCAGCAGCGTGGTCTTGCCGCCGCCGTTGGGTCCCAGCAGGGCCAGCACATCGCCGCCGCGCAGTTCCAGCGTGAAGCCGCTGCCGACCGTCCGCCCCGGGTAGCCGACGGCCAGTTCGCGGGCCTGCAGCATCACGGGATCATCCGGCGCCGCCATGATCGCGCTGGCGCCGGCGCAGCAGCGCGATGAAGAACGGCGTGCCGACCACCGCGGTGAGGATGCCCAGCGGAATCTCCACCGGCGCCAGCGTGCGCGCCAGCGTGTCGATCAACAGCAGGTAGCCGCCGCCGAGCAGCGCGCTGGCCGGCAGCAGGCGCGGGAACGAAGGCCCGACGAGAAAGCGCGCCAGGTGCGGGACCACCAGGCCGACCCAGCCGATGATCCCGGCCGCGGCGACGCTGGCGGCCGTCACCAGCGTCGCCGCGGCAACGATGGCCACGCGCAGCAGCGCCGTCGGCGCGCCCAGCGCGCGGGCCTCGTCGTCGGGCAGCGACATGACGTTCAAGCGCCAGCGCAGGGCCAGCAGGACCAGCGTGCCCGCGAGGACCGGGCCGACCAGCGGCAGCAGGTCGTGCACGCCGGCGGCGGCCAGGCTGCCGAGCAGCCAGAAGGTCATCGCCGGCAACTGGTTGTACGGATCGGCGAGGTACTTCACCAGGCCGATGCCGGCGCCGAGCAACGAGCCGACGACGATGCCGGTGAGCAGCAGCGCCAGCACGGGGTCGCCGCCGCGCAGGCTGGCGCCCAGCAGGTAGACCAGGGCCACCGCCAGCAGCCCGCCGCCGAACGCGGCGGCCTGAATGGCCACCAGCCCGAGCGAGAAGTAGATGCCGAGCACGGCGCCCAGCGCCGCGCCGGCCGACGCGCCGAGGATGTCGGGCGAGACAAGCGGATTGCGAAAGAGGCCCTGGAACGCGGCGCCTGCCACCGACAGCGCCGATCCCACCGCCAGCGCTGCCAGCACCCGCGGCCCGCGCACCTGCAGGATCACCGCCTCGACCGCCGCCGGCCGGCCCGATGCGTCGCCGACCAGGCGCGACCACAGCACCGCCACCACGTCGGACCCCGCCAGCGGATAGCGGCCGAAGACGAAGGCCGTGGCGATGGCCGCGAGCAGCAGCGCCAGCGCAGCCAGCAGGCCGAGCGCGGCGCGCTGCGGCGCTGCCCCCGGCAGCGCCGACGCGGCGTCGGCGGTGGCTCCGGCCCCGGCCATCCTCTACGTGCGCCCGGCGAGCACGCGCGCGACTTGCGCATCGGCCAGCGTGACGCCGTAGAACTGACGGTAGAAGTCGCGCGTGATCGTCCGCAGGTCTTCGGGGAAGAGGGCCGGGAACAGCGCCTTGCCCAGCCACCACAGGCCGGGCAGGCGGTTGACGCCGGGCGGGAAATCGACCCAGCCGAAGGGCAGCTTGGGGCTCAGGTGGACACGGCCTTCGCGCACCGCGCGCACGCCCTTCCACAACGGGTTGTCGCGGACCGTCGCGGCGAAGTTCAGGTCGATGGTGATGATGACGTCGGGGTCCCAGCGCAGCACCTGTTCGATGCCCACCGTGGCCAGCCCGCCGGGCTGTTCGGCGCTGACCAGGCGCACGCCCATCACGTCCAGGGCTTCGATGTTGATCGAGCCGCCGAGGCCCGTTTCCAGCCCCGCCGGCCCGCGTGCGTAGTAGACCCGCGGGCGCTTGTCGGCTGGCACGCTGGCTACCCGCGCGGCGACGCTGCGCAGGGTGTCCTGGGCGGATTGCGCCAGCTCGCGGGCCCGCGCCGGGCGGGCGAGCAGTTCGCCGAGCAGCGCGTAGCTGGCCGGGATGGCCGGCAGGCTGCCGTCGAGCAGCGCATAAGGAATGCCCGTCTGCGCCTGCACCCGGTCGGCCAGCTCGGCGAAGGTCGCGCGGGTCGATCCGGTGTCGACGATCAGGTCGGGGCGGCTGGCCAGAACCGCTTCGAGGTTGGCGGTGTTGCCGCGCCCGGTCAGGCGGCCCACCTCGGGCCGGTTGCCGATCCCCGGCAGCAGGAATTCCAGTTCGTCGGGCCGGTTGGCGCGCGGCCAGCCGAGCAGGGTTTCGGGCGCCAGCGTGTAGAGCTGGATCGCCGCCGGCGGGCCGGCCGGGAACACGCGCTCGACGCGCCGCGGCACGGCCACCTTGCGCCCGGCGCTGTCGGTGATCACCCCGCCCTGGCCGAATGCCGGCAGCGCCACGGCGCTGGCCGCCCCGGCGAGCAGCAGCCGGCGGCGGCCGATGTGGCCGATGTGGTCCATGTGGCCGCTGTGGCCGCTGTGGCCGCTGTGGCCGCCGTGGCCGGAGTTGCCGCTGCTGCCGCTGCGCCGTGCGCCGGTTGCGGCGCTCGCGCCCGGCGCGGGATCAGGGCGTCGTGAACCCATGCTCGACCAGGATCGCCCGCCCGGCGGCGCCGAGCACGAAATCGGCGAAGGCGCGGGCCTCGCGCGGTGCGTCGCGGCGCACCGCCAGGCCGTAGTCGGCGACCACGTTGTACGCCGCGGGAACGTCCAGCACCTGCAGCTGCGGCTGTTCGCGCCGCGCCTGGGCGGCGTTGGTGCAGTAGGTGACGAACGCATCGGCCTGGCCCGCCGCCACCAGATCGGCATAGACGTTGCGCCCGACCGGCGGGGGCGGCGAATTCGGGCCGCCGGTGAGTTGCCGGGCGCGTGCCTTCAGCGCCGCCGCGGCGCCCGGGCCGGCCGCCGCGCTGGCCTCGATGCGCTCGAACATCTCGAAGGCATAGTCGCCCGACGGGTCGGCCTTCGGCGTCGAGCTGCCCAGCACCACGTCGCTGTCGAGCAGGCGCTGCGCCAGCGTCTTGCCGCGCAGGTTGAAGCCCGGCGCGGCCAGCACGCACAGCGCGTTGCGCGCGAAGACCTGGACCTCCGCCGCCCAGCCCGCGCCGGCCAGCGCCTGCGGATGGGCAGTGTTGGCCGACGCAAAGACATCCGCGCGCTCGCCGCCGGCGATGCGATCCTTGAGCAGGCCCGACGCGCCGAATACCAGGTCCACGCGCACCCCGGTCTGGCGTTCGAAGGCCTGGCCGAGTTGGCTCAGCGGCGCGCGCAGGCTGCCGGCGGCCAGGACCTGCACCTGTCCCTGCACGCCCGGCGGCCCATCGGCAGCCGACGCGGCGGCCGTCAAGCCGATGCCGATCGAAAGCACGAGGCGGCCGATGCCCGCAGCATGCCGCGGCGGCTTCACGAGCCGGCGTTGGGGAAGAACAGCTGTTCTCCGCCGATCCTGTAGCCCGCCACTGCCGCCTGCCCGGCAGGCGAAACGACCCAGTCGGCAAAGCTCTGCGCCAGGGCCTGCTTGACATGCGGGTGCTTGGCCGGGTTGACGACCATCACGCCATACTGGTTGAACAGGCGCTTGTCGCCTTCGACGAGGACGCCCAAGTCGCCGCGGTTCTTGAAGTTCAGCCAGGTGCCGCGGTCGGCCAGCACATAGGCGCCGGTCGACGACGCCATGTTCAGTGCCGGGCCCATGCCGCAGCCGCATTCCCGGTAGGCGGCGGGCTTGGCGGCGGCGATGTCGATGCCGGCGGTCTTCCAGTAGCGCAGTTCGGCGGCATGGGTGCCGCTCTTGTCGCCGCGCGACACGAAGGGCAGCGGCGAGCCCGCCACCTTGGCGAGTGCTGCGGCGATGTCGGTCCCGCGCGCGGCAGCCGGGTCGCTCTTCGGGCCGATCAGCACGAAGTCGTTGTACATGACGGGCCGGCGCTGCAGGCCGAAGCCCTCGGCGACGAACTTCTCCTCGGCAGGCTGGTCGTGGACGAAGACGATGTCGGCGTCGCCGCGGCGGCCCATGTCCAGCGCTTGGCCGGTGCCGACGGCGACGACGCGCACGGCGATGCCGGTGGCCTGCGTGAATTGGGGCAGCAGGTGCCCGAACAAGCCCGACTGCTCGGTCGAGGTGGTCGAGGCCATGACGATGAACTTGTCCTGGGCGCGCACCGGCACGGCGGCCGTCGACAGCAGGACGATCAGGGAGAACGACAGGGCGAACAGCGGCGTGAACAGGGATCGGCGGGGCAGCATGGGTGTCGGTGGTCGGACGATGAACGAGAGGCGGTCGGGCAAAGTCGCGCATTGTTCAGCGTCCGTGCAAGCGGCGCGATATGTCGTGCCCTGCATAGGCTGCGGCGAAGAGGTTCAGCGCCCGTCCGCCCCGGCGCTGGCCGCCGGGGCGCCTTCAGCTGCCGAACAGATCGGCGTCGGCGCCGGGCCGCAGCGGCGGCGTCAGGCCGAGGTGGCGCCAGGCGGCCGCGGTGGCGACGCGGCCGCGCGGCGTGCGCTGCAGGTAGCCCTGCTGGATCAGGTACGGCT
>JANMAP010000101.1:0-1504 GCA_031359905.1 Burkholderiales bacterium | reverse complement strand
CTCGGCAGATCGAAAGGCGCGGACAGGGCCTGCACGTCGACGTCGACAAAGCCGGCCGCGTCCATCAGCTGCTGCATCCGCCCCGGCTCGCCCAGGCTGAGCAAGGTGCCCGGCGTGACCGGCGACGGCGCGGGCAGGCCGCGGTGCCGGAAGGCGGTTTGCATCATCAGCGCCACGCAGGGGTTGGCCTGCGGCGCGCCGAACACCAGCGCCACGAAGCGCCCACCGGGCTTGAGCGCGGCGCGCGCCGAGCGCAGGGCGTCGAGCGGCGCGGTGCAAAACATCAACCCGAGCCGGCACACGGCAGCATCGAAGCCGGCACCGCCCAGGCCGAGCCGCTGCGCGTCGGCGATGCGCGTCCCGATCTGTGGCAGGCCGGCGTCGTGCGCGTTGCGCTCGGCCAGCGCCAGGATGCGCGGCGACAGGTCGGTGGCCAGCACGTGGCCGTCGGCGCCGACGCGCTGCGCGATGTCGAGCGTCTGGTCGCCGGCGCCGGCGGCGATGTCGAGCACGCGCGCGCCTGGCCCGATGCGCGCGGCATCGAGCATCGCCTGCGTGGCGTCGTGCAGCCATGCGCGGATGACCGGCGTGTTGTCGTTCCAGCCGTCGGCGGCGGCGTCCCAGGCCGTGCCCGGCGTGGCGGTGGCGGCGGCGGTGGCGGTGGCGGTGGCGGTCGTCATGCGTCGCCCCGGATGCCGGCGCCGCGGATCACCGGCTCCCACACGCGCCGCTCGGCCGCGATGCGCTCGATCAACTCCGCCGGGCTGCTCGATGCCGCCAACATGCCAGCGTCCGCGAAGGCCGCCACCAGCGCGGGCTGGGCGATGGCCGTGCGCAGCGCCTGAGAGGTGGCCGCCAGCGTGGCCGGCGACGTGCGGCCGGGCAAAAAGAAGGCGAACCACTCGCGCACCACCAGCTGGGGGTAGCCCTGCTCGGCCAGCGTCGGCACGTCGGGCGAAAAGGCGCTGCGCTGCGCACCCGAGGTCGCCAGCAAGCGCAACCGCCCGCTCGCACGGTGCTGGCGCAGCAGCCCCTCGGGCAAGACGAGCACCGCCACCTGTCCGCCCAGCAGCGACACCATCGCCGGCGGCCCGCCGGCAAAGGCCACGTGCTGCCACGCGACACCGGCGTGCTGGAACAGCATCACCTCGAGCAGGTGCGGCAGCGTGCCGGTGCCGGGCGAGGCGGCGTTGGCCAGGCCCGGGTTCTGGCGCATCCACGCCACCAGCTCGGCGATGGTCGTCACTCTGTCCGGCACGGCCGGGCCGACGGCGACGCCGAGCGTCATTTCGCCGGCCAGTGACACCGGCTGCAGGTCGGTGGCCGGGTCGTAGCCCAGCTTGGTGTACAGCGCCGGGTACACGGTGGCGATGGCGCCCTGCGCCAGCAGCAGGTTGGTGCCGTCCGGCGCCGCGGTCTTGATGCCGGCCACCGCAATCTGCCCTGCTGCGCCGGGGCGGTTGTCCACTACCACGTGCTGCGCAAAGCGGTCGGTCAGCGCCTC
>JANMAP010000079.1:0-5380 GCA_031359905.1 Burkholderiales bacterium | reverse complement strand
CGGCCGCGCCCGTCGACCAGGCTGGCGATGGCGTTGGCCAGCACCGTGCCCGGGTTGCGCAGCAGTCCGCCCCAGTTGCCCGAGTGGTGCGCGCCGTCGCGCAGCGTCAGGCTGAGATCGAAGTTGGCGACGCCGCGCGAGCCGAGGAAGACCGTCGGCCGCTCGCGCGACAGGCGCGGGCCGTCGCTGGCGATGAGCACGTCGGCGGCGAGTTCGGCGCGGTGCGCGGCGCAGAACGCGGCCAGGCCGGGGCTGCCGGTTTCTTCGCCGGTCTCCAGCAGCCAGGTGACGTTGAAGCCGAGCCGCCCGCCGCGCGTGGCCAGCACCTGCGCCAGCGCGGCGATGTTGATGCTGTGCTGGCCCTTGTTGTCGGCGCTGCCGCGGCCGTACAGGCGTTCGCCGTCCTGCGTCAACGTCCACGGGCCCTGGCCGCGGGTCCACGACTTGTCCTGGCCGCGGATCACGTCGCCGTGGCCGTAGACCAGCACGGTCGGCAGGTCGTCACCCTCGTGGCGCTTGGCGACCAGCAGCGGGCCGAACGGCGGCTCGGGGTTGTCGTGCAGCGTCGACGTGAAGCCGAGCGCGGCCAGCGACGGCGCGATCTCGTCGGCCAGGTAGGCGTGCAGCGCGGGGCCGGATGCCGGGTCCTGGCTTTCGGTGCGGATGGCCACGCGGCGGGCCAGGTCGCGGATGAAGTCGCCGCTGTCGAAGTGGGCCAAGGCCGAGCGCAGCGCGGCTTCACGGGACTGCGCCCGCGGCGCGGGGTCACGAGACTGAGCCCGCAGCGCGGGCTCAAGGGACTGCGCCCGCAGCGCGGGCTCAGGGGACGCCGCGGACAGCGCTGTCTCAGGAGACGCCGCGCGGCGTGCGGCCTCCTGGTTCACCGCGCCGGCTCCGACTTGGTGACCAGCGCGAAATGCTCGACGCTCGGCGGCGCGGCGAAGAACGGCCCGACGAGGGCCCGCCAGGATGCGAACAGCGGGCCCTCGCGGAAGCCTTTGGTGTGGTCTTCCAGCGTGTCCCAGAAGACCTGCAGGATGAAGCGCTCGGGGCTTTCGATGCCGCGGTTGACCTTGGCGCCCTGGAAGCCGGGGGCTTTGCTCAGCACCGTGTCGATGCCGCGCTGGATGGCTTCTTCGAACGCGGCCTGCTGGCCGGGGGCGATGCGGATGTCGGCGATTTCGAGGATCAAGGGCGGCCTCCTGAAAGCGAGCGGGCCGCCAGTGTCCCACGGCCGTCGCCGCGCTCAGCCCGGCGCAGCGGCGGCTGTTACCACGCCATGCTCACTCCACGCGGATACCTGCCGCCCTGACCAGCCGCGCCGCCGCCGCCGTCTCGTCGTCGAGGAACCTGGCGAACGCCGGCTGGGCCATCACGTACGGCGTCGCGCCGAGCTTTTCCAGGCGCTCGCGGACCTCGGGCAGGGCCATCACCTTCAGCGTCTCGTCGTGCAGCCGCTCGATGATCGGCCGCGGTGTGCGCGCCTTGGCGAACATGCCGACCCAGAAGGTGTAGGCCGCGTCCTTCAGCCCGGCGGTTTCGGTGATCGACGGCACGCTGGGCAGCACCGGCGAGCGCGCCGCGGTGCCCACCGCCAGCGCCTGCAGCTTGCCGTCCTTGATCAGCGGCAAGGCACTCACCAGCGGCGCGAAGAACCAGTCGATGCGCCCGGCGATGGTCTCGGTGATGGCTTCCGGCGTGCCGCGGAACGGCACGTGCTGCGCGGTGATGCCGGCGGCGACGCGGAACTGCTCGGCGTTCATGTGCGTGGCGCTGCCGTTGCCGGCCGACGCGTAGTTGAAGGTGCCCGGCTTGGCCCGGACCTGCGCCACCAGGTCGGCGACGTCCTTGTAGCCCTTGTTCGGCGCGACCACCAGCACGTTGGGCAGGCTGGCCAGCGGCGTCACGCCGTCGAAGTCCTTCAGCGTGTCGTAGCTCAGCTTCGGGTACAGCGCCGGGTTGACGACATGGCCCGAGCTGTGGATCAGCAGCGTGTAGCCGTCGGCCGGCGCGGCAATCACCTGGCCCGCGCCGAGCGTGCCACCGGCACCGGGCTTGTTGTCGATGACGAGTTGCGTGCCGAGCACCGGCCCCAGCTTCTCGGCCAGCGTGCGGGCGAGGATGTCGGTGCCGCTGCCGGCGGTGAACGGCACGACCAGCTTGATCGGGCCGGCCTTGGGCCAGTCGGCGCCCTGCGCGTGTGCGCCGGTGTGCACGGCGGGCGCGCCGGCGGCCAGGGCCAGGCCGGCAAGCAGGGTCTGGCGGCGGGTGGTGGGCATGCTGCAGGTCTCCGTGAATCCAGGTCATCAAGGTCGGTGCCGCGCCGGCGCTCAGCGCCGCGGCGGGTCGAAGGGCATGGCCAGCAGCACGCGGGCCACCTGCGCGCTGTGGTTGATCAGCTGGCGCTTTTCGCCGGGCGCGAAGCGGCACGAATCGAGCGGCCCGAGCACCGCGGTCTCGGCCGCCGCGCCGTCGACTTCGCCGACCAGCGTCAGCTCGCCTTCGAGCACCACGTAATGCTTTTCCATCGGCGACGGGTCCAGCCCGGTGCGCCCGCCGGGCTCGATGATCGACAGGCCCAGCCACAGCTGCTCGGCCGGCCCGGCCTCGCGGCCCTGCAGCCGCAGGCAGGTCCTGTCGAAGTGGTTGGGGGCCACGTAGTCGGGCGCGGCGGCGATGCGGGTGACGTGCATGGCGGTGGGCGGGGCGTTGATGGGTCAGGCGTTCGGCCCGTCAGGGGCGCAGCACGATGCGCTCGTCGGCGCCGGCCAGCACGCGGCGGTAGGCGGCCAGCGCGTCGGCCAGCGCATGGCAGCCGCTGTCGGCCACGGCGAAGGGGCGCAGCGTGCCGTCGTCCATGCCGGGCTGCAGGCGGTCCAGCCGTTCGGCGGTGGCCACGCAGTCCAGCGCCAGCGTGTCGATGCCGACGAAGGTCTGCATGCCGCGGTAGAAGGCGAAGATGTCGAAGGGCACCGGGCGCTCGACGGTGGCGATGAGGATCTGCGTGCCGCCCTTGGCCAGCGCCGCATTGGCCGCCGCGAAGTACGGGCTGCCGACGGTGTTGAAGACGATGTGCGCGCCCGCCGGGTGGATCTGCCGGATGCGCCCCGCGACGTCGTCGCTGCGCGCGTCGACGACGTGCACCGGCGCGGCGGCGAAGAAGGCATACGGCGCGGCCTGGCGTTGCACGGCGATCACCGTCGCACCGGCCTGGGCGGCCAGTTGCACCGCCGCCTGGCCGACCCGGCCGTTGGCGCCCATCACCGCCACCACCTGCCCGGGCTGCGGCCAGCCGCTGCGCCGGAAGCCTTCGACGGCGGTGATGAACGGCACGCCGACGCTGCCGGCCTCGTCGAACGACAGGCGTTGCGGCTTGGCGCGCAGCGCGGCCACCGGCAGCTGCAGCCAGCCGGCGTGCGAGCCGTCGCGGGTGATGCCCAGGTCGCCGCCCGATCCCCAGACGGCGCGGCCGATCCACGCGGCTGGGCCGGCGACCACCGTGCCGGCGAAGTCGCGCCCCGGGCTGCGCGGGAACACCGCCTGCGGCATCAGGCCGAGCGCAGCCTTGACGTCGCTCGGGTTGACGCCGGCCGCAGCCACGCGCACCAGCGCCTGGCCGGGACCGGGCGGCACCGGCTGGACGTCAGCCAGCGTCAGCGCCAGCGCTGATGCATCGGCGGCCTTGCCGAGAACGCGCAGCGCCGGGCGCGCTTCGAGCACCAGCGGGCTGGCGGACGGCGTGTCGGCGGCCATGTCGGCGGCCATCGATCAGGCCACCGCCGGCAGGTTCAGCAGTGCCCGCGCCTCGCGCGGGTTGGCCAGTGCACCGCCCAGGTCGTGCACGATGCGCCGCGCCTTGGTCACCAGTTCGGCGTTGCTCTTGGCCAGCACGCCTTTCTCGAGGTAGATGTTGTCTTCCAGCCCGACCCGCACATGGCCGCCGGCGAGCACCGCCATCGCGACCATCGGGAATTCATGGCGCGCGATGCCGAAGGCCGACCACACGGCACCCGGCGGCAGCAGGCCGCGGGCATACAGCAGCGTTTCGGGGCTGAAGCCGAAGCCGTACTTGACGCCGGTGACGAAGGTCCACATGCCGGGGCCGTCGAGCGTGCCGTCCTGGATCAGGTCCAGGGCCAGGTGGATGTCGCCACTGTCGAAGATCTCCAGTTCGGGCTTGACGCCAGCCGCGCGCATCGCCGTGGCCATGATGCGCACGTTGCGCGGCGTGTTGATCACCACGTCGGGGCCCGAATTCATGGTGTTCAGGTCCAGCGAACAGACGTCGGGCTTGAGCTGCTGGATGTGCTTGATGCGTTCCAGCGGCGGCAGCAGCGTGCTGCCCGGCGCGGCGACGCGCGGGTTGTCGTCGCTGGGAATGAAGCGCCCGCCCGGCCCGGTGGTCAGGTTGATGATCAGTTCGCGGTTGGCCCGGCGGATGCGGTCCATCACGTCACGGTACAGCTCGACTTCCATCGACGGCTTGCCGCTGGCCGGGTCGCGCACGTGGATGTGCACCGCCGCCGCGCCAGCCTCGGCGGCTTCCAGGCAGTCGCGCGCGATGTGCTCGGGCGTGATCGGCAGGTGCGGCGTCATTTCCGGTTTGGTCAAGTTGCCGGTGACGGCACAGGTCAGCAAAGTCTTGGTCATGATGAGCCGATAGAAGAGAAGCGATCAAGCAGACGCCGCGGAACCGGCTTCGCCGGGCCGCTGGCGTCGCCCCCTTGAGGGGGCAGCGGCGAAGCCGCTCCGGGGGTGGGTCATAAATGTCGGCCGCCATCGATCACGATGCGGGTGCCAGTGGCATAACGAAGCGTCGTCGCGCAGGCCTGCACCGCTGCAGCCACGTCGTCGGCGGTGCCGACGCGGCGCAGCGGCATCGTCGCCGCGGCCTTGGCGTTGAAGTCGGCGCCGCGGCCGGGAACGAAGCTGGAATCGACGACGCCGGGCGACACCGAGATGACGCGCACCGCCGGGGCCAGCGCGCGCGCCAGCGCGTCGCCGACCACGTCGATGCCGGCCTTCGCCGCCACGTACGCCAGGTTGCTGCCCGCGCCGGTGAAGCCGGCGATCGACGAGATGTTGACGATCAGGCCGTCGCCCGACGCCTTGAGCAACGGCGCGAAGGCGCGGATGGTGGCGAAGACGCCGCGGAAGTTGGCGCGCAGGATGTCGTCGATCAACGCGTCGCTCAGGCCGTCGAGGTCGCCCGGTGCCACGGCGCGCGTGTGGCCGGCGCTGTTGACGAGGATGTGGACCACCCCGCCACAGGCCGCGGCCACCTGCGCGGCGGCGGCCTGCAGCGTGGCGCTGTCGGTGATGTCGGCGCGCAGCGCGACGTGGCCGGCCGCGGCGCCGCCGGGCAGCGCCGTGGCGGCGG
>JANMAP010000062.1:0-6285 GCA_031359905.1 Burkholderiales bacterium | reverse complement strand
GTACGACCTGGCCCAGGGCCCCAAGGGCGATCTGGCGCAAAACATCCGCCCGCTGGTGGTCGACGTGCGACTTGGCGAGGAAGCCACCACCCACGCAACCGGCTGACGGCTGCGGTCCGCGGCCGCGGCGGCGGGCTCCTTTGGCGACCGGCTTGATCGGAATCGACCGTCGCCCGGTGGGAGCGTAGCGCCCGATCCAGCTGCGGCTTGCAGCGCTGCTTCAGAACGAGGGCCAGGCGCCGCGCCTGACGACAAGGTCAGAAGCTGGCCCAGTCGTCGGTACCAGCGACGGCCGTCGCCTTGCGCGGCGCTTGAGCCGGCGAAGCAACTCGACCCGCTGCCGGGCCTTGAGTGCGTTCGACACGCGGGCTCGACGCAGGGGTGACCCGTCGGGCGGCTGTCTCGACTTTCGCGGACGTCGGGGTGTCGGACTGCTCGCTCAGGGTGAAAAAGGCCACGGCCTGCGCCAGCTGCGTGGCCTGGGCCTTCAGGCTCTCGGCGGCCGCCGCGCTCTGTTCGACCAACGCGGCATTCTGCTGCGTCACCTGATCGAGCTGGGTCACGGCGTCACCGATCTGGCCGATGCCGCTGGTCTGTTCTGCACTCGCGGCGCTGATCTCGCCGAGCAGGTCGCTGACCCGCTTCACTTGCGAGACGATCTCTCCCATGGTGCGTCCGGCGTCGCCAACCAGCGCGCTGCCAGCCTCGACCTTGTCGACGCTGGCACCGATCAGGCTCTTGATTTCCTTGGCCGCTTCGGCACTGCGCTGGGCCAGGCTGCGCACCTCGCCGGCCACCACGGCGAAGCCTCGGCCCTGCTCGCCAGCCCGCGCCGCTTCCACCGCTGCGTTCAAAGCCAGGATGTTGGTCTGGAAAGCGATGCCGTCGATCACACCGATGATGTCGGCAATCTTCTTTGAGCTGGCGCTGATGTCCTCCATGGTCGACACGACCCGGTCGACGACGTCGCCGCCCCGGCCGGCGACCGTCGAAGCACCGCTGGCGAGCTGGGATGCCTGGCGCGCCGTGTCCGCGTTCTGCTTGACGGTCGCGGTCAGCTGTTCCATCGATGCCGCAGTCTGCTGAAGGTTGCTCGCCTGTTCTTCGGTGCGCTGGCTGAGGTCAATGTTGCCCTGGGCGATCTGGCTGCTGGCCGTGGCCACGCTGTCGGCGTTGCCGCGGACCGCACTGACGGTACGCACCAGCGCATCGTTCATGCGCATCAGCGCGCCGAGCAGCTGACCGGTCTCGTCACGCCGATAGACCTTGATATCCGAGCGCAGATCGCCGCGCGCGACCGTTTCTGCCAGGGTCACAGCCTGGCGGATGGGGATGGTGATCGACCGCGCGACCAGCCATGCCGCCAGGGCGCCGATCACGGTGGCCGATAGCGCGATGATCATCATCAGCATGCTGGCCCTGGTCACGGTCGCGTCGACAGTCTCATCGGCTTGCTTCATCAGCTCCATCTGCAGGGTCGACAGATCAGCGAGCTTCTCCAAGTAAGTCCGTTGCGCAGCGCGCAGGTCGCCCAGCAACAGGCTGGTGGCCTCGTCGCGCTTGCCGGCGACGCCCAGGGCGATGACCTTTTCGACAGCGCTGTTATACGGGGAACGCGCGTCCGTGGCCGCCTTGAGCAGCATCACGCCCTTCTCGCTCTTGATGCTGGCGTCGAGCTTCTTCAGCAGATCGCCGTTACTGGCGCGTGCCTGCTCGATGGTCCTGGCCTCGTCCTGGATGCGCTTTTCATCGCTGAGCAGGGCGATATTGCGCACCGACCGGGCGATGATGTTGATGTTGTCCTTGACGCTGTGCAACTGCTCAACCTTGACGATGCGATCGCCCGTCAGCAAATCAAGTTCGATCTTGATGTGGCTCAACGTCACCCGAGCGTAGCCGGCGATGAAGAGCATCGCCACGATGGTCAGCGCGAAGCCGAGGCCCAAGCGCATTCCAATGCGGAGGTTGTTGAAGCTGTTCATGGAGTTGGACTCGATTCGTTGGAGTAGTGCAGGGGCTGACCCCGAGGCGAACGCCCATTTCGGGCAACAGCATCAGTCGTTCGGTATCGGGCAGGATCAAAACGCGATCGGCGCCGACTCCCGTGGGAAGAAGGCCAGAGCACCGAGGGCATGTGCGATTGCCATCCCGGTGGAGGAACGCCTTGACTATCCACCGCCCGTCGTTTGCAGAAGCACCGAATAGCCCGCCCTGCGCGGTGCAGTTCTTGCGCAACGGGCTGATCACCGTCGGCCGTGGCCATGCACTCAACACGATCGACCCAACGCCTCGCCGACCAGCCGCGCTTCTCTGCGCGACCCAGCGCTCGCGATCGGGGGCCATGCAGAACCAGCTGGTACGTCCGCAGACGCCTCGGGACCGTGTCGTACCCGCGTGGCCCTGTCCCGCCCCGCCCCCCTCCCGTGGCCCAGTACGCCACCCTGCCCTTCATCAGCGCTTGCTGACACAGGCTATAGGTGCAGCCTTCTCGACGTGACCCTGACTGGTCATTCGATCGAGCGACCTCGACTTCACTAAAGCGGACCTGAGAGTCAAGAGAGCATGTCAAGTTGAGCAAGCGGACGCGCCGGGCCGCGACCACCCGGAACACCGCGCGCGCTTCTTGCAGCGGTCGACTCAGGTCATCAACCATCCCCCGGCAACGTCCACGACCTGACCCGTCACGAAGTTTGCCTCGGCCGAAGTCAGGAACAGGCACACGCTCGCCACTTCATGCGGACTGCCGAGCCGGCGCAGCGGGGTTTGGGCGATCACCGCGTCATTCGCTTCCCGGGCCACGCCGGCGACCATCGGCGTGTCGATGCGACCAGGCGCCAGTGCGTTGACATTGATGCCGTACGGTCCGAGTTCGCCTGCCAGATGGCGGGTCATGCCGATCAGCGCCGCCTTGGTCGTGCTGTAGTGGGCTGCAACGATGTCCAGGTAGGCCTTTCCTGCGACGGACGACATCGACACGATGCGTCCAAATCGTCGTTCGACCATGCCAGGCGCCAGCAAGCGCGCAAAGTTGAAGACGCTGTTGAGATTGACATCGATCACCCGCTGCCATTCAGCTGGCTCCATCTGCCAGATGGGTGCGGGCCTGCCGTTGTGCTTCGGCGAAATGCCGGCGTTGTTGACCACGGTGTCGACCGGCCCCAGCGCAGCTTCGATGCGGCCGCAAGCGGCCTCGCACTCGGCATAGTTTCCGGCGTCGGCGGCAGCAAACTGCACCCGATGCCCGTCACCGGACAGCCGGGCGGCCAGGATGGCGCCTGTCTTGGAGTCATGGTCGACGATGCCCACGGCGGCTCCGTCTCGCGCATAGCTTTCGACAATGGCTGCGCCGATGCCGGCGCCGCCACCGGTCACGATGACGACTCGGTTCTGGTGATTCATGTTGGCCTCTGTTGAGAATGTTTCGCTTGCAATCGGCAGCCTTTCGCAGACCGATCAGCCGAGCCGGACGCCCGACAAGTCTGGCAGCGACGAGGGAAGGTTGTCGAACACCCGATCGATCTGACCGCCCATCGCTTCCTGAATCGCCGGTGCGCTGCCTTTGTGCGGAATGTGCAACTGCTTGACGCCTGCGGACTGGTTGAACAACTCGCCCACCAGTTTTCCTTCGGAGCCGAGTCCAGCGGTGCCGTACGTCACCGCCCCGGCCGGCTTGGTTCCCGCCATCACGATGAATTCCGGCATGGATTTGACTGGCAGCGCGGCACTCACGGCCACCACGTTCGTAACCGACACCAGGCGCGTGATCGGAGCCAGGTCGCGCATCACGTCGTACGGCAACTTCTTGAAGACGGCCGGATTGATGGCATGCGTCGTGATGGTCGCCATGCCGATCGTGTAGCCATCCGGAGCGGCCTCTGCGACCGCGTCCTTCACCGATGGCACCAGAAGAGACCTGCACGTGAAACCGATGCACTGTATGAAGCGTTTCAAATCTAGGGCTTCGGCAGAGCGCCGTCAACATAGGGTTTACACTGACACTGGCTCCCGCGGCTCTCGCGTCCCCGTCGGGAGGCGCATGGTCCACGGGCTCCTACCAACAAAAGGCACTTGAACTCAGCGATGGCAACGTTTCACTTTGCTGCAGCCTGGGCACTCCGCCCCAACACGCAGTGCCGCTGCAAGGGTTTACCCTATTTTCTTCGTTCGACAGAATAACGCATACTTGAAACGTTTCATTTTGAGGACGAGCCACTGGCATGACCTTGACCGAAGCAGCTATCCAGCCACCTGCAGCCTGCCCAACCGGAGCTTCGAGAATGTCCAAATCCACCACCAGAACCCACCCCGCCAGCCTTGTCGGCTTCGATGTCCCCATTCCGCGCTTCGCGGTCAAAGACCTGGTCATTCCGCAAGCTCTGCCGGAAGACGAACGCGAATGGGTGAGCCAATCCGACAACGTGTCTTTTCGCCCGCTGATGTTCAACGTCACCCAGGGGTACTTCGTCAATATCCTGCGGGTGCGCAAGACCGGCGTGTTATCGCGCCACCGCCATGACGGCCCGGTGCACGCCTTCGTGCTGAAGGGCCGCTGGTACTACTTGGAGCACGACTGGACTGCCACAGAAGGCTCCTACGCCCACGAAGTGCCGGGCGAGGTGCACACGCTCTACGTGCCCGACGATGTGCCGGAAATGATGACGTTGTTCCACGTCACCGGCGCCTACACCTACCTCGATGAGCAGGGAAAGCCGGTCGGCCATGAGGACGTGTTCACCAAGATCGAGGCCGCGGCGAAGCACTACGAGGCGGTCGGGCTTGGCGAGGACTACGTCAGGCAGTTCATCCGCTGAGCAGGGGCCTGGGGGCTGGCAGTGGGGTTGGCGAGTTGACCGGGCACGGCCCATGTTGCAGAGCGGGCCGGTCCAGCAGGCGACGCTGGTCACCCATTACAGTCAAACGCGTGCTCAACGGCCTCGGGCAAGGCCGACGCGCAGGGCCGAATCCGCTGGGAACCCCACATCGATCCGCATGAAGACCACGAAGGCCGCACGGGCCACCCTCGCTGATGTCGCTCGCCTGGCGGGCGTTTCGCTGGGCAGTGCCTCGCGGGCGTTGTCCGTGCCCGGTGAGTTGAAGCCGGCGACACTGGCGCGCGTGCTGCAGGCGGTAGAGCAACTCGGCTACGTTCGCAACGGCGCGGCGCAGGCGCTGGCGTCGCGGAGGACCCTGACGGTGGCGGCGATCTTCCCCACCCTGAATAACCCGATCTTCGCCGACTCAATGCATTCGATGCAGCAGACGTTGTGGCGGTCCGGCTACCAGCTTGTGGTGGCCAGCCACGAGTACAAACCCGATCGCGAAAGCGAGACCGTGCGCGCCATCGTCGAGCGCGGCGTCGACGGCATGATCTTGGTCGGCACTGATCACTCGGACGCTGTGTTCGATCTCATCCGGCAGCACGGTATGCCGTACGTGTTGACGTGGTCTCTCGATGAGACACGTTATCCGCATTGCGTCGGTTTCTCGAACCACGATGCGGCGTATCGCATGGCCAAGCTGGTCATCGAATACGGGCACAAAGAGATCGCGCTGTGCGGCGGTGCGGCTTCCGGCAATGAGCGGGTTCGCGCTCGCGTCGCCGGCACGCGCGCGGCCCTCAGAGAGGCCGGCCTCGAGTTGCGGCCCGAATGGGTGGTCGAGCAGCCGTTTTCTTTCGAGGGCGGCAGGCAGGCGATTCGCCACCTGATGAGCGGGGCAGAAAGGCCGACGGCCATCATCTGCGGGACGGACCTCCTTGCCATCGGCGCTATCGACGAGTGTCGTATCCGAAAGATTCGCGTCCCAGAGGACGTGTCGATCACGGGGTTCGACGACATCGAGCTGGCCGTGCTTGCCAACCCCAAGCTGACCACCGTGCGCGTCGCGTCCATGGAAATCGGCGCCCGTGCGGCTCGACACCTCGTTGCGCTGATCGAAGGCAGCGACTTGCCCGCCGAGCCAGCACTCGATGTGCCGCTTGTAGTGCGCGACAGTTTGCGCCAAATGCTGTCGTGAATCAGAAGACGAGGTCTCGAACGTGATCAACCAGCCGTTGATCGAGATCCTCAACAAGGGCGCCGAAGGCGGCATCTTCACCACTTGCGCCATGCAGACGCTGGCCGACCTGGCCAAGCGACTGGGCAGCGAAGATGCGGCGCGCATGGCGCTGGGCAACCTCAACAACCTGATCGCACTGCGCTCAAAGGACCGGCCGACGCAGGACTTCGTCGTCGAGACCTTCGGCAAGACCGCCATCCACACCATGCGCGTCGGCCTGAGCAGCGG
>JANMAP010000044.1:0-19708 GCA_031359905.1 Burkholderiales bacterium | reverse complement strand
CTTTCCTGCTTGGCGATCTCGCGCAGCTGGCGGTAGTCCAGCACATGGTGCACGTCGTCGCCCAGCGGCAGCACCGGCGCGGCGGGCAGCTCGATGGCGATGGAGATCAGCAACTGCTGGCGCGATCGCAACTCGTGATCGAGGATGCCGACGCTGGCCTGCACGCGCAGGTTGTCGATGCGGATGGTGGTCATCAGGGCGTCCCGGTCGTCGGCGGGTGGTGGAAGGCAAAGTCGCGGGCCATCGGCGCCAGGTGGCTGCCGCCGTCGACCAGCAGCGTCGTGCCGGTGATCGACGGGTTCTCGAGCAGGAAGCGCACGCTGCGCGCGATGTCGTCGGGCGTCACCCCGCGTTGCAGCGGTGTCGCGGCCTGCAACGCGGCCAGGCGCTTTGCGTCGATCATTTCGCTTCCCAGCGTCAGGCCCGGCGCGACACCGCAGACGCGCACGGTCGGTGCCAGCGCCTGCGCGAGCAGCGTCGTCGCGCATTCCAGCGCGGCCTTGGACAGGGTGTACGACAGGTGGTCGGGATTCGGGTTCCACAGCTTCTGGTCGAGCAGGTTGACCACGGCACCGCGCCGCGCCCGGTCGGGCTGCTCGAGCAGCGTGCGCTGCAGCGCACGCGCCAGGATCAGCGCCGGCGCGGGGTTGGCGCGCCAGTGGCGGTCCAGGCTGGCGTGGCTGACGCTGGCCAGGTCGTCGGCGTCGAACAGCGCGGCGTTGTTGACGACCGCGTCGACGCGGCCGAAGGCGGCCAGCACGGCCGGCAGCAGGGCCTCGCATTCGGCCTCGTCGGCCAGGTCGGCGCGAAAGGCGTGGCCGCGGGCTCCGGCCGCGTGCAGCATCGTCACGGTGCTGTCGGCATCGCCCTGCGACCCGCGAAAGTGCACCGCCACGTCCCAGCCATGGCGGGCCAGTTCGATGGCGATGTGGCGGCCCAGGCGCCGCGCGGCGCCGGTGACCAGGACGACGGGTCGTGGATCCATGCTTCCTACAATGCCGGTGTGACCGGCGCAGAACCTGGCAGTTTATCGACGCTGATACGCCGCCGCATCGCCGACGCCGGGGGTTGGCTGCCCTTCGATCGCTTCATGGCCATGGCGCTGTACGCCCCGGGCTTGGGCTACTACAGCCGCAGCGACCGCCAGTTCGGCCTGCTGCCGGCATCGGGCAGCGACTTCGTCACCGCGCCCGAACTCTCGCCGCTGTTCGGCGCCGCGCTGGCCCGCCAGGTCGCGCAGGCGCTCGACGCCGCTGCCGCCGACACGGTGCTGGAGTTCGGCGCCGGCTCGGGCGCGCTGGCGCTGCAGTTGCTGCAGGCGCTGGGCGACCGCATCAGACGCTATGCGATCGTCGAGGTCTCGGGCGCGCTGCGCGCGCGTCAGGCCGCCACGCTGGCAGACTTCGCCGATCGGGTGGTCTGGCTCGACGCGTTGCCCGGGCAGGTGCACGGCGTGGTCGTCGGCAACGAGGTGCTCGACGCGATGCCGGTGCAACTGCTGCACTGGGACGGGCAGCAATGGTTCGAACGCGGCGTGGTCGTCGATGAGGACCACGACAACGGCGGCAGCCGCTTCGCGTGGGCCGACCGGCCGACTGCGCTGCGCCCACCGCCGTCGACGGGCCCCTTCGTGCCTGGCACGCTGACCGAGCTGCACCTGCAGGCCCAGGCCTTCATCGCCACGCTGGCCGACCGTCTGCAGCGCGGCGTCGCGCTGTTCATCGACTACGGTTTCCCCGAGGCCGAATACCACCACCCGCAGCGCCGCGGCGGCACGCTGATGTGCCACCGTGGCCACCGGGCCGACCCCAGCGCCGACGCGCCGCTGCGCGATGTCGGCCTTCAGGACATCACCGCGCACATCGAGTTCAGCGCGCTGGCGCTGGTGGCGCAGGATGCCGGGCTGGACGTGCTGGGCTACACCAGCCAGGCGCGCTTCCTGATGAATTGCGGCCTGCTCGATCTGCTGCAGGCTGCGGCCGATCGCGGCGACTTGCGCGCGGTGGCTCACGCCCAGAAGTTGTTGACCGAACACGAGATGGGCGAGCTGTTCAAGGTCATCGCCTTCGGCCGCGGGGTGCAGTTCAGCCCGCTGGGGTTCGCCTCCGGCGACCGCAGCCACACCCTGTAGACCATCGCGTGCGCTGGCTGCTCGTCTTCCTCGTCGCCTGCCTGCTGTTCAGCGGCCTGCAGGGCTGGCTGCGCAAGATCGGGCTGGGCAAGCTGCCGGGCGATTTCAGCTTTCGCCTCGGCGGGCGCGACTGGTACGTGCCGTTGGCCAGTTCGCTGGTGCTCAGCGTGCTGGCGATGCTGGTCGGGTTGTTGATCTGACCCCCCCCGTAGCGCCTGCGGCGCTTCCCCCCCAGGGGGGCGCCGCCAGCGGCCCGGCGGAGCCGGTTCCGCGGCGGCTGCTGGGTCGCGATCCCTCTGTCGCGGAGCCCCTGATTGCGAAGCCCGCTGGGTGATCGGTCGCGACGTTGTTCAAGCTGATGGCGTGTTCAGCAGTGCGGCCACGGCGGCGATGCGGGCGTGCTGGATGGCCTCGCCGATGGCCGGGCCGTGCTGGCCGGCGGCGGCGGCAGTAGCGGCCACGCTGGCGGTGTCGACGGCCAGCGCGGCGCGCAGCAGGGGCGGCAGGCGTTGCTGCGGGGAGTAGGGCTCGTCAACGCGGCCGGTGCGGCCGCGCGCGTCGCATTCGCAGGCCTGCAGCACCTCGGCAAAACGGGCCGGCCGGCGCAGGGCATCGCAGCGCTCGAACAGGCGCAGCACGGCCGCAGCGCCGAGCTCGGCGCTGCGGTGGACATTGCCGTGCTCGCGGGCCACGACATCGGCCAGTTCGCGGCAGTCGACCGGCACGCGCAGGCGATCGGCGACCTGCTGCGCCAGCCGTGCGCTGCGGCCTTCGTGCCCCACGTGGCGCGGCCATTGATGGGGTGGCGTCGTGCCTTTCCCCAGGTCGTGCATCAGACAGGCCCAGCGCACCGGGAGCGACGCGTTCAGTTGTGCGGCCATGTCCAGCACCAGCATCAGGTGCACGCCGGTGTCGACTTCCGGGTGGTGTTCTGCCGGCTGCGGCACGCCCCACAGGCGGTCGACCTCGGGCAGCAGCCGGGCCAGCGCGCCGCAGTCGCGCAGCAGCTCGAACATCCGGCTCGGCCGCTGGTGCAGCAGGCCGCGCGAGAGTTCCTGCCAGACGCGTTCGGGCACCAGCGCATCGACCTCGCCATCGCGGACCATGCCGCGCAGCAGTGCGCGGGTCTGCGGCGCGACGCTGAAGTCAGGGAAGCGCGCGGCCAACCGCGCCAGCCGCAGCAGGCGCACCGGGTCTTCGACGAAGGCCGGCGAGACATGGCGAAAAACCCGCGCCTGCAGGTCGGCCTGGCCGCCGAAGGGGTCGATCAGCGTGCCGTCCTCGTCGCGCGCGATGGCGTTGATCGTCAGGTCGCGGCGCGACAGGTCTTCTTCCAGCGTCACCTCGGGCGCGGCGTGGAAGCTGAAGCCGTGGTAACCGCGGCCCGACTTGCGTTCGGTGCGCGCCAGCGCCACTTCCTCGCCTGTCTGCGGGTGCAGGAAGACCGGAAAGTCGCGGCCCACCGGCTTGTAGCCGGCGGCCAGCAACTCTTCGGGCGTGCTGCCGACGGCGACCCAATCGCGGTCGCTGGCCGGCAGGCCGAGCAGGGCGTCGCGCACCGCGCCGCCGACGACGTAGAAGCGCCCTGTCATCGGTGCGCGGTGCCGCCGTTCATCGCCGCGTGCGGTAGGGCTCGTCTTCGGCAATGAAGTCGTGTTCGCGCAGCGCATCGGCGATCCACGCCTGAACCGCCGCCGTCGCGCTGACCCGCTCGACATAGGCCGCCGTGGCTGCCGACACCGGCAAGGCATAGCTGCGGATGCGCATGCACACCGGCGCGAAGAAGGCGTCGGCGGCGCTGTAGGCGCCGAACAGGAACGGGCCGCCGCTGGACTGCAGCGCGTCGGCCCAGGCGGCTTCGATGCGGGCCAGATCGTCGCGCACGGCGCCCTGCTCGGCCCACAGGCGCGTGCCGACCTCGGGCAGGTGGGCCTCGATGTTCATCGGGCAGTGGCTGCGCAGCGCGCCGAAGCCGGCATGCATCTCGGCGGCCAGGCAGCGCGCGCGGGCGCGATGCCGCGCATCCGCCGGCCACACGCCGGCGTGCGGGAAGCGCTCGTGCAGGTACTCGACGATGGCCAGCGTGTCCCAGACGGCGAAACCGTCGTCGATCAGCACCGGCACGCGGCCGGCCGGGCTGACCTCGGCCACCGCGCTGCGAAAGGCCGAGCTCGGCCGGAAGTCGAGACGCAGAACGCGTTCGTCGAAGGCGATGCCCAGCTCGCGCAGCAGCACCCACGGCCGCATCGACCATGACGAGTAATTCTTGTTGCCGATCAGCAGTTGCAGGGCCATCGCGTCCTCCGGTGCGCAGTCCGCATGCTACGCAGCCGGCGCGCGGCCGGCGATCAGGATGCGGCATGGCTTTGATGCCGCCGATCGATCAGCCGCGGCGTAATCCCTTCACTCGCGCCCGGCCACCGCGCGCCAGCGTTCCATCCGCGCCCGCCCGAACTGCGCGCCCAGGTAGCCGGGGGCCACGGCCTCGAGTGCGGTGGCGGTGATGCCCAGATCGGCCAGGCCCGGCAGCAGGCCCGTGGCCATGTTCGGCAGGCGCATCGAATCGATGTTGTCGCGCGACATCAGCGGTTCGCCGGGCAGGCATTCCATGGCCAGCGCCTGCAGCCGGCCGACGAAGTCGGGCAGCGGTATCTGCGGTCGTTCGTGCCCCGACCAGCGGCCGGCCAGCCGCACCAGCTGCGACAGCGTGTACGTGCCGGGCCCGGCCAGTTCATAGGTGCGGCCGATGCTGTCGCGCCGGTCCAGGCAGCGCACGATGGCACTCGCCACATCCTCGACCCACACCGGCTGGAAGCGCGCCAGGCTGCCGGCCAGCGGCATCACCGGGGCCAGCGCCTGCAGGCTGGCGAACACGTTCATGAAGCGGTCTTCGGTGCCGAAGATGACCGACGGCCGCAGCAGCGTGAGGTCCAGCCCGGCAGCGGTCAATACCGCCTCGCCCTGGGTCTTGCTGCGCAGGTAGTTCGACGGCGCGCCCGGGCCCGCGCCGAGCGCACTGACATGCACCACCCGGCGCACGCCGGCGCCAGCACAGGCCCGCGCCAACTGCTGCGGCAGCGCCACGTGCACGCGCTCGAAGGCCTCCGCGCTGCCGTGCAGGATGGCCACCAGGTTGATGACGGCGTCGCAGCCGTCCAGTAGCCGGGCAAGCTGGGCCGGCTCGTGGACGTCGGCCTGCACCAGTTCGACGGTCGGCAAGGCGCGCATCGGGCCGCCATGTTTCAGGCGCCGCGTCGGCACCCGCACGAAGCCGCCGCCGCTGCGTTCGGCCAGCCTTTCGCAGACGGCGCGGCCGACGAAGCCCGTGCCACCGAGGACCAGGATCTTGTCGCTCATCGGTCAGGGCAGGTCGCGGTCGACGGCGCCGGCAGCACCCGGCTCGCGCGGGCCGACCAGCGGACCGAGACGGGCCTTCAGCGACGCTGCCTCGGGTGGGGCGGGCTGGGCCAGCACCAGGGTGTAGTCGACCGCGTTGGACAGCACTTTCTTCACGTAGTCGCGGGTCTCGTTGAAAGGAATGCTTTCGGCCCAGGCCGCGGCCTCGACAAACGGGCCTTCGCGCCAGCGCCGCGACCGCGCCGGGCCGGCGTTGTAGGCCGCGGCGGCCAGCGCCTGCGAGCCGCCGAAGTCGTCGAGCACCAGCTTCAGGTAGGAGGTGCCCAGTCGCAGGTTGGTGGCGCGGTCGGAGATCATCGTCGGGCGGTACTCCAGGCCGATCTTGCGCGCTGTCCAGCTGGCGGTGGCCGGCATCAGCTGCATCAGCCCGGTGGCGCCGACGTTCGAGCGCGTGGCGTTGATGAAGCGCGATTCCTGGCGGATCAGCCCGTACTTGAACGCCGGGTCGATGCCGGTTTCGCGGGCCTGCGCCAGCACCTGCTCGCGGAACGGCGTGGGGAAGCGCTGGGCCATGTCGATGGTGCCGCGGGTGCGTTCGCTGGTGTTGATGCAGCGGTCCCAGATCTCGCGGTCGCAGGCCTGCTGGGCGGCGGCCAGCAGTTCGCGCTCGGCCATGCCGCGCAGCGAATAGTTCCATTCGCGCACGCCTTCGTTGCGCAGGCCCAGGGCGATCAGCTGCAAGGCCCGCTGCAGGCCGGGATGCTGGCGCGCGGTCTCCAGCTCGGCGGGCGTCAGGGCCTCGGGCGGTTCGGGCAGGCTGACGCGGCGGCCGAGTTCCTCGGTCGCCAGCTTGGCGTAGAAACCCTGCTGGCTGCTCAGGCCTTCGAGCGCCAGCCGGGCCTGTTCGCGCGCCGCATCGCCGTCTGCGCCGGCCGCGGCCAGAGCCCGGCGGGCGCGGGCGCGCCAGTAGATCCAGGTGCTGTCGCGCTGTTCGGCCGCGCTCATCGCGTCGATGGCGCGGGCGATGCTGGGCCAGCGCTGCGGGTCGGTCGCCGGCAGGCGCAGGGCGGTGCGCACCTGCCAGGCCAGCAACTCGTCAGACCAGCGCGGCAGCTCGTGCCCCTGCCGTGCCGCGGTGCTGCGCAGCCGCCAGGCGCGCTGCACCAGATCCTGGGCCATCGGCAGTTGCTTGAAGCCCGCCTGCTTGGCCACCTGGGCCCACGCGGCTGCCAGCTGGGCGATGCTGAGCTGGCGCTGCCAGAAGTTCTCGATCTGCCCGGCGGTCAGTTCGGGGTCGGCAGCAGCCAGCCGCGTCAGCGCCATGACCACCAGTTCACCCTGCGCGCCGGCTGCCGGCAGCTGCTGCAGGTAGCGCAGCGGATCCTTGAACAAGTCGTCGACGGCGTTGGCGGCGGCGGCGCCGTTGGGGCCGGTCAAGGCCGCGGCCTGGCGTGCGGCACGCGGCCGGTTGGCTTCGGCGGCGGCGCGGGCCGCCAGCCAGACATCGTCGGCGGACAGCGCGCGGTCGTCGACCAGCCGGCTGGTCAGCAGCGCGCAAGCTTCGTCGCCGTCACGCTGCGCCAGCCAGGTCGCGCGGGCTTCGGCGCGCACGTTCTGGCCGTCCAGGTGCTGGGTCAACAGGGCATAGCAGGTGACCTCGCGGTCGTCGTTCATGCGAAAGCGCGGGAACTCGAGCTTGAAGTTGACCCAGTCGCGACGCCGGCCGAGTTCGAGCAGCCAGTCGTTGCGCAGCCGGTCTTCGACATAGCTGCCCGGCCAGCGCGCGTAAAAGGCTTCGAGCTCGGCCTGCTGGGCTTCGGCCAGGCGGTTGCCGAGTTCCCAGTAGTCGGCCCAGCGCGCCAGCGGGTGGCCGCTGGCGATCAACTCGTTGCGCAGCGCGACCAGGCGCGCCCGGTCGCGGCTGCGCAGGGCGTCGCGCGCCGCAAGCAGGGCGCTGTCGCCGATGGACGGCGCTGCCACCGCCGCGGCCGGGGCGGCGGTGGCCGTTGCCGCCCGCAAAGGCGACGGCGCAGTGGCCAGCCCGGCGAGCAGGCCGGCGGCGACAAACAGGTGAGGGACGGAAAGGTGAGGGACGGAAAGGGAACGCATGGAACGCAATGTAGGGCCGTGGGCCCGTGCAGGTGACTTGAATTTAGCTCAGGCGGGTGAGGCTTTTTCGCGCCAAGGTCACCCTGCCGGGCCAGCGGCTGTGTCGTCGCCCAGGGCCTGGCGCGTTGCGGCGGCCTGATCGAGCAGCCAGGCCTCGAACGCCGACAAGGCGGGCCGTTCGCGCCGCGCCGGCCAGCGCACGAGCCAGTAGCCGAAAGGCGAGGTCACGCGGCCGCTGCGCCCGAATGGTTCGACCAGCTCGCCGCGGTCCAGCGATTCGCGGACCAGCGCCAGCCGGGCCAGCGCCAGACCCTGGCCAGCCAGCGCGGCCTGGATCTGCTGGTAGGTGAAGTTCATGTAGATCCAGCCGCGCGGTTCGAGCGCCGGCGGCGCATGCAACTGCAGCCAGTGGCGCCAGCTCAGGAACTGCGCGCTGGGGCGGTCGTCGTCTTCCTCGAGCAAGGTGTGGCGGGCCAGGTCGGCCGGGCTTTTCAGGCGCTGCCGGGCCAGCAGCGACGGGCTGGCCACTGGGGTCAGCACCTCGCCGAACAGGGCCGTCGAGCCCGGCGGCGCGCCCCCGGGCAGGCAATAGCGCAGGGCCATGTCGAGTTCGGGATCGTCGGTGTCGGCCAGCGCGTCGCTGGCCGAGATGCGGATATCGATGTCCGGGTGGGTGGCCTGGAAGCCTTGCAAGCGCGGCAGCAGCCACAGCGACGCGAACGACGCAAAGGTCGTCACCCCGACAGGCTGGCGACGCTGGGCGCTGCGGATCTGGCGCACGCTGGCATCGAGCTGAGACAGCAGCGGCTCGACGACCCGGCGCAAGGCGCTGCCGGCGCCGGTGAGTTCGACATGCCGCGTGCCGCGCAGGAAGAGCGGCGTTCCGAGCTCGTCTTCCAGGCCCTTGAACTGCCGGCTGATGGCCGGCTGGGTCAGGTGCAGCTCGTCGGCCGCTCCGCGAAAGCTGAGCAGCCGGGCAACCGCTTCGAAGGCCCGCAGTGGGCCGACAGCGAGCGCGCGGTGGCGTGGCATGTTCATGTGAATCGGTTATCAATCACTACGAACATCGTGATTGGACGACCCCCTGGGATAACCTGAAAATGCAGCTATGTCGTCGAATCTGTCGATCGACGTGGGGAGCCAAGACATGGACTATTCTGCCATCAACTTTTCGCATCAAACCAGCGCCGCCGGCGCGCCATGGGAATGGGCCCTGGCGCCGCACGCCGCGACGCGCCTGCCGGCCGCCGAGCTGACCCGCTGGATCGAGGTCGGCGACGGCGAGGTCTGGCTGACCGGCGGCCGGCCCGATCGGCAGGCGGCCGACGTCTGGCTGCAGGCCGGCCAGCGCCACGTGCTGCCGGCGGGAACCGAGTGGGTCCTCGAAGGCTGGCCGCAGGCCCATGTCCGGGTGCTCGAAGCGCCGGCATCGCGTCGGTCTGCCGGCCGTCGCGCGGCGGGCTGGCTCGGCGCCTGGGTCCGACCGCGTGCATCGTCGCTGCCCGGCGTTGCGCTGGAGGCTTGAACGGCCCGCGCCGGCGCGGCGGGGTCGCCCGGCACCCGCGGCGGCGAATCCGCCCGGCCGCGCGCCCGCAGCGGGCGCATCCGTTGCCAGGGGCGCTTGGCCGTGGCGTGACATGTGACGCGTGACAATGGCGGCGTTTCAGCCCCGGCCGGAAGACGGCGAACGCTGCATGAGTTCCTACCTGCCCAATCTCGAACCGTCGCACGACAAGAAGACCCTGCGCCGGCAGTTGCAGGCCGAACGCCAGCAGCTGATCGACCGCCATCAACGCGCCATGCACCTGCAGGAAGTGCTGCGCGTCTGGCTCGTCGGCCGGCTCGATTCGGCGATCGGTGTGTACTGGCCGATCAAGGGCGAGTTCGACGCGCTACCGGCGCTGTACCGCTGGAGCGAGGCCGACGCCGCCCGCCGCATCGGCCTGCCGGTGGTCGACAAGGACACCAAGCAGCTGCGTTTCCAGCTCTGGTATCCGGGCTGCGAGATGGAAGACGATGCCTACGGCATTCCCAAGCCCAAGGGTACGCCGGTGTTCGCGCCGACCTTGCTGCTGGTGCCCTGCGTCGGTTTCGGCCCGCGCGGCGTGCGCCTGGGCTACGGCGGGGGGTTCTACGACCGCACACTGGCCACGCTGCAGCCGCGGCCCTACACCGTGGGCCTGTGCTATTCGCACGGCTTTCTGCCCTGGCTGGAGCCCGAGCCGCACGACGTGCCGCTCGACGCGGTGTTGACGGACGAAGGGGCGGCCTGGCAGCGACCCGAATAAAGGCCCACCCCCGCAGCGGCTTCGCCGCTTCCCCCTCGTGGGCCGGAAAAGGCCACTGCCTGGCCGGGGGGCGCCGCCAGCGGCCGGCCAAGCCGGGTCCGCGGCGGCAGCTTGGTGGCAGCTGAAGCGGAGTGTTGCGTCCTCAGTACCCGAGGCGCTTGCAGATCTCCAGCGACAGCGCACTCTGGTTGAGCGTGTAGAAATGGATGCCCGGGGCGCCGCCTTCGATCAGGCGCCGGCATAGGCGGGCGACGACCTCGATGCCGAAGGCGCGGATCGACGCGGCGTCGTCCAGGTAGCCTTCCATCTTCAGCGCGACCCAGCGCGGGATCTCGATGCCGTCGCGCGCCGCGAACTGGGCGATGCGGGCGTAGTTGTGGATCGGCATGATGCCCGGCACGATCGGCACGTCGACGCCGAGCGAGCGCGCCTCGTCGACGAAGTGGAAGTACGCGTCGGGATTGAAGAAGAACTGCGTGATCGCGCTGTCGGCGCCGGCCTGGACCTTGGCCGCGAAGTGCTCCAGGTCCTTCTTTGCGTAGCGCTGCTGCGGGTGGTATTCGGGATAGGCGGCGACCTCGATGTGCCAGTCGCGGCCCTGTTCCTGGCGGACGAAGGCGATCAGGTCCGCGGCGAAGCGGAACTCGCCGGCCACCGCGGTGCCGCTGGGCAGGTCGCCGCGCAGCGCCACCAGGCGGCGGATGCCCTGCGCGCGGTAGGTCGCCAGGATCTCGCGGATGCTGCCGTGCGTGCTGCCGACGCAGCTCAGGTGCGGCGCCGCCTCGTGGCCCATCGCCGCGATGTCCCTGACCGTCGCCAGCGTCTTGTCGCGCGTCGAGCCCCCGGCGCCATAGGTGACGCTGAAGAACTCCGGGCGCACGGCCGCCAGCTCCGCGACCACCGTCTTCAGCTTGTCGCTGCCGACGGGGGTGTTGGGCGGAAAGAACTCGAAGCTGATGGGCACCGCTTGCCGTTCGGTGCTCATGGTCGAGCCATCAATACCGGTAGCTGTCGGGCTTGTACGGCCCCTGCTTGGGCACGCCGATGTAGGCCGCCTGCTCGTCGCTGAGTTCGGTCAGCATCGCGCCGACCTTCTTCAGGTGCAGCCGCGCGACCTTCTCGTCGAGGTGCTTGGGCAGCACGTAGACCTTGCCCTGCTCGTAGAAGTCGCTGTGCGTGAACAGCTCGATCTGGGCGATGGTCTGGTTGGCGAAGCTTGAGCTCATCACGAAGCTCGGGTGGCCGGTGCCGCAGCCCAGGTTCACCAGCCGGCCCTTGGCCAACATGATGATGCGCTTGCCGGGCTGGCCGCCTTGGCCGGGAAAGATCACGTGGTCGACCTGCGGCTTGATCTCTTCCCAGGTCAGGTCGGCCAGCGCGGCGACGTCGATCTCGTTGTCGAAGTGGCCGATGTTGCAGACGATGGCCTGGTCCTTCATCGCCGCCATGTGCGCGCGGGTGATGACGCTGCGGTTGCCGGTGGCGCTGACGAAGATGTCGGCCTTGTCGGCGGCGTATTCCATCGTCACGACCTTGTAGCCTTCCATCGCCGCCTGCAAGGCGTTGATGGGGTCGATCTCGGTCACCCAGACCTGCGCCGACAGCGCGCGCAGTGCCTGCGCCGACCCCTTGCCCACGTCGCCATAGCCGGCGACCACGGCGACCTTGCCGGCGATCATCACGTCGGTGGCGCGCTTGATCGCGTCGACCAGCGATTCGCGGCAGCCGTAGAGGTTGTCGAACTTGCTCTTCGTGACGCTGTCGTTGACGTTGATGGCGCGGAACATCAGGCTGCCCTTGGCGCTCATCTCCTTCAGACGGTGCACGCCGGTCGTCGTCTCTTCGGTCACGCCGATGATCTCGGCGCTCTTGCGGCTGTACCAGGTCGGGTCGACCTTCAGCTTGGCCTTGATGGCGGCGTAGAGGATGGTCTCTTCCTCGCTGGTCGGGTTGGCCAGCACCGACAGGTCGCTCTCGGCCGTCTTGCCCAGGTGCATCAGCAGCGTCGCGTCGCCGCCGTCGTCGAGGATCATGTTCGGGCCCTCGCCCTTCGCGCCCTGGGCGCCGAATTCGAAGATGCGGTGCGTGTAGTCCCAGTAGTCGACCAGCGTCTCGCCCTTGTAGGCAAAGACCGGCGTGCCCTTGACGACCAGCGCGGCGGCGGCGTGGTCCTGGGTGCTGAAGATGTTGCAGCTGGCCCAGCGCACCTGCGCGCCGAGGGCCTGCAGGGTCTCGACCAGCACGGCGGTCTGGATCGTCATGTGCAGGCTGCCGGTGATGCGTGCGCCCTTCAGCGGCTGCCGGGCGGCGAATTCATCGCGGATGGCCATCAGACCGGGCATCTCGGTCTCGGCGATCTTGATTTCCTTGCGGCCCCAGTCGGCCAGCGACAGGTCGGCGACGGCGCTGTCGGGAAATTGCGCGGTGGTGTGCAGGGGTTTGAGTACGGCGTTCATGCGTCAGGCTCCATGGCAATGGTTGGAACCTGCACGCCGGCGGCCGGAGGAGAAGCAAGGCGGGAAGATCACTCACCCACGTCGGCCAAGCGTGCAGGTGAGCGCAGTTGCATGGGACTGTTCCGAGCCTGGCCTTCGATGGGTCCTGGGGCAGGACCGAAGGTTGCAACGCTCCTCGGAAGCCGCGCAGTTTAGCCGAGCGGCGCCGAACCTGCATGTCACACTGGTGCCGATGATCGGTGCTGTTCCACGAAGCGACCCCCGCCGCATCCACCACGTGCGCCCCTGGGCCGATTGCCCGCCGTCCGCGCTGGCCGCCGTGCAGGGGGTGTTCACCGACATCGACGACACCCTGACGCGCGACGGCGCCATCGAACCCGCCGCGCTGAGCGCGCTGCAGGCGCTGCACCGCGCCGGCCTGCCGGTGGTCGCCATCACCGGCCGGCCTCTGGGCTGGAGCGAACCGTTCGCCCATGCCTGGCCGGTGGCCGCCATCGTTGCCGAGAACGGCGCCGTGGCGCTGGTGCGCGATGGCGCCGGGCTGTCCACCGAATACGTCCAGGACGCGGCCACCCGCGCACGCAACGCCCAGCGGCTGCGCCAGGTCGAGGCACGCGTGCTGCGCGAGGTGCCCGCGGCGCGGCGCGCGCGCGACAGTACCGGCCGCGTCACCGACATCGCCATCGATCACAGCGAATTCGCGCAGCTGGCGCCCGAGTCCATCGCGCAGGTCGTGGCCGTGATGCGCGAGGAAGGGATGACCGCCACCGTCAGCTCGATCCACATCAACGGCTGGTTCGGCGCGCACGACAAGCTCAGCGCAGCGCGCTGGATGGCGCGGCGGCTGTTCGGCCGCGACCTCGACGCCGAGATCGGCCGCTGGGTCTATGTCGGTGACTCGCCCAATGACCAGCGGATGTTCGAGGCCTTCCCGCTCAGCGTCGGCGTCGCCAACCTGCGCCACTTCGCCGACCGGCTGACGCACTGGCCGGCCTTCATCACGGCGGGCGAACGCGGCGACGGGTTTGCCGAAGTCGCCGCCGCGGTGCTCGCTGCGCAGCCGCCAGCGTCGTCGACAGCCCGCGGCCATGGCTGACGGCAGCGGCGCAGAGGGCAGCGGCACTGCGGGCAGCGGCGCGGTGGCCCGGCCGCTGCTGGCCACCGTCGCGCTCGCGCTGGCCGCCGCGGTGTCGCTGGGCATGGCCCGCTTTTCCTACGCGCTGCTGCTGCCGGCGATGCGCGCCGAGCTCGGTTGGAGTTACCTGACCGCCGGCGCGATGAACACCGCCAATGCGGCCGGCTACTTGGTCGGCGCGCTGGCCATGCCGGCGCTGCTGCGGCGCTTCGACGCGCGGGCCTTGATGCTGATCGGCGGCGCGCTGGCCGGGCTGCTGCTGGCCCTGCACGGGCTGGTCCGCGCGGACGCCTGGCTGTATGCCCTGCGCGTGGCGTCGGGCGTGGCCAGCGCCGCCAGCTTCGTGGCCGGCGGGCTGCTCGCCGCCCGGCTGGCTGGACGGCTGCCGCCGCGGGCGCCGGGCGGCGGCTGGGCGATCGGCCCGGGACAGGTGCTGGGCCTGTACTACGGCGGGACGGGCCTGGGCATCATCGTCTCGTCGCTGATCGTGCCGCCCCTGCATTGGTCGTGGGCGTGGAGCGCGCTGGGGGCGGCCGCACTGCTGTCGACCGCCATCACGGCCGCCGGGACCCGCGCGTTGAGCGCCCCGCCGCAGCCCGGCGCGTCGCGCCAGCCGGCGGGCCTGTCGCGGCTGGCCTGGGCGATGGCCGGCTATGGGCTGTTCGGGCTGGGCTACATCGGCTACATGACCTTCGTGATCACGCTGCTGCGGGAGCTCGGTCTGGGCCGCGGCTTCGTGCTCGGCTTCTACGGTCTGCTGGGGCTGGGCGTCGTCGCCTCGTCGTTCATCTGGGCCGGTCTGCTGCAGCGCTGGCGCGGCGGGCAGACGCTGGCCTTGCTGAATGCCCTGCTGGCCGTGGCCACGCTGCTGCCGGTGGTGAGTGCGCAGCCGCTGGTCGTGCTGCTGTCGGGCGCGCTGTTCGGCAGCGTCTTCCTGGCGCTGGTCGCCTCGACCACGGCGCTGGTTCGTCACAACCTGCCCCAAGCTGCCTGGCCGACGGCGGTGGCGGCCTTCACCATCGTCTTTGCCGCCGGGCAGATCGTCGGCCCCAGCCTGGTCGGCTGGGTGGCCGACGGCGCGGGGCTGCTGCGCGGCTTTGCGGTCTCGGCGGGGTTGCTGGCCTTCGGCGCGCTGCTGGCAACGCGCCAGCGCGCATTGGCTTGACCGCCCAGACGCCGGCCGGGGGCCGGCCGTGTCCGCGGGGGATCCGAACAGGACCGCAGCGCTTGATCTGCTCGTGCCTGCCCCCGATCAGGACAGGCCGAGAAACTCGCGCAGGCGCTGCAGCTCGGCGGCCAGCGCCTGTCGGTAGGCCGCATCGCGCGGCGCGCGGCCGCTGACGTAGCCGATGTCGTCGCGGAGTTCGCCATCGCGCAGCGTGAGGTTGCCCCAGCCGATCACCTGGCCGCGCCACAGCAGCGGCAGCGCGTAATAGCCGCGAACGCGCTGCGGCGCCGGGGTGTAGGCCTCGAAACGGTAGGCCCAGCCCCACAGCAGCTCGAAGCGATAGCGGTCCCAGACGATGGGGTCGAAGGGTGCCAGCAGGCGCAGCTGATCGTCGCTGCGGTGGCGCGCGCTGGCCGGGTTCTCGCCAGTCGGCCAGTACCAGGTCACGCCGTCGACACGCGCGCTGGCCAGCCGCGCCTTGGCGCGTGCCACCGCGCCGCGGCGCAGGGTCTCCCACTGCGGCGCGGCGAGGCGCAGGCGCTGGATCAGCATGCTCAGCGTGCGCTCGGGCAGCGGCGCGTACTTGGCCACGATCACATCGGCCAGCGCGTCGAGCGCGGCGTCGGGGTCGGTGGCGCAGGCCTGCGCATCGCGCGCCGCGTACAGCCGCACGCCGCTGTCGCGCCCGGCGATGCGCACCAGGCCGCGGTAGTGCATGCCGTCGAGCAGCTGCGTGCTGGCATTGCTGTTGCCGCCGAACCAGTTCTTGACCTGGCCGTGGGCAAACCGTTCATCGACCTCGCGCGGGTGGACCACGCCGCGTTCGCGCACGAAATCCAGCACCGCCTGGGCCTGCGCCCACCGCGTCTGCGGCCAGACGGTCCGCGGCGTGCGCGGGTGCATCAGCGCATGCGTCGCGCGCGGCACGAATCCGTAATTGACGAAGAAATCTTCCTCGATGGCCAGCGTCGGGTAGCGCCGTTCCAGGTCGCCGGCGCGGTAGTTCTTGACGCGGTGGCGCAGCGTCAGATCCTGCGAGCGGGCCGGCGCGCGGATCGGATCGGCCTGCACGAAACCGAGTCGGGCGATGGCCTGGGGCAGCGTCGTCGGCTTGAACAGCGTGCGCGCCACCGCGTGGCGGCGCAGGTCGTCGAGGGTGATCGGGCGCGGCATCGGCCAGATGATGCCGTGTTGAAATGCGCCCGGCCGCCGCCGGCGGCGCGGCCCATGGATCAGGGAGCAGGCACGGATGCAGGCGCAGGAGTTCGTTCGCAAGTGGCAGGCCGGTGCCCCGGCGCACGCGCTGAACGAGCGCGCCGTGCGCAGGCCCATTTCATCGATCTGTGCCGCGTCATCGACGAGCCCGAACCCGGCGACCCCGAGCGCTACTGCTTCGAACGCGGCGTGGCCAAGATCGGCGGCAGCGGCGTGCGCACCGACGGTTTCGCCGACGTCTGGCTCAAGGGCCATTTCGCCTGGGAATACAAGGCCCCGGGCAAGAGAAGGCGAGCTGCGGCAGTTGATGATGTAGGCGCTGCCGCTGGAAAACCCGCCGCTGCTGGTGGTCAGTGACCGCCAGCGCATCGAAGTCCACACCCATTTCACCGGCACGCCCAGCGAACGCCACGCCTTCGCGCTGGAAGACCTGACGCGCCCCGAGGGGCAGCAGCGCCTGCGCGCGCTGTGGCATGCGCCCGACGCCTTGAAGCCGCGCCAGACCACCCGCGACATCACCGAAGAAGCCGCACGCACCTTCGCCGGTACCGCGGCGCGGCTGCGCGATGCCGGTGTGCCGGCACAGCCCAGGCCAGCCACTTCCTGACGCAATGCGTGTTCTGCTTCTTCGCCGAAGACACCGGCCCGCTGCCGGCGCGCCTGTTCGAACGCCTGGTCGGCGCACAGGTCGCCCCCGAACGGCTGCGCGCGCAGCTGCTGGCGCTGCTGGCGACGATGCGCGACGGCGGCCTGTTCGGCGTCGACGCGGTGCCGTGGTTCAACGGCGGCCTGTTCCAGCAGGTCGACGTGCCGCCGTTGGCCGCCGACGATGTGGCCGCGCTGAAGGCGGCCAGCGCGCTGGACTGGAGCGCCATCGACCCGAGCATCCTGGGCACGCTGTTCGAACGCGGGCTGGACCCGGCCAAGCGCAGCCAGCTCGGCGCGCACTACACCGACCCGGCGACCATCCTGCCCATGGTCGAGCCGGTCGTGCAGCGCCCGCTGCTCGCCGAATGGGCAGTGCAGCGCGCCAAGGTCGAAGCCGCGCTGGCCAGGAGCAAGCGGCACGGCGACAAGGCCTGGCGCGACGCGCAGGCCGCCTTCGTCGGCTTCCTGCAGCGCCTGCAGGGCTTTCGCGTGCTCGACCCGGCCTGCGGCAGCGGCAACTTCCTGTACCTGGCGCTGAAGTGCCTGAAGGACATCGAGCACCAGGTCAACCTGGAAGCCGAACAGCTCGGCCTGGAACGCCAGCACGACCTGACCGGCCCGCACAACGTGCTAGGCATCGAGCTCAACGAATACGCCGCCGAGCTGGCGCGCGTCACGGTGTGGATCGGCGAGCTGCAATGGCGCATCCAGCGCGGCTACGGCTTCAAGACCCACCTGGCCAGCGCCCGCGGCGGCGCTGTCCGACGGCGAGGTGCTGCGCCGCCTGCTGGCGTTGAACCGCCAGCGCAGCGCGCCTGGCGGGGCGCCACCCTAAACTCGACATTCGCGTCCACACGGAGCCAGCCATGGGACTTCCCGCTCTGAACCTGCCGCTCACCGCGGCCGACTTTCTGGATTGGGACGCCACCCAGACGACCCGGCACGAGTTCGTGCGCGGCGAGGTCTTCGCGATGGCCGGGGCGGGCGAGCGGCACGTCACGGCGGCCGGGAATGTCTATCTCGCCCTGCGCCAGCACCTCGCGGGCTCACCCTGCCGCACCTTCATCACCGACATGAAGCTGCGCGTCGAATCGGTCGATGCCTATTTCTACCCCGACGTGATGGTCACCTGCAGTGAACGCGACAGCGCCGACCCGCTGGTCAAACGCGAGCCCGTGCTGCTGGTGGAGGTGCTGTCGCCGGCCACCGCCGCCTTCGACCGCGGCGACAAATTTGCGGCCTACCGCAGCCTGCCCACGCTGCGCGAGGTGTTGCTGGTCGACCCCGACGCGCGGCGCTGCGATCTGTTCCGCCGCCAGGCGCTGGACGGCGGCGAGGCCTGGGTGCTGCACCCCGGGGCGCCGGGCGAGGGCGTGGCCCTGGCCTCCGTCGCGCTGGTGGTCAGCGCGGAGGCGCTGTGGGCGGAGGTGCCGCCGTTGCCAGCGGCTGGTGGCGGGACGGCCGCGGCAGCTTGACAGCGCCGCCAGGTGGAGCAGTCTTACAGGCCGGCAGCCGCGCGCAGCGCCAGCGCCCTGCCGATCCGTTCCCACGCGAATGACGATGCTGCGATCGGCGTGCTGGCCGCCCGGGGCGATCGACAAATACGAGCCACTTGGACCTTGCCGTGGGCAAGCCGTTCATCGACCGCGCGCGGGTGGACCACGCCGCGTTCACGAACGAAGTCCAGCACCGCCCGGGCCTGCGCCCAGCGCGCCTGCGGACAAACAGTCCGCAGCGTGCTCGGGTGCATCAGCGGGCCGCGACAATCAGTGCATGCGCCGTGCCCTGTCCTCCGCCTTCGATGGCCTGACCGCTTTCGAGCGTGGCTGGCTGTCGTCGAACAACGTGCTGATCCACCCGGCGACGGGCGAGGACGGCGCCGTGCTCATCGACAGCGGCCATGTCAACCACGCCGCGCAGACGCTGGCGCTGGTCGGCGCCGCCTTGCGCGGCGCCCCGTTGGCGCGCGTCGTCAACACCCACCTGCACTCCGACCATTGCGGCGGCAACGCCGCGCTGCAGCGCGTGTTCGGCGCCGCGCTCGTCGTACCACCGGGCGAGGCCGCTGCGGTGCTGGCCTGGGACGAGCCGGCGATGAGCCACCACCTGACTGCGCAGCGGCTGGAGCGCTTCGCGTGGCAGGCGACGCTGAAGCCCGGCGAGCCCGTCATCGCCGGTGGCCGCGCCTGGCAGGTCCACATGGCGCCCGGCCACGACCCGCACGCCGTGCTGCTGTTCGACGCGGCCAACGGTCTGCTGTTGTCGGCCGACGCGCTGTGGGAAAACGGCTTCGGGGTGGTCTTCCCGGAGATCGCCGGTGAACCCGGTTTCGACGACGTCGGCGCGACGCTGGACCTGATCTCCGGGCTGCCCGTGCGCTGGGTGGTGCCGGGGCACGGCGCGCCGTTCGACGACGTCGCCGGCGCGCTGGCCCGCGCGCGCACGCGGCTGGCGGGCCTGCGGCGCGACCCCGCAAGGCACGCCGGGCACGCGCTGAATGTGCTGCTCAAGTACCACTTGATGGAGGAACGCGAACAGGCCTTGCCCGACCTGCTGGACTGGGCCGAAGGCGCGCCGCTGCTGGCCGGGCTGTGGCTGCGCTTTGCGCCGCGCGGTGTGGCCAGCCTGCGCGATTGGGTGCTGGAGGCGCTGGAACACCTGGCCAGCAAAGGCGCGTTGCGCCGCGACGGCGAGCGCGTCATCGATGCCTGAACGCGCCCCGCGACCCAGATCTCAGCCGCACCGCGCCGCGGTAAGCGTCTGACCTACAAGCCGGCCGCCGCGCGCAGGACAGCGGCCTTGTGGTGCCTGCGCACATCGCTGGCGCGATATGAGCAGGCGCCCAAGTCTCAAGGGGCGCTGCGCGCCCGCAGGGCCCTACAGCCCTGCCGCTGCACGCAGCGCTTGAGACTTGTCCGTGCGTTCCCAAGCGAATTCGGGCTCCTCGCGCCCGAAGTGCCCGTACGCCGCGGTCTTCTCGTAGATCGGCCGCAGCAGGTCGAGCATCTGGATGATGCCCTTGGGGCGCAGGTCGAAATGCTCCTGGATCAGCGCGGCGATCTTCTCGTCGCTGATCCGGCCGGTGCCTTCGGTGTAGACGGTCACGTTCATCGGCTTGGCCACGCCGATGGCGTAGGCCACCTGGATCTGGCACTGCCGCGCCAGGCCGGCGGCGACGATGTTCTTGGCCACATAGCGCGC
>JANMAP010000037.1:0-1743 GCA_031359905.1 Burkholderiales bacterium | reverse complement strand
CCTTCCTCGACCAGCAAACGGCGCACCAGTTGCCCTTCGGGGCCGGTCTGGTGGGTCTTCAGCTGCATGCCGAGAATCTGCGTGGCCAGCTGTTCGACCTCGCCCGCGCTGCGCGCCAGCTTGACGCCGCCGCCCTTGCCGCGGCCGCCGGCGTGGATCTGCGCCTTGACGACCCAAACGCTGCCGCCGAGCTTCTGCGCCGCTTCTTGGGCTTCGCGCACCGTGAAGGCCGGGTAACCACGCGGCACCGGCACACCGTGGGCACGCAGCAGTTCCTTGGCCTGGTACTCATGAATCTTCATCGCGGCTCCTCGCTCGTCGTTCTGTCGTCAATGGGCACGCTCGGCTGGGCCAGCCGATCGGTCGGGGTCGGCGCGGCATCGCCTGCGGAGCGGTACCAGCGCGGGTAATGCAGGCGCACCGCCTCGCCGTCGCTGCGCAAGGCGTGACAACGGTCGAGTTGGAAGGGTCGTGTCGCGCCGTCGTCCTGGCCGCGCGTGTCCAGCACGTCGCCCGCGAAGGCCTGGACCACCGCGGTCGGCAGCACCTGCGCGAGTTCGGTCAGGTGAGTGCAGCCTTGCGCGCCGCCAACACGTTCGCGCAGCGCGCGGCGAAAGTCGCGCAGCAGGTTGAGCCCGACCAGGCGGGCGTAGACATCATCGTGGGCACCGCACACGCCAGGGTAGGGCATGGCTCGGCTGTCGGAGCCGGCTTCGACGACGTCGAACTGTTCGTTGACGACGAGACGCAGCATCAGGTCGTGGATGGCCGAGCCGGCCGCCCGTGGCCCATCGGCCATGAGCGCCGCGCGGGTCTTGATGTCGTGGACGGTGGCGTCGACTTCCCACAGGCCGTTGCCGCGCGCGTACACCTGCACGTCGATCTGGCGGCGGTGCTTGAGCTGGCGCTGGGGCGCCGCTGGCGGAAGGGTCATCGGTCGGGCTGCAGAGGCGCCGGTGCAGCGCGCGACCGAATTTAGCATGTTGCATCGCAGCAGCTGCGTCAGTCTCTAGTCGTCGTCCCGCGCCTGCAGCACGCGCCGAATGATGTCGGACGCAAAGCCGCGGCCGGCCAGATAGCGTGCCTGGCGCCCGCGCTCGGCGGCGTCGGCCGGTGGTGTGCCGAAGCGGCGGCGCCAGAGATCCACCGCGCGGCTGTATTCGGTCGCTGAAACGCGCTGCAGGCTGGTTTCGATCAGCTCGGGCGCCAGGCCCTTGGACTGCAGGGTTTGCTTCAATCGGTGGACGCCCAAGCGGGCGGCCTTGCTGGTGACGACGGCGTCGGCGCAGCGGGCATCGCTGAGCAGGCCATGGCCAGCGAGATCGTCGAGCGTGTTGGCGATCAGCTGGCGCGCGCTGGAGGCAGTGCCCTGGGCATCGTCGGCAGCGTCATAGCCACCGGCGACGCCACCCGCAACGCGGTCCGGATGGGCATCGGCGTGGGGAACCGCTTCGCAGGATCCCCGCCGCCCGTCGCTGGCGCCTTGCGGGGCCTGCGCGGCCGGAGTTGCCTGCGTGGCTTGCGTGGCTTGCGTGGCTTGCGTGGCTTGCGCGGCCTGCGCGACCTCCACGGCCTGCGCGCGGGCAAACGGCATCAGCTTGCGTTCGAGTTCGGCGCGTGAATACTCGCGCTGCGCCAGATAGCGCAGTGCCCGCCCCTTCAGAGAGAGCTTGCCGAAAGCCATCCAGGTTGCCCAGGCCGACTGCCGCGCGCCACCAAGGATCGTGCGCGGCGGCGGGAATT
>JANMAP010000018.1:0-9531 GCA_031359905.1 Burkholderiales bacterium | reverse complement strand
GTTCGCTGCCCCCAGAGGGGACGCTCAGTGCCTTCGGAACGGCCGGGCGGCACTGACATGCCCAGCGTCACCCTCGACGGCATCGTCACCCGCTACGAGGTTCGCGGCAGCGGCGAGCCGCTCTTGATGTTCAGCCCGGGCGGCTTCGACGCGACGCTGGACAAGTGGTCGTCGCTCGGCGTGTATGGCAAGACGAAGATGCTTGGCCCGCTGACCGAGCATTACAGCTGCATCCTGTTCGACCGCCGCGAGACCGGGCACAGCGGGGGCCGTGTCGAACGCATCACCTGGGGCCACTACGTCGCGCAGGGCAAGGCGCTGCTCGACCACCTGGGCATCGCCAGCGCGCACCTGATCGGCGGCTGCATGGGCTGCGCGCCGGCGGTCGGCTTCGCCGTTGCGCATCCCGAGGTCACGCGCAGCATGGTGCTGTACTGGCCGGTGGGTGGCGCGAAGTACCGCATCAACGGCCAGCAGCGCTTTGCCCAGCACCTGGCCTTCGTGCAGCAGGAAGGGCTGGCCGCGGTGCTGGCGCTGGCCCGGGGCAGCGCGAAGAGCTTCGGCGAAGACCCGCGCGGCGGGCCGTGGGTCAGCGTGCTGCGCCAGACATCGGAAACTGCAGCGGCGTTCGCGGCCGACTACGTCGCGCAGAACCTGGAACGCTACAAGCTGATCGTCGCCGGCATGGCGCGCGCGCTGCTCGACCGCGACACGGCGCCCGGCGCCGAACCCGAGGACCTGCTGCGCCTGGAGATCCCGGCGCTGATCGTGCCCGGCCAGGACGCGTCGCATGCCACCTCGGCAGCGCGTTATCTGCAGGAGTGTCTGCCGCAGAGCACGTACTGGGACATCGCGCCCGCCGAGCAGACCGAGGCCAACGTGCCGGCCCGGCTGCTGCAGTTCCTGGCCGCGCACTGAAGCCGGCGCCGAGAGACCATGATCATCGACATCCACTGCCACTACACCACCGAACCGGCGGCTTTGCACGCCTTCCGCGACAAGATGCTGGCGGGGCTGGCCGACGCGATGCGCAAGCCGGCGGCCAGGACCCTGGCCGACCTGAACATCAGCGACGAGCAGATCGTCGCCAGCCTGCAGCCACAGCTGAAGCTGCAGCAGGACCGCGGCAGCGACCTGACGATCTTCAGCCCGCGCGCCGCCGGCATGGCCCACCATGTCGGCAATGCCGAGGTCTCGCGCCAATGGACGACGATCAGCAACGACCTGATCCACCGCCTGTGCACGCTGCTGCCGGACAACTTCGTCGGCGTCGGCCAGCTGCCGCAGTTCCCCGGCGTGGCGCCGGCCGAATGCATCGGCGAGCTCGAACGCCTGGCCGCGCTGGGCTTCGTCGGCGTCAACCTGAACCCGGATCCTTCCGGCGGCTGGTGGACCGGCCCGCCGCTGACCGATCGCCACTGGTACCCGCTTTACGACAAGCTGGTGGCGTTGCAGATGCCGGCGATGATCCATGTGTCGAGCTGCTGCAACCCCAACTTCCACCACACCGGCGCGCACTACATCAACGCCGACACCGCGGCCTTCATGCAGCTGATCCAGGGCGACCTGTTCAAGGACTTCCCTGAACTGAAGTTCGTGATCCCGCACGGCGGCGGCGCGGTGCCGTTCCACTGGGGCCGTTACCGCGGGCTGTGCCTGAGCATCCAGAAGAAGCCGCTGGCCGAGCACCTGCTGAACAACGTCTTCTTCGACACCTGCGTCTACCACCTGCCGGGCATCCGCCTGATGACCGAGGTCGTGCCGATCACCAACATCCTCTTCGCGTCGGAAATGCTCGGCGCCGTGCCGGGGATCGATCCCGACAGCGGCTTCCATTTCGACGACACGAAACGCTACATCGACGGCGTGGCGGGGCTCGACGAGGCCAGCCGCCACCTGATCTTCGAAGGCAACGCGCGCCGCGTCTATCCGCGGCTCGATGCGCTGCTCACACGCCGCGGTCATGCGGCGCCCGACGGCCTCCGTGGATCCTGAGAGAACACCCACCATGAACGCCGACCTCAACGACATCCGCCGCGACTTCGCGCGCCTCGACGCCGCGACCGTGCAGGCCGCATCCGCCTACGCGTCGTCGATCCTGGCCGACGTGGCGGGACGGCGCGGCGCGATGGACGGCCGCATCGCAGCGCTGTCGCCCGCCATGCGGGTCTGCGGTCCGGCCTTCACGATCGAAGTCCGCCCTGGCGACAACCTGATGATCCATGCCGCGATGGCGATGGCCCGGCCGGGCGACGTGCTGGTCATCGACGGCAAGGCCGACCGCAGCTGCGCGCTGATGGGTTCGATCATGCTCAATGCCTGCAAGAAGCTGGGCCTGGCCGGCGTGGTGCTCGACGCGTCGATCCGCGACACCGAAGAGCTTGTCGAGCTCGGCTTCCCGGTGTGGAGCGTGGGTGCCAACCCCAACGGCCCGACCAAGTTCGTTCCCGGCCGCATCAACTGGCCGGTCAGCTGCGGCGGCGTCACCGTCCACCCCGGCGACCTGATCGTCGGCGATGCCGACGGCATCACGGTGGTCGAACGCGAGAAGGCCGCGTCGCTGCTGCCGCTGGCCGCCAGGAAGGTGGCCGACGAACGTCAGCGCATCACCGACATCACCGGCGGCGGTGCGATCCGCCCGCAGTGGCTGGAAGCCTCGCTCGTCGCCGCCGGCCTGCTGAAGCCCGGCGAAACGATTTGAGAAGTCTGGAGAACCGAAATGGAAAAGGTATTGGCCGCCGTGAAGACCGGACCGAGCAAGATCGAGCTGCGTGAATACGACATGCCCGAGGTGCCCGACGACTGCGCGCTGCTGAAGATGGAGGTGGCCGGCATCTGCGGCACCGACGTCAAGATGTACAAGGACCCGCTGAAGGGCGCGCCGGTGATCATGGGCCACGAGAACATCGGCTTCATCGCCAAGGCCGGGCGTGAATTCACCCGCCGCAAGGGCTTCAAGGAAGGCGATTTGGTGTTCGTCGAGCACTATGTCGGCTGCATGAAGTGCGAGTGGTGCCACCGCGGCGAATACCGCCACTGCGAAGCCACCGACTGGCGCAACAACCCCGACGGCCTGCGCTTCGGCTACACCAGCACCGAGAAGGCGCCGCATCTGTGGGGCGGCTTCGCGCAGTACGTCTTCCTGCCATGGAACAGCATCGTGCACCGCGTGCCGGCCGGCGTGACGCCCGAACTGGCCGGCCTGGTGACGCCGATGGCCAACGGCGTCGAATGGTCGCTGTTCGACGGCGGCGTCAAGTACGACGACATCGTGCTGATCCAGGGCCCGGGGCAGCAGGGGCTGTCGCAGACGGTGATCTGCAAGCAGGCCGGCGCGAGCATGATCATCGTCACCGGCACGTCGAAGGACGCGGCGCGCCTCGAAGTCGCCAAGCTGCTCGGCGCTGACCACATCATCGACGTGAACAAGGGGAACCCGCTGGAGCGCATCCAGCAGCTGACCGGCGGCCGCGGCGTGGATGTCGTGCTCGACTGCACCGCCGGCGCCGGCACGGTGCCGATCCTGCTGGGCATCGAGGCGCTCAAGCGCAAGGGCGGGCTGATGGTGGTGCAGGGCGAGATGGGCGACTTCCCGAATTTCCCGCTGGCCAGGATGACGCTGAAGTGGATCACCCTGAAGAGCGCGCGCGGCCACAGCTACCGGGCCTGCGAGATGGCGCTGGCGCAGCTGGCGTCCAAGCGCTTCGCGCTGGACAAGGTGACCACCCATCGCTTCGGACTGAAGGACACCGATCTGGCGATCCGTTCGGTCGGCAACGCCGGGGTGCCCGACGTGATCCACGCGTCGTTGATGCCCTGGCTGTAGCCGCTTGGACACGCGCATCCCGGTCACGGTGCTGGCGGGGTATCTGGGCGCCGGCAAGACGACGCTGCTCAACCGCATCCTCGGCGGGGACCACGGCCGGCGCTACGCCGTGATCGTCAACGAGTTCGGCGAGATCGGCATCGACGCCGAACTCGTCACCAGGAGCACCGAAGAGTTGTTCGAGATGAACAACGGCTGCATCTGCTGCACCGTGCGCGGCGACCTGATCCGCACGCTGCACGCGCTGTTGCAGCGGCCGGAAGGCTTCGACGCAATCATCGTCGAGACCACCGGCCTGGCCGATCCCGGCCCGGTGGCGCAGACCTTCTTCGTCGACCCGCAACTGCGCGCGCGCACCCGGCTGGATTCGATCACCACGCTGGTCGACGCACGGCACATCGGCGCGCGCCTGGCCGACAGCCGCGAAGCTGTCGAGCAGATCGCCTTTGCCGACCAGATCGTTCTCAACAAGACCGACCTGGCCGACGAGGCTGCGTTGCAGACCGTCGAGCGCGCCCTGCGCCGCATCAACCCGCTGGCACCGATCCACCGCGCGCTGCGCAGCGATGTCGCGCTGGGCCAGGTGCTGGGCCGCGGTGGCTTCGACCTGCAGCGCATGGTCGACCTGGAGCCCGACTTTCTGGCTGCGGCCGAGCCGGGCCATGGCGAGCCGGGTCACGTGCACGACGCGCATTGCGGCCATGACCATGACCACGCCGACACCGACACCGACACCGACACCGACACCGAGACCGAGCACCATCGAGATCACGATCACGACCACGTGCACGACAGCGGCATCGCCAGTGTCGCGCTGCGCTCCGTGCAGCCGATGGACGCGGCGCGCGTCGAGGCCTGGCTGACGCAACTGGTGGCTACGCGGGGCGCCGACATCCTGCGCGCCAAGGGCATCGTCGACATCGCCGGCGACGACCGCCGGATGGTCTTCCAGGCCGTGCACATGATCCTGGAAGGCGACTGGCAGCGGCCCTGGCGGGCCGACGAAGAACGCTGCAGCCGCCTGGTCTTCATCGGCCGCCGGCTCGACGCCGCGGCCTTGCAGGCCGGCTTCGAGGCCTGCGCCGCGAACGTTTGACCGCCTGTGCACCGGTCCGGCACGCGCGGCACAGGCACCTGCGGGGTCGGGCACACTCGGCCGATGGCCGCCATCCCGAAGCCGGCGCAATGAGCGCACCGAACGACCCAGCCGCAACCCTGCCGACCTTGGACCCCGAGGCGCGGTTGATGTTCATCGTCAACGCCGCCTCGGGCAGCGTCGCGGTCGAGAACAAGCGTGCGGCGATCGAAGCTGCGCTGGCCGAGGCGGGGCGCGAAGGCGAATTGCGCTTCATCCCTCCGGCCGACCTGGCGCAGGCCGCCGACGAGGCCGCGCGCAGCGCGCTGCAGCGGCGCACGGCGGTGGTCGCGGTGGGCGGCGACGGCACGATCAACGCGGTGGCCCGGGCCGCCCACGCTCACGGGTGCGCGATGGGGCTGGTGCCGCAAGGCACCTTCAATTTTTTCGCGCGCACGCACGGCCTTCCCGAGGACGCAACCGAGGCGACCCGCGTGCTCCTGCGCGGCGCGCCGGTGCCGGTGCAGGTCGGGGTGGTCAACGAGCAGCTGTTCCTGGTCAACGCCAGTGTGGGCCTGTATCCGGAGATGCTGAAGGACCGCGAGGCCTACACCGCCCGTTTCGGCCGCCATCGGCTGGTGGTGCTGTTTGCCAGCGCAACGACGCTGCTGCGTTCGTACCGGCCGCTGCGGCTGGGCATCCGCTGCGAGGGCGCCACTCGGGAGATCACCACGGTGACGCTGTTCGTCGGCAACAACCGCCTGCAGCTCGAGCGCCTGGGCCTGCCCGAGGCCGAGGCGCCTGACGACGGGCGAGTCGCGGCGGTGATGCTGCGGCCCATCGGCACACTGGCGATGCTGGGGTTGATGCTCCGCGGCGCTTTGGGCTCGCTGGGCGAGGCCGACACGATCGAGCGTTTCGAGTTCACGCAGATGCAGGTGCGGCCCCGGCTGCTGCCCGGGCGGCGGAGCATCCGCGTGGCGATGGACGGCGAGGTCATGCGCTTGCGCGTGCCGCTGGACATCGGCCGCTCGCCGCGCCCGTTGTTCCTGATCAAGCCCCGGTTGTGAGCGTTCTGCTGCAGATCTCGGACACGCACTTCGGTACCGAGCAGCCGCCGGTGGTCGAAGCGCTGGCTGTTTTCACGGCCCGGCTGCGGCCCGACGTTGTGATCCTCTCGGGGGACATCACGCAGCGCGCAAGGCGCACGCAGTTCCAGGCCGCGCGTGCTTTCGTCGAACGCCTGGCCTCGCCGGTGCTGGCGATCCCGGGCAACCACGACGTGCCGCTGTTCGACCTGCTGGCGCGGGTCACCCGCCCGTACGGGCACTACCGCGAGGCCTTCGGCAACGAACTCGAGCCGGTCCACGCGTCGGCCGACCTGCTGGTGCAGTGCCTGAACACCACGCGCTGGTGGCGGCACACGAACGGCGAAATCTCGGTTGGGCAGATCGAGCGCGTTGCCGCGCGCGTTGCAGGTGCCACACCTGGCCAGCTGTGCGTGATCGTCGTGCACCAGCCGGTCTCGGTGCCGAGCGACGGCGACGTCCACAACCTCGTGCGCCGCCACGCCGCGGCCGTGCGCCGCTGGGCCGCTGCCGGCGCCGACCTGGTGCTTGGCGGCCACATTCACTTGCCCTACGTGATGCCATTGCCCGGGCTGCCGCGCCGGATGTGGTCGGTGCAGGCCGGCACCGCCGTGTCGCGCCGCGTGCGCGACGGCCAGCCGAATTCCGTCAACGTGCTGCGCTGGGGCCGCGACGCGCCGCACGGGCGCTGCCGGGTCGAGCAATGGGACTGCCCCGCGGCCGGCCCGGCTTTCGTGCGCGCTGTGGTGACTGAGCTCGAACCGCAACGCGTGGCGTCGTGAGCGATGCGGCCGCCGTGCCAGCCGCCGCGTGGCTCGGCGCGCATGTGCTGGTTCTGTATGCGGCGGTAGCGCTGCTGCTGGTGGCCGTGACGCTGCTCGGATGGCGCCTGCTGACACACCCGACCCAGTGTGGGCCGCAGCGGCTTGCTGCAGGGCAGACGCACGGGCTGCGCCTGGCGATGGGCTGTGCGTTGATCGCGCTGGGCTCGGCCGCCTTCGCCTGGCTGGCCGCGGGCCTGCGCGGCGGCCGCGCGCTGTCAGCACTCGACGTGGTCTTCACCGATGCGCTCGCCCGCACGGTCCCGGCCGGCGTCGTGCAGGCGGCGGCGCTGCTCACGCGGCTGGGCGACCCGGCCACGCTCGCTGGGCTGGGGGTGGCGGTCGGCACGGCATTGCTGCTCGGCCGGCATGTCGGCCTGATGCTGGGATGGGCCGTGGCGCTGGGCGGCAACGCGGTGCTCAATCCGGCGCTGAAGCATTTCTTTTCCCGAGTCCGTCCTGTGCATGCGGCCGAAGGTGCATCCGCCATGGGCTTCAGTTTTCCCAGCGGACACAGCTCGGGCACAGTCGTGGCCTTGGGGATGCTGGCCTACCTCGGGCTACGCCTGTTGCCGCCGCGTTGGCACCTGCCGGTGCTGCTGTCGGCGGTGCTGTTGGCCTTCAGCGTCGGGGTCAGCCGGATCATCCTGCGTGTGCACTTCGCCAGCGATGTCGCGGCCGGCTTTGCATCGGGCACGACCTGGCTGGCCGTCTGCGTCACCGGCATCGAGTTCGGGCGCTGGATACGGCAAAGAGATAGGCCCTGACCAGGAGGTCACCAGAGCTTCTCGCCGCGCCGCAGCTTGTCGAGCATCTCCTGCTGGAAGGCGGCCGGCCCGTAGCCCAGGCGTTCGCCCTGCTGCTGGTAGTAGAACGGCGAGCCGCTGGCCCGCGCGTAGGCCTGCATCCAGGCCAGCATCTGCGGCCCGGCGTCGTTGCCGGCCGACAGCAGCACGAAGGCCGGCACGTCGTGCCACTTCATCGGCACGATGATCACGCCGACCTTGTCGGGGCGGAACGATTCCGGGAACGGGCTGCCCGGCAGCAGCCAGCCGCAGACGAAGTTGCGGCACGGCGACTGCGGGCGATCGGCGTAGATCGTGCAGGCGTTGTCGGCCAGGAAGTGGCAGTGCTGGCCGGGGAACATGCGGTGGCCGCGGATCTCGCCTTCGGCCCAGCCCTGGCAGCAGGCGGTGCAGTCGCCGCACTGGCGGGCCGGCGCGGCGGATGCCTGCAGCGCGGCTGGTGCGGGCTGCGCGACGGCGATGGCCACCGCGCCGTGGCACAGCTTGTACTTGCGCCCGCTGCCGCAGGGGCAGGGGTCGTTGCGACCGATCTTCGACACGGGGCGGCTCGGGGATGTCTTGCGGAAGGCGCCAAGTATCGTGGCCCGCCGGGCGAGGGCGTGATCCGCTGAGCGCGGTGCGGTTGACAAGGCCGTTGGCGGAACGCACGATGCGGATTCTCTATGCGGACCGCGGTTCCGCATGACAGAACATCTGGAAGATCGACCGGAGACACGATGGAAAGCGTCGAACAGAACCAGCGGCTGACCCAGGTCGGCCCCGGCACACCGATGGGCGCGCTGCTGCGCCGTTACTGGCAACCGATCGGCGCCGCCGAGGACATGCGCGACCGCTGGACCCGGCCGCTGCGCCTGCTCGGCGAAGACCTGATCCTGTTTCGCACGCGCAGCGGCGAACTCGGGCTGATCGCCGAGCAGTGTCCGCACCGCCGCGCGTCGTTCCTGCACGGCATCCCCACCGACCGCGGCATCCGTTGCCCGTACCACGGCTGGGAATTCAACGCCCAGGGGGACTGCCTGGAGCAGCCGTTCGAGGCCGACAACCCGCGCTTTCGCGACAGCGTGGCGACCACCGCGTACCCGGTGCAGGAACTCGGCGGCATGCTCTTCGCGTACCTCGGCCCGCTCAGCGCCGAGCAGCCCCTGCCGCTGCTGCCGCGCTTCGACGGCTTCGTCGCAGAAGGCTCGATCCGCATCATGGGCCGCGTGATCCTGCCGGTGAACTGGCTGCAGATCATGGAAAACTCGCTCGACCCGGTGCACACCGAATGGCTGCACGGCCATCAGTACGAATTCCAGAAGGAGCGCGAAGGGGTGAAGGTCGCCATCAGCACGCGCCACGAGAAGATCGATTTCCGCGAGTTCGAGTTCGGCATCACCAAGCACCGGCTGCTGGCCGGCCACAGCGAGGACAGCGACGACTGGCGCATCGGCCACCCGATCGTCTTCCCGAACATGCTGGCGGTGGGCAACGGCGACCCCAAGGCCCGCTACCACTCGTTCCAGATGCGCGTGCCGGTCGACGACACGCACACGCTGCACCTTTGGTACAACGCCTACCTGCCGCCGCCCGGCGCCGCGGTCCCGCCGCAGCTGCGCGAGAAGGTGCATGTCTACGATGTGCCGTACCGCGACGGGCAGGGCAACTTCATCATGGACAACATCGACGGCCAGGACATGATGGCCTGGGTCACCCAGGGCGCCGTCGCCGACCGTTCGCTGGAACATCTCGGCGCGTCGGACAAGGGCGTGGCGCTGTACCGCCGCGTGCTCAAGCGCGAGATGAAGAAGGTGCAGGACGGGCTGGACCCGATCGGCGTGCTGCGCGACCCGGCGCGCAACACGCGCATCGACCTGCCGACCGAGACCAAGAAGCACCACAACAGCGACGGCTTCGCGGCCTTCATGCTGCGCAC
>JANMAP010000535.1:0-2638 GCA_031359905.1 Burkholderiales bacterium | reverse complement strand
CCGGCCCGTAGGTGGCGCGCGTCCCCGCAACCGGGAACTGCGCCTCCTGCAGCTCGTAGACCAGCAGGTTGAGCATCGAGTCCATCAGCGCGACGTCGACCACCTGGCCCGCGCCCGTGCGGGTGCGCTGCAGCAGCGCGGCCTGCACCGCACCGAAGGCATAGATGCCGCCCAGCAGGTCGGCGACGAAGGTGGCGGTGGCGGCAGGGCGTTCGCGGTCGCCGGCATAGCGCATCAACGTTCGCTCGTAGCCGCTCTCGGCCTGCACGATCATCGCGTAGGCCGCGCGCCCGGCGGCCGGGCCGCTCTGGCCGTAGCCCGAGATCGCGCAGTACACCAGCCGCGGGTTGGTGGCGCGCAGCGTCGCGGCGCCCAGGCCGAGCCGGTCCATCACGCCGGGGCGGAAGTTCTCGATCACCACGTCGGCCTGCGTCGCGAGGCGGCGTACCAGCGCCACCGACGCCGGGTCTTTCAGATTGAGTGCCAGGCTGCGCTTGCCGGCATTGAGCTGGCCGAAGTAGGTGCTGTGCTTGCTGCCATCGGGCGCTTCGCGCAGCGGGTGGCGCAGCCGCATGTCGTCGCCCTCGGGCGGCTCGACCTTCACGACGTCGGCGCCCAGGTCGGCCATGAGGCGCGCTGCATACGGGCCGGCCAGCATGATCGAGAAGTCGAGCACCTTCAAGCCGGCGAGGGCGGGGCCGTGGGAGGTGCTCGGGTCGTTGCTTGAAGCGTCCATGCCGCATGGTGCGCCGCGCGCGAGATCAATGCCTGGCGCGCGGCGCACAGATGCTGTGCCCTGCGCCGGGCTTGGTGGGCCGCGGCGCAGACCGTACCCTGCCGCGATGGCATTTACCGAAGAGCAGTCCGCGTTTCGCGACAGCGTTCGCCGCATGGCAGAGAAGCACGTCGCGCCGATCGCGGCCGAGATCGACGAGACCGACCGCTTCCCGACCGAACTGGTCCAGCGATTCGGCGAGATGGGGCTGATGCAGCTCTGGATCCCCGAGAAATACGGCGGCCCCGAGGGCAACCTCACGCTGATGTGCATCGCCCGCGAAGAGATCAGTCGCTTCTCGCCGGCCTGCGGATCGATCGCCGGCCTCAATACGATGTTCGTCATGCCGCTGCTGCACTTCGGCAGCGAAGAGCAGCGCCAGCGCTTTCTGCCGCCGGTGGCGAAAGGGGGTGTCGTCACGGCCATCGCGATCAGCGAGCCGCAGGCCGGCAGCGACGTGGCCGCGATGACCACGCGCGCCGTGAAGGACGGCGACAGCTACGTCATCAACGGCCGCAAGCAGTGGTGCAGCTACGGCGTCGAGGCCGACTACATCGTGCTGATGGCGCGCACTTCGGGCGACACGGGCGCGGGCGGCATCAGCGCCTTCATCGTCGAGCCGAAGAAGACGGCCGGCGTCACCTTCGGCCGCCACGAACGCAAGATGGGCTGGCGCGGTGCGCCCAATACGCCGATCTACCTCGACAACGTTCGCGTGCCCGCCGAGAACCTGGTGGGCGAGGAGGGCAAGGGCTTTCGCGCCAGCCTGCGCGCGCTCGACCTGAACCGGCCGACCATCGGCGCGCAGTGCGTCGGCCTGGCGCAAGGCGCGATGGAAGCGTCGATCGCTTACGCCAAGCAACGCCACCAGTTCAAGCGCGCCATCGCCGAGTTCCAGGGCGTGCAGTTCATGCTGGCCGATATGGCGATCAATATCGAGGCGGCGCGAACGCTCGTGTACGAGTGCGCCCGCGCCGGCGACGAAGGCGACTGGAAGCGGCTGAATACGCTGGCCAGCATGGCCAAGTGCTTCGGCAGCGACATGGCGATGCGCGTCACCACCGACGCGGTGCAGGTCTTCGGCGGCTACGGCTACACCAAGGACTACCCGGTCGAACGCATGATGCGCGACGCCAAGCTGGCGCAGATCTTCGAAGGCACCAACCAGATCCAGCGCATGGTCATCGCGCGCGATCTGCTGCGCTGAACGACCGACCTACAAGGAGACGAGATGTCGACGATCTGGTTGCGCTGCCTGGCGCTGATGATGCTGCTGCCCGTGGGTGCGCTGGCGCAGACCGTCTACCCGACGCGCGCCGTCCAGATGTTGATCCCGTACCCCGCCGGCGGCACCACCGACGTGATGGCGCGCGCGCTGCAGGAGCCGCTGCAGAAAGCACTCGGCCAGACCGTCATCGTCGAGAACAAGGCCGGCGCCTCGGGCGTGCTGGCGGCCCGCGAAGTGGCGCGTGCCCGGCCCGACGGCCACGCGCTGCTCTTCATCAACAGCGGCATCGTCGCCGTCACGCCGCATGTGCAGAAAGATGCCGGCTTCGACGGCGTGAAAGACTTCGCACCGGTCGCGATGGTGACCGCCGCGCCGCTCTTCGTCATCGTCCCCGGTAGCCTGCCGGTGACCGACCTGAAGGGCTGGATCGAGTGGGCGAAAAAGCAGCCCGGCCCGCTGCCCTTCGCCTCGGCCGGCGTCGGCTCGTTCGGCCACCTCGCAAGCGAGCTCTTCGCCAAGGCGGCCGGCCTGAAGATGACCCACGTGCCCTACCGCGGGCAGGCGCCCACCACCACCGCGGTGATGTCGGGCGAAGTGCCGCTGCTCATCACCAGCATGTCGGGCGCGATGCGCGA
>JANMAP010000532.1:0-3041 GCA_031359905.1 Burkholderiales bacterium | reverse complement strand
TGCTGATGCACAAGGAAGAGATCCGCCGCCTGATCGGCAAGGTCGAGCAGAAGGGCTTCACGCTGGTGCCGCTGAACCTGCACTACAAGGGCGGGCGCGTGAAAGCCGAGATCGCGCTGGCCAAGGGCAAGGCCGTGCACGACAAGCGCGAGACCGAAAAGAAACGCGATTGGGAACGAGAAAAGGGCCGCTTGATGAGACACAAGGTTTCATCAGGCCCGAAGGGCTGAGGTGGCGAAGCCCGTCACGGCCGTTTCGCGCGAAGCGCAAATGGGCGTTTGATGAGACACAAGGCTTCATCAGGCCCGAAGGGCTGAACCGCGCTGCGCGGGCGGCGCTCAGCCCAGCGCCGCCAGCGCCTGCGCCAGGTCGGCGCGCAGGTCGTCCACCGCCTCCAGCCCGATCGAAAAGCGCACCAGCGTGCCCGCGTACGGCGCCGGCTGGCGCATCGCCGCCAGGTGATACGGCACGACCAGGCTCATCGGGCCGGCCCAGGAATAGCCCAGCTTGAACAGCCGCAGAGCATCGACGAAGGCATCGACCTGCGGCGCATCGAAGCGCTCGTGGATGAGGATCGAAAACAGCCCGGCCGCCTGATCGGTCAAGGCCGCCCAATGTTCGTGGCCGGGCGAATCGGGCAGCGCCGGGTGCAGCACGCGCGACACCTCGGGCCGGGACGCCAGCCACTGGGCGAGGTCGCGCGCCGCGGCGTCCTGCGCGCGGTAGCGCAGGGCGATCGACGGCAGCGAGCGCAGCACCAGTTCGGCATCGTTGCCGGCCACGCCGATCCCCAAGCGCATGTGGCACAGCTTGATGCGTTCGTGCAGCGCGTCGTCGACGGTGCACACCGACCCCATCAGCACGTCGCCGCCGCCCGAGGGGTACTTGGTCAGCGCCTGCATCACGATATCGATGCCCAGCGCAAAGCCGTTGAAGGCAATGCCGGCACCCCAGGTGTTGTCCAGCGCGGTGGTCACGCCGCGCGCCCGGCAGGCCTGCACCATGGCCGGCAGGTCGGGGAATTCCATCGTCACCGAGCCCGCCGCCTCAAGCCAGACCAGCCGGGTCTGCGGCCCGATCATCGCTGCCAGGCCGGCAGCGTCCAGCGGGTCGTACAGCCGGTGGGCGATGCCCCAGTGCGCCAGTTCGCGGCGCGCCAGTTCGCGGCTCGGGCCGTAGACGTTGGCCGGCAGCAGCACCTCGTCGCCGCTCTTCAGCAAAGCCAGGTTGACCAGCGCCAGCGCGGCCAGCCCGCTGGGCACCAGCACGCAGTGGCGGCCGCCTTCGAGCGTGGCGATGCGCTCTTCGAGCGTGAAGGTCGTCGGCGTGCCGTGCAGGCCGTAGGTGTAGCCGGTCTTGTGGCGCCAGTCGCGGGCGCGCAGCGCGGCGACGTTGGCGAAGATCACCGTCGACGCCTTGTTCACGCCGACCTGCGGCGCCGCAAAACCGGCCGGCGGCTGGTAGGGGTGGTGGATCAGTCCGGTCTCGGGCCGGCGCCCGTCGTGTGCGCTGCTCATCGTCGTGATGTCCTGCCCTTCAGCCCCGCCCTTCAAACCGGCACCGCGACCAGGTCGTGGCCCTCGGCAGCGACGATGCGCGCGCGCGTGAACTCGCCGACCTTCAGCGTCTTGCTGGCCTTGTCCGGCGGCAACAGGCGCACCGTGCCGTCGATCTCCGGCGCGTCGGCGTAGCTGCGGCCGGCGCCGCCCCGGCGGCCGAGTGCCGGCGCGTGGTCGACCAACACCTGCATCGTCGCGCCGATGCGCCGCCGCAGCTTGTTGATCGACACCTCTTCGGCCACGGCCATGAAGCGCGCGCGGCGCTCTTCGCGCACGTCGGCCGGCAACTGGCCCGGCAGTGCGTTGGCCGCCGCGCCGGCCACCGGTGAATAAGCGAAGCAGCCGGCGCGGTCGATCTCGGCGTCGCGGATGAAGTCGAGCAGGGTTTCGAACTCGGCCTCGGTCTCGCCCGGAAAGCCGGCGATGAAGGTCGAGCGCACGACGATCTGCGGGCAGACCTTGCGCCAGGCCGCCAGGCGTTCGAGGTTGCGTTCGCCGCTGGCCGGGCGCTTCATGCGCTTGAGCATGTCCGGGTGGGCGTGCTGGAACGGCACGTCCAGATACGGCAGCACGCGGCCTTCGGCCATCAGCGGCAGCAGCTCGTCGACATGCGGATAGGGATACACGTAGTGCAGCCGCACCCAGGCGCCCTGATCCGAACTCTGAGCGGCCAGGTCGGCCAGCCGGGTGCACAGCTCGGTCATCCGCGTCTTCACCGGCTGGCCGTCGAAGAAGCCGGTGCGGTACTTGACGTCGACGCCATAAGCACTGGTGTCCTGGCTGATGACCAGCAGCTCCCTGACGCCGGATTCGAACAGCGCGCGCGCATCGGCCAGCACCTCGCCGATGGGGCGCGACACCAGGTCGCCGCGCATGCTGGGGATGATGCAGAAGCTGCAGCGGTGGTTGCAGCCCTCGCTGATCTTCAGGTAGGCGTAGTGGCGCGGCGTCAGCTTGATGCCGGCAATGCCGCGAAATTCCGCACGTGCTTCGGGCACCAGATCGACGAAGGGATCGTGGGGCTTGGGCACGTGCAGGTGCACCGCGTCCATCACCTCCTGCGTGGCATGCGGGCCCGTCACCGCCAGCACCTTGGGGTGCACCTGGCGGACCAGGTTGCTGCCGCCGATGCCGGTGTCCTGCCCGCCCTGGGCGCCCAGGCAGCCGGTGACGATGACGCGGCCGTTCTCGGCCAGCGCCTCGCCGATGGTGTCCAGGCTTTCCTTGACCGCATCGTCGATGAAGCCGCAGGTGTTGACGATCACCAGATCGGCACCGGCGAAGGTCTTGCTGGTCTCGTAGCCCTCGGCGCGCAGCTGGGTCAGGATGAGTTCGGAATCGGTCAGCGCCTTGGGGCAGCCGAGCGAGACGAATCCGATGTGGGGGGCTTTCGCCGTGTTGCCTGCGGCAACGGGGGAGGTGACGGTCATCGACCGATTTTCACGCATCTGCATGCTCCGGCCCGACAGCCGCGGCTCCTGG
>JANMAP010000528.1:0-3143 GCA_031359905.1 Burkholderiales bacterium | reverse complement strand
CAGGCGGCAACGCGCTGGCAGTGTTCGAGCAGGCCAAGGAGTCCTTCAGGGCCGCCGAGCCGGACCGTTTCGACCCGGGGATGTGGGGCGAGCAGCCAGAGTGGCTGCGCAAGGCGATGGGGGACTGAGAGGTCACGGCGCCCAGGCTAATGGAACCGGCGCTGGCGGCCGTTCGCTGACCCCCCACGGCCGCCAGACGGGCGCGGGCCGCCATCCGATCGGCACCGCGTCAGGCTCGTCGTCGACGCCGACCTCGCGCTCGAACGACGCGCAGCCCATGTCGGGGCTGGCGCGCAAGCGGCTGGCGCCCGGCCGCCGGCACAGCGCGGCGTTCCCGCCCGTGAGGCCGTCGAAGGCGGTGCAGTGCCAGCAGGGTGTGTTCATGCCGCCGATGTTGCCCGGGCGGGTGGCTCAGGGGGCGAGCCAGCGATCCAGCGAGCGAAAAACCGAAGCTCAGTAACGTGGGTTATAACGTGGGTGGAAAGTACAAACGGGCCCGAAAGGCCCGTGTTTCCTAGGTATCTGGCGGAAGGGGCGGGATTCGAACCCGCGGGGGGCTGTTAACCCCCACATGCTTTCCAGGCATGCGACTTAAACCGCTCATCCACCCTTCCGAGGCGATCAGAAATTCTAGCCGTCGGCTAGCGGCACCACGGCGTGGCGGCGCAGCCAGTCGACGAGCACGTACTCCAACGCCTTGGCGTGGGTGCTCTCCAGCACCACGGGCGGGGCGCAGCCGGCTTCGTAGGCTTCGCGCCAGCGCAGCGCGCAGACGCACCAGCGGTCGCCGGGCTTCAGGCCCTTGAAGCGGTGCTCCGGGCGCGGCGTGATCAGGTCGTTGCCGCGCTCCATCTGGAAGTTCAGGAATTCGACCGACATCTTGGCGCAGATGACATGGCTGCCGGCGTCCTGGGCATCGGTGTGGCAACAGCCGTCGCGGTACCAACCCGTCAATGGATCGTAGGAACAGGCCACCAGCGGGGTGCCCAGCACATTGAGTGCACTGACCACGCTCATTGCGCCACCGGGCTGCTCTTGCGCAGCAGCGTCATCGCGGTGGCGATCAGCGTGGCCACCTCGCCCATGTTGCCCGGCACGATCATCGTGTTGTTGGTCTTCGCGAGGTTGCTGTAGGCGTCCACTGCCCGCTCGGCGACCTTGAGCTGCACCGCCTGCTCGCCGCCGGGCTGCTGGATCGCCGCCGCGATCTTGCGGATGGCGTCGGCCGTCGCGTCGGCCACGGCGGTGATCGCTGCGGCCTCGCCCTGGGCCTTGTTGATCTCGGCCTGCTTGGCGCCTTCGCTGCGCGCGATGAAGGCCTCGCGTTCGCCGGTGGCGATGTTGATCTGTTCCTGGCGCCGGCCTTCGGACGCGGCGATCAGCGCGCGCTTCTCGCGCTCGGCGGTGATCTGCGCCTGCATGCTGTGCAGGATCGCCGCCGGCGGCGTCAGATCCTTGATCTCGTAGCGCAGCACCTTGACGCCCCAGTTCAGCGCCGCTTCGTCGAGCGCATTGACCACGCCGGCGTTGATCAGGTCGCGCTCTTCGAAGGTCTTGTCGAGCTCCATCTTGCCGACCACGCTGCGCAGCGTGGTCTGCGCCAGCTGGGTGATGGCGACGATGTAATCGCTGCTGCCGTAGCTGGCGCGCATCGGGTCGGTGATCTGGAAGTACAGGATGCCGTCGACCTGCAGCTGGGTGTTGTCGCGCGTGATGCAGACCTGGCTGGGCACGTCCAGTGGCACTTCCTTCAGCGAATGCTTGTAGGCCACGCGCTCGACGAAGGGAATGACGAACTTCAGCCCCGGCGTCAGCGTGCGGTCGTATTTGCCCAGCCGTTCGACCACCCAGGCGTGCTGCTGCGGCACGATCTTGAAGGTGCGGACGATGAAGATGATGGCGATGACGGCCAGCAGGATGGCGATTTCCATGGGTACCTTTGGTGGAATGAACGGGGTGCGCGAACGCTACGGCCGTGCGGCCGGTGCCACGGCCAGCTGGCTGCCGGAGATCGACACGATCACATGTTCGCCAGGTGCGGGGACGCCGCTGCCGGCGAAGCGCACCGACCAAGCCGCGCCGCGGTACTGCACGCGGGCTGAGCCGTCCGGGTTCCAGGCGTCGACGCGAACCGCCTGGCCGATGTCGAGGTTGACGTCGGGGTTGCGGTCGGCCGGCGCCGAACGTGGCGCGCGGGCGCGCTGGACATGCCAGGCCGCGGTGGCCCCGGCGCCCAGCAGCGCGGCGATCACCCACTGGGCGGTCAGGCCGACGCCGGCATGCGCTGCCAGCGCGCCGGCGGCCGCGCCCAGCGCCAGCATCAGCAGATAAAAGGTACCGCTGGCCAGTTCGGCGGCAACCAGGCCGCCGGCGGCCAGCCACCACCAGGTGGCGGCGTTCCAGTCCATCGTTGCCTCCAGTGCACATCCCGCTGCGCAACCGAGTGTAGCGATGCGCCTCGGCCCCACGGCGACCCTACACTTCGCGCTCTTTGGCGCCGCCCGGCGCCGCGCCGCCGTACCCGACCGAGGCCGTTCGCCATGCTCCGCTTTCGCTTTCCCATCGTCATCATCGACGAGGACTTTCGTTCAGAGAACACCTCGGGTCTGGGCATTCGCGCGCTGGCCGACGCCATCGTCAAGGAAGGCTTCGAGATCCTCGGCGCCACCAGCTATGGCGACCTGAGCCAGTTCGCGCAGCAGCAAAGCCGCGCCAGCGCCTTCATCCTGTCGATCGACGACGAGGAGTTCACCCCCGGCCCCGAACTCGACCCGGCGGTGCTGAACCTGCGCAAGTTCATCGAGGAAATCCGCTTCAAGAACGCCGACATCCCGATCTATATCTACGGCGAGACGCGCACCAGCCAGCACATCCCCAACGACATCCTGCGCGAGCTGCACGGCTTCATCCACATGTTCGAGGACACGCCGGAGTTCGTGGCGCGCCACATCATCCGCGAAGCGCGCAGCTACCTCGACGGCCTGGCGCCGCCGTTCTTCAAGGCGCTGATGGACTACGCGCAGGACGGCAGCTATTCCTGGCACTGCCCGGGGCACAGCGGCGGCGTGGCCTTCCTGAAGAGCCCGGTGGGGCAGATGTTCCACCAGTTCTTCGGCGAGAACATGCTGCGCGCCGACGTCTGC
>JANMAP010000526.1:0-2196 GCA_031359905.1 Burkholderiales bacterium | reverse complement strand
CCAGAACAGCCTGGACGCCGTCAGCGACCGCGACTTCGCGCTCGAATTCAGCGCCTGCGCGGCGATCTGCATGGTCCATGTCTCGCGGCTGGCCGAGGAGATCGTGCTCTGGATGAGCCAGAACTTCGGCTTCATCGACCTTTCCGACCGCTACTGCACCGGCTCGTCGATCATGCCGCAGAAGCGCAACCCGGATGTCGCCGAACTGGCGCGCGGCAAGAGCGGCCGCGTCATCGGCCACCTGATGGGCCTGCTGACGCTGATGAAGGGCCAGCCGCTGACCTACAACAAGGACAACCAGGAAGACAAGGAGCCGCTGTTCGACACCGTCGACACGCTGGCCGCGACGCTGCGCATCATGGCCGAGATGGTCAGCGGCGAGATCGACCCGGCGACTGGCATCAAGTCCGGCGGCATCGTCGTTAAAGCCGAAGCCATGGAACGCGCCGCGCTGAAGGGCTACGCCACCGCCACCGACCTGGCCGACTACCTGGTCAAGAAAGGCCTTCCCTTCCGCGACGCGCACGAGACCGTGGCCCACGCGGTGAAGGTGGCGCTGCAGCAGGGCGTCGATCTGGCACAGCTGCCGTTGGCCACGCTGCAGGGTTTCCATCCGGCGATCGGCGACGACGTCTTCAGCGTGCTGACACTGCGCGGCTCGCTGGCCGCGCGCAACGTGCTGGGCGGCACGGCGCCGGCGCAGGTGCTGGTGCAGATCGCGCGCCACCGCCGCCGGCTGGGGGCCGCCGCAGCCTGAACGCCCAGGGCAGCCCTGCGGCCAGCCGGTCGGCCGGCGTCAACCCCGGCCAGCGTCAACCGCAGCCAGCGCCGTGCGACGGCGCAGCGCCCCCCGGCGATCAGGCATGCGGGGCAGGCGCCGGCAATTCGTCGGCGAACCAGTTGAAGAGAATCAACGTCGTCGCCCCGCCGATCGGGAACAGCAGCACCGAAAACGGCACCCAGCGCCAGGCCGAATGCTCCAGCCGCTGGGCGGCCAGCCCGAGAAAGATCCAGTGCAGCAGTGCGGCGGTGGCCAGCACCAGCGCGGTGGCCACCGTGCGTGCCACCGAGCTCAGCGTGCTGCTGGCCCACGGCGGCAGAAAGGCCATCGTCGCGGCGACGGCCACCGTGAGGGCCAGCGTGGAGGCCGTGAGGTCGCGCTGGTCGGCGGGCTCGCCGGCCTGCGACAGGCTGGAACCGGCGGAACCGGTGGAAGCGTTGGAACCGTTGGACATGGAAGGGCGCTCCAGGTGCGAACATCGCCGTTGCACAGTGTAGGCCGGCCCTGTCGCCTTGGTGCTTGCAGGGTGCCGCCCCGCGCCACGAAATCACGCCCCGCGCCACACCCCTGTTCCTTGTCCTTCCATGCCGCAGCGCCGCTGGATCGCTCACCTCGACATGGACGCCTTCTATGCGTCGGTCGAGCTGCTGCGCTATCCAGAACTCGCGGGGCAGGCCGTGGTGATCGGCGGCGGCCGCCGCCATCAGCCGGTGCTGCAGGCCGACGGCACGCGGCGCTTTGCCACGCTGCGCGGCTATGCCGGGCGCGGCGTCGTGACCACCGCCACCTACCCGGCGCGCGACCTCGGCGTGCACTCCGGCATGGGCCTGATGAAAGCCGCCCAGCGCGCCCCCGATGCCGTGCTGCTGCCGGTCGACTTTGAGCAGTACCGACGCTACTCGCGTCTGTTCAAGGCCGCGGTGGCCGAAGTCGCGCCGGTGATCGAGGACCGCGGCATCGACGAGATCTACATCGACCTGAGCACGGTGCCCGGGGCCCAGGAATCGCTCGGCCACGACCCGGCCGGCGGCGTGCGCGCGGTGGCCCAGGAGATCCGCAACACCGTGCGCCGGGCCACCGGGCTGAGCTGTTCGATCGGCGTGACGCCGAACAAGCTGCTGTCCAAGCTGGCCAGCGAACTCGACAAGCCCGACGGCCTGACGGTGCTGAGCGAGACCGACATCCCGACCCGCATCTGGCCGCTGGCGGTGCGCCAGTTGAACGGCATCGGCCCGAAGGCTGCCGCCCGGCTGCAGGCGCTGGGCGTGCGCACGCTGGGCGACCTGGCAGCGCGCGATCGGCCGTGGCTCACCGAGCACTTCGGCCGCAGCCATGCGCGCTGGCTGTTCGAAGCCGCGCCCGGCAACGACGACCGGCCCGTCGTGACCCACAGCGAGCCCGTGTCGATAAGCCGC
>JANMAP010000509.1:0-4453 GCA_031359905.1 Burkholderiales bacterium | reverse complement strand
CTGCGCATCCTGTGCGAGAACGGCCAGGCGGTCGAATTCGGGCAGCCGCTGTTCGTCGTCGAATGACATGGCGCCCCCAAGCTCGCTGGCGCTCGCTACCCCCCGAGGGGGCCGTCCGCCAGCGGCCCGGCGAAGCCGGTTCCGCGGCGGGAAGCTTGGTCTCCCGCCAAAGTCCGGTGACCGCTTGATCCCGGCCGGCGCTTCCGGCAACTGACATGTTCAAGAAAATCCTGATCGCCAATCGAGGCGAAATTGCGTTGCGCATCCAGCGCGCCTGCCGCGAGATGGGCATCAAGTCCGTCGTTGTCTATTCCGAGGCCGACCGCGAGGCCAAGTACGTCAAGCTGGCCGACGAGGCGGTGTGCATCGGCCCAGCGGCGTCGTCCCTGAGCTACCTCAACATGCCGGCGATCATCTCGACGGCCGAGGTGACCGACGCCGAAGCCATCCACCCCGGTTACGGCTTCCTCAGCGAGAACGCCGACTTCGCCGAGCGGGTCGAGAAGAGCGGCTTCGTCTTCATCGGCCCGACGCCAGAGTCGATCCGCATGATGGGCGACAAGGTCTCGGCCAAGCAGACCATGATCAAGGCCGGCGTGCCCTGCGTGCCGGGCAGCGAAGGCGCGCTGCCCGACGACCCCAAGGAAATCATCCGCCAGGCGCGGGCCATCGGCTACCCGGTGATCATCAAGGCCGCCGGCGGCGGCGGCGGGCGCGGCATGCGCGTGGTGCACACCGAAGCGGCCCTGATCCACGCCGTGCAGACCACCCGATCGGAAGCCGGCGCGGCCTTCGGCAATCCGGCCGTGTACATGGAGAAATTTCTCGAGAACCCGCGCCACATCGAGATCCAGATCCTCGCCGACACCTTTCGCAGTGCCGTCTGGCTCGGCGAGCGCGACTGTTCGATGCAGCGCCGCCACCAGAAGATCATCGAGGAAGCGCCGGCCCCGGGCATCCCGCGCCGGGTCATCGAAAGGATCGGCGACCGTTGCGCCGTGGCCTGCAAGAAGATGGGCTACCGCGGCGCCGGCACCTTCGAGTTCCTGTACGAGAACGGCGAGTTCTTCTTCATCGAGATGAACACCCGGGTGCAGGTCGAGCACCCGGTGACGGAGATGGTTACCGGCATCGACATCGTGCAGATGCAGATCCGCATCGCTGCCGGCGAGAAGCTGCCCTTCACCCAGCGCAACATCGAGTTGCGCGGGCACGCGCTGGAATGCCGCATCAACGCCGAGGACCCGTACAAGTTCACGCCCTCGCCGGGCCGCATCACGTTATGGCACGCGCCGGGCGGGCCCGGCGTGCGCGTCGATTCGCACATCTACACCAACTACCTCGTGCCGCCGAACTACGACTCGATGGTCGGCAAGGTCATCGTTCACGGCGACACCCGCGCCCAGGCGCTGGCGCGCATGCGCACGGCTTTGTCGGAAACGGTGGTCGAGGGCATCCAGACCAACATCCCGCTGCACCGCGAGCTGATGGTCGACGCCAAGTTCATCCAGGGCGGCACCAGCATCCACTACCTCGAAGGCTGGCTGAGCCAGCATCGGAGATGACCCCCCCCCGTAGCGCCTGCGGCGCTCCCCCCCAGGGGGGCGCCGCCAGCGGCCCGGCGAAGCCGGTTCCGCGGCGGCAGCTTGGTCAAGCCACGCTCGTCGGCATCGGCAAGCGGCAGTGATGTTTGAACTCGTCTTGCGCACGCCTGAGGCGCTGGTCGAGTCGGTCAGCGACATGTTGATGGACGAACTCGAGGCGCTGTCGGTGTCGGTCGAAGACGCTGATGCCGGCACCGCCGGCGAGCGCGCCTTGTTCGGCGAACCCGGCCTGCCGGCGCCGGCACCCGGCTGGGAGCGTTCGACGCTGCGCGCGCTGTTCGAGACCGAGGCCGCCGCCGAGGCCGCGGCCGCGCTGCTGCTGGCTCAAGACGGGGCCTCCGGCTTGCAGGTGCAGGCATTGGCCGCGGTGGCGGACGAAGATTGGGTCCGCATCACCCAGGCGCAGTTCGAACCGGTGCCGATCACCGCGGATTTCTGGATCGTGCCCAGCTGGCATGCGCCACCGGCTGCCGCGCGGCAGGTGATCCGCCTGGACCCCGGCCTGGCCTTCGGCACCGGCACGCACCCGACCACGCGCATGTGCCTGCGCTGGCTGGCCACGCACGGGCCGCAGGTCGCCGGCCGGCGCACGCTGGACTACGGCTGCGGCTCGGGCATCCTGGCCATCGCCGCGGCGCTGTTCGGCGCTGGGCCGGTCGACGCCGTCGACATCGACCCGGCCGCGGTGCAGGCCACGCGGCAGAACGCCGCCGGCAATGCGGTGGTGATCCACTCCGGCCTGTCCGATGACGCCAGCGGTCTTTACGGCCTGGTCCTGGCCAACATCCTGGCCACACCGCTGAAGCTGCTGGCCCCACTGCTTTGCAGCCACCTCGACGGCGGCGCGCAGCTGCTGCTGGCCGGCATCCTCGAACGCCAGGTCGACGAATTGCAGGCCGCCTACGCGCCCTGGCTGGCGCTGCAGGTGCTGGACTGCGACGACGGCTGGGTCCTGATGGGCGCCGCGCGCGCGGCGGTGGCCTGATGGCGGCCGGCACGCGCCCCGGCAGCCTGGCCGCGCGTTGCCCGGCCTGCAGCACCGTCTTTCGCGTCGTGCCCGACCAGTTGCGCGTTTCCGAAGGCTGGGTGCGCTGCGGCCGCTGCTCCGAGGTCTTCAATGCCACCGAGCACCTCGTCAACCTCGAAGGCGGGCCGACGCGCACCCCTCGATCCACAGGCACCGCCGGCAGCGCGCCGGTGACGGCGGGGTCGGGCCTGGCCCCGGCCGCCGTGGAGCCCGACGCGCTGGCGAGCGATGCGGATCTGGTCTTCGCCCCGTCAGCGCCAGGCGACACGCCAGCCAGCGGCGCGCCCGCGGTCGCCGTGGGCGCAGTTGGCGCCGTGCACGCCCCGGTCGCTGACATGGCCGCGGCCCCCGCGTTCGCGGCGGGCGATCAGTCCGCCGACCCGAATGCGGACCCTCACGCCGATCCGCATGCCGATCCGCATGCCGATCCGCATCCTGATCCGCAGGCCGCCGGTCTTGCATCCGACCTCCCCGCCGACAACGCCGCTGGCCCCAGCCGCGCCGCCGACACCATCACGCCCGACGCCATCACTCCAGACGGCAGCGCGCCCTTGCCATCGTTCATGCGCCGCGCCGATCGCGCCGCGCGCTGGCAGCGTCCGCGCGTGCGCCTGGCGCTGGCCGCGGCGGCCGTCCTGGCCCTGCTGCTGCTGGTCGGGCAGGTGGTCTTCGAATACCGCGACCTGATCGCCGCGCGCTCGCCGCAGGCGCGCCAGACGATGGTCCAGGCCTGCGCGCTGTTCGGCTGCCGCATCGAGGCGGCCCGCTCGATCGAGGGCCTGTCGGTGGACAGCAGCGGGCTGGTGCGGGTCGAGAAGTCCAGCGTCTACAAGCTGTCGGTGGCGCTGCGCAACCGCAGCAGTATCGATCTGGCGCTGCCGGCGCTCGACCTGTCGCTGACCGACAGCCAGGGCCGGCTGATCGCCCGCCGCGTGCTGCGTCCGGCCGAGCTCGGCACCAGTGCGTTGTCGCTGCCCGCCGGCCGCGACACGACCTTGACGGCCACGCTGCAGGCCGCTCCGCCGCCGGGCAATGGCCGGGCCGAGGTGGTGGCCGGCTATACGATCGAGTTGTTCTATCCCTGACCGCGCCCGACTGCCTGATCCTGACTGCCTGACCGCCTGACCGCCTGACCCCCTGACCGCGCCCGATCGCGTCCGACAGAGCCCTGACCGCACGATCACTTCCGCGCACTGCGCTGTCGACGCGCCCTTCTTTCGCTGTCCCCTCGCCCCCACGGAGCTGCCATGCCCGCGTTGATCTGCGGATCTCTTGCGTTCGACACCATCACCACGGTCCCGGGCCGCTTCGCCGAGCAGATCCTGCCCGACCAGGTGCACATCCTGAACGTCAGCTTCCTGGTGCCGACGCTGCGCCGCGAATGGGGCGGGTGCGCCGGCAACATCGCCTACAACCTGCAGGCCATCGGCGGCGCGCCGGTGATCCTGGCCGCGCTCGGCGTCGACGGCGCCGAATACCTGGCCCGCGTGCAGGGCTGGGGTGCGGACATCTCGCTGATCCAGCGCGACCGCGAGTTGCACACCGCGCAGTGCCACATCACGACCGACCGCGACAACAACCAGATCACCGCCTTCCACCCCGGGGCGATGAGCCATGCCCACCACATGCAGGTGCCGCCGCGCAGCCAGCGCAGCGACCTGGCCATCGGCATCATCGCGCCCGACGGCCGCGACGCGATGTGGCAGCACGCCCACCAGATGCACGCGCAGCAGATCCCCTTCATCTTCGACCCCGGCCAGCAGTTGCCGCAGTTCGACGGCAACGAGCACCGCGAGATCCTCGGCCTGGCCAGCTGGGTGGC
>JANMAP010000469.1:0-6644 GCA_031359905.1 Burkholderiales bacterium | reverse complement strand
GTGCGCATGTCGGTGACCGCGGCCACGCTGCCGGTGCGCCGGTCGCCGCGCACGACGTTCAAGGTGAACTTCTCGTTGACGTTCAAGGCCGCGGCATTCGGCGCCGTCACCTGGCCGGCCTGCGTGAGCGGAATGCCCACGATCTGGTTGCCCACCGGCAGCGTGATGCCCTTGAAGAGGTTCTGGAAACGGAACTGGAACGTCACGTCTTCCTTCGCGTCGCCGTTGTTGTCGATGTGGATCTCGTACAGCGCATTCGGGTCCATCTTGAAGTAGTTCGGGCCGCCGTAGGCGTCCTGCAGCGGCTGGTAGTTGGCGATCAGGGTCACGTAGTCGCCGCGGCCGTTCTCGTAGCTGTTGAACATGTAGAAGTCGGTGCCGTCGACGCGCGGCGAGCCGGCGATCGACGGTGCCTCGCGGTGGCTGGATGCCATCGCTGACGGCAGCACCATGCCGGCAAGCGCGGCGCAGAGAACGGTCAGTGCGGGGGCGAGCGCTTGGCGGCGCAAGGTCGAAACGGTCATGTCAGGCTCCTGGGGTTGTCTGGGTGGCCGCGTTGTGACGAGCAGCAACCGGCGCGCGACCAAGACAATCCCGGCCGCTGATAGCGGTACGCCGCGGCGTACAACTGGATGCAAGTGGGGCGGTTGCCGGCCCCTGCGAACGGGGGGCTCGAAAACCCTGCCAGCGTGCATGCGATTCAAACCCGGGACAACGATTCAATCGCGCGTCAGCGGGCAGCGGTTGTTGCGCATCAGGACGGTGCCGTACAGACCCGTTCAAAGGTCCTCGTGATCATCCGGCTCCACTTTATGGATGTACGCATCATGAAAACTGTCATTTCCACCGTCTTGCTGGCCACCCTCTTCACCGTCGGCGTCGCGGCCAACGCCCAGGACAAGACCAAGAGCGAGCCGTCGGGTCAAGAAAAAATGCAGCCTGACGGCATGGGCTCGAAGCCCGCGATGGCGCCGAAGGGCGCGATGCAGATGGACAAGTCCACGGGCATGGGCATGGGGATGGGGATGGGCAGCCACGACTTCAGCGCGATGGACACCAACAACGACGGCATGGTGTCCAAGGCCGAGTTCATGAAGTTTCACGAAGCCATGTACGACCGCATGAAGGGCACCAACGGCATGCTCAGCATGTCCGACATGTCGCGCAGGACCGATGGCCGCATGAATGACATGCCGCGCCGGGGCGAAGGCAGTTCGAACGACCCGTCACGCAAGGGCGACGGCGGCGAACGCAAGTGAGCTGAGGAGGCTGCTGCGGGCAGCCGCACGGGCCGGCTGCCCTCCGCGGTGTGAACCAGATCGTCACGATCGGTTCTTGAACGCGCCTGCGCACCGCGCGGCGCGGGGTCTCGGCGAGCTCGAGGCGCGCTGCGTTTTCAACGCCGCGATCCCGGCCCGGAGCGGCTGCTGCAAGGGCATCGAAGCCCAGGACACGACACGTTGCAGGCCCGCCCGGTGCGCCGCGCTGGCCGTCGCCGCGGTGCGAGGGACCGGCAGGCGGACCCTCGCGCGAAGCCGCCAGCGGCGATAGCATCGTTCGCGAAGTCCGATGCCGGCCCCGTTCGCGATGCCGATCAGGGCGGCAGCCCCTTGGTGCGCTTCGCACTTCACCCCCTTCGACGAGGAGACCCCCGTGCCCGACATGAACATTGCGTGCCACTGCGGCCACGTCAAGATCAAGCTCACCGGCGAGCCTGTGGTCGACCTGTATTGCCACTGTCGTGATTGCCAGCGCATCGCCGGTGGCGGCTACGTGGCCTATTCGATCTACCCGCATGCCGGCGTCGAGGTGACCGAGGGCAAGACGTTCAAGTGGGCGCTGAAGGACAACCAGCGCTCGCGCTGCGCGAATTGCGGGACCTACCTGTTCGGCGACCCCGTCGGCATGGGCGTGCACGGCATCAGCGCCTACCTGCTGCCGCCGGGTGTCTTCAAGCCGCAGCTGCACATCATGTGCAAGGACGCGATGCTGCCGGTGAAGGACGACCTGCCGCACTTCGCAGGCTTCCCGGCCAGCCTCGGCGGCAGCGACGACAAGGTCGACTGGTAGCCGCTATCCGGCCCAGACCGCGAGTGCGGGGCGGCGGCAAACGCCGGTGCCCTGAGGGGACCAGGCGATCGCGCGGCCCGGAACCTGCATGATGATCGGGCATGCCGCCCGCCCTGCCCCGTTCGCAGCAGACCGCCGAGCCCGCGCCATCCGTCGCTGACCGACCCGCGGCAGACGGCACGCCGCCACAGCAGCGCGTCATCAAGGTCCGCCGCGACTACAACGCCTGGGTCGCCAGCGAAACGCTGGAAGACTACGCGCTGCGCTTCACGCCGCGTTCGTTTCGCAAGTGGAGCGAATGGCGGGTCGCCAACACCGCGTTCGGTGCCGCGTCGTTCCTGGTGCTCGAAGCCGTCGGTGCGACGCTGCTGGTGCAGTACGGCTTCATCAACGCCTTCTGGGCCATCGTCGCCACCGGGCTGATCATCTTCGCCGCCGGGCTGCCGATCAGCGTCTACGCGGCGCGCCACGGCCTGGACATGGACCTGCTAACGCGCGGCGCCGGCTTCGGCTACATCGGCAGCACGATCACCAGCCTGATCTACGCCACGTTCACCTTCATCTTCTTCGCGCTCGAGGCGGCCATCATGGCCTACGCGCTGGAGCTGGCCTTCGACATCCCGCCGCACTGGGGTTATCTGCTGTGCGCGCTGGTGGTCATCCCGCTGGTCACGCACGGCGTCACCGTCATCAGCCAGCTGCAGGTGTGGACGCAGCCGTTGTGGCTGGTGCTGCTGGTGGTGCCGTACTTCTATGTCTTCAATGCCCACCCCACGCTGCTGGCCGACCTGCGCGCCTACGCCGGTGTGAACGGTGGAGAAGGCGGCCTGGGCGGGGCCTTCAACCCGCTGCTCTTCGGCGCGGCATTGACCGTCGGCATCGCGCTGATCACGCAGATGGGCGAGCAGGTCGACTACCTGCGCTTCATGCCGGAAAAGACGGCCGCCAACCGGGGCCGCTGGTGGGCCGCGGTGCTGATGGGCGGGCCGGGCTGGGTCGTGCTCGGCGTGCTCAAAATGCTGGGCGGGGCGCTGCTGGCGCTGCTGGCGATCCAGCTGTCGGTGCCGCCCGATCGCGCCGTCGATCCCAACCAGATGTACCTGGCGGCCTACGAACTGGTCTTCCCGCACTACGGCTGGGCGGTGGCGGCCACCGCCGTGCTGGTCGTCGTCTCGCAGCTGAAGATCAACGTCACGAATGCCTATGCCGGCTCGCTGGCCTGGAGCAACTTCTTTGCCCGGCTGACGCACAGCCACCCGGGGCGCGTGGTGTGGGTCGTCTTCAACACGCTGATCGCGCTGATGCTGATGGAGATGGAGGTCTTCAAGGCCATCGGCAGTGTGCTCGGCCTGTACAGCAACATCGCCATCAGCTGGATCATGGCGGTGGTCGCCGACCTGGTGGTCAACAAGCCGCTGGGGCTGTCCCCCAAGGGCATCGAGTTCAAGCGCGCCTATCTGTACGACATCAACCCGGTCGGCGTCGGCGCGATGGGCGCGGCGTCGCTGGTCTCGATGGCCGCCTACCTCGGCGCCTTCGGCCCGCTGCCCCAGGCCTTCTCGGCGGCCATCGCCGCGGCGGTGGCCTTCGGCGCGGCGCCCTTGATCGCCTGGGCGACCCGCGGCCGTTACTACATCGCCAGAAGCGACGAGCCGCTGGCGCCCGCGCCGCCCGTCGTCCGCGCGGGCTTGACCGTAACCACGACCGCAACCGCGGCGGCCGCGGTCGGCCCGCGCAACGACCTCGGCGCCCGCCGGATGCGCGCCTGCGTGATCTGCGAACGCCATTACGAAGGCGAGGACATGGCCCGGTGCCCAGCCTACGGCGGGCCCATCTGCAGCCTGTGCTGCACGCTCGACGCGCGTTGCCACGACCTGTGCAAGCCCGAAGCGGCACGCGCCGAATTCCAGCTGCGCGCGCTGCTGCGCCGCCTGCTGCCGGCAGCGCTGTGGCCGCAGCTCGACACCGGGCTGGGACGCTACCTGCTGCTGATGGCGGTGGTCACGCCGGCACTGGCCGCGCTGCTGGGCATGCTCTACCACCTGGAGTTGCGCGCGCTGGGCGACCAGGCCGCGCTGCTCGGCCCGCCGCTGCGCGCGGCCTTCTGGAAGGCCTATGCCGCGCTGATGCTGGCGTCGGCGCTGATCGCCTGGTGGCTGGTGCTGACACAGATGAGCCGCCGCGTCGCCCAGGAAGAATCCAACCGCCAGACCGAAGCCCTGGTGCGCGAGATCGACTCGCACCGCCGCACCGACGAAGCCCTGCAGCGCGCCAAGCACGCTGCCGACGCCGCCAACCAGGCCAAGTCGCGCTACATCGGCACCATCAGCCACGAGCTGCGCACACCGCTGAACAGCATCCTCGGCTACGCCCAGCTGCTCGACGAAGACCCGTCGATGCCGCCGCACCGGCGCCAGGCGGTGGGCGTGATCCGCCGCGGCGGCGAACACCTGCTGAGCCTGATCGAAGGCACCCTCGACATCGCCCGCATCGAAGCCGGCAAGCTGGCGCTCGACCCGCAGCCGATGCGCCTGCGCGACAGCCTGCAGCAGATCGTCCAGATGTTCGAGCTGCAGGCGCTGGGCAAGGGGCTGAAGTTCGAGGCCGACATCGGCGCCGCGCCGCTGCTGGTGCGCGCCGACGAACGCCGGCTGTCGCAGATCCTCATCAACGTGCTCGGCAACGCCGTCAAGTTCACGGCCCAGGGACGCATCGCCTTTCGCGCCAGCCACGTCCGCGAGATGGCCGTGTTCGAGGTCGAAGATACCGGCCCGGGCATCGCAGCGGCCGAGATCGACCGCATCTTCGAGCCCTTCTCGCGCGGCGCGCACGCGGCCGGCAGCAGCGCTGCCGCCGCGGCCAGCGGCACCGGGCTGGGCCTGACCATCGCCAAGATGCTGACCGATCTGATGGGCGGCGAGATGACGGTCAGCTCGCGCACCGCCGGCGTCCATGTCAACGCTGGTGGCGGCACCGGTGGCAGTGATGGCAGCGGCGAAGGGCTTGGCGCTGGCGACGCGGCAGCGCTGGCCGGCACCAGCGGCACGCTGTTCCGCATCCGCCTGTTCCTGCCCGAACTGCCCGGCGCGCGGGCCCCGCGGCCGCGGCCGCCGCGTGCGGGCTACGCCGGGCCGCGGCGCCAGGTGCTGGTCGTCGACAACGAAGAAGTCGACCGCACCCTGCTCGCGCGCCGCCTCGAAGCGCTGGGCTTCGATGTGCTGCAGGCTGCTTCCGGCCACGCCGCGCTGGGCCTGCTGCACGAACGCCGCGTCGACGCCATCCTGATGGACCTGGCGATGCCCGGCATCGACGGCTGGGAAACCATCCGCAGCCTGCGCCGCCAGGGCTTGAGCGACGCGCCGGTGGCGGTGGTCTCGGCCAACGCCTTCGACAAGGGCCTGGACAACGACGTCGGCATCACGCCCGCCGACTTCATCACCAAGCCGGTGCGCTTCGACGAACTGCTCGACTGGCTGGGCAGCCGGCTGGCCCTGCAATGGCAGTCGACGGCACCGCCGACCCCGCCTGCGGCTGGCGGCCCGGCCAGGACGCCCGCCATCGGCGACGGCCCGCTGCCCGACCGTGCGCTGCTGCTGGCGCTGCAGGACCTGGTCAGCCTGGGCTACCCTCGCGGCGTGCAGCGCCAGCTCGACGAGATCGATCACCGGCGTCCCGATTGCCGGGGCTTCGTCGCACCGCTGCGTGCACTGGCCCAGGCTTTCGAATTCGACCGCATGACGCCGCTGATCCAACAGGCTCTGGCCCGGGCCGATTGAACCGATGGGCGATGCCGCCGCACTGAACGACCGCAGTGGCCCGAGCAGCGCCGGGCTGGTGCTGATCGTCGACGACGTGCCCGACAACCTGGCCGTGCTGCACGACGCGCTGGACGCCGCCGGCTACACCGTGCTGGTGGCCACCGACGGCGCGACCGCGCTGCAGCGTGCGCTGCAGGCCGAGCCCGACATCGTCCTGCTCGACGCGGTGATGCCGGGCATCGACGGCTTCGAAGTCGCACGTCGGCTGAAGGCCGGGCCCGAGACCGCGCACATCCCGATCATCTTCATGACCGGGCTGACCGACACCGAACATGTGCTGGCAGCCTTCGACGCCGGCGGTGTCGACTACATCACCAAGCCGATCCGCCCGGCCGAAGTCATCGCGCGCATGGGCGTGCACATGCGCGGCGCGCGCCAGGCGCGGCAGGCGCGCAATGCGCTGGACGCCTATGGCCACGCGACCATCGCCATCCGCCTGGCCGACGACAGCGGCAGCGCGCGCCTGGTCTGGCAGACGGCGCTGGCGCGGCGCTGGCTTCCCGGCTACTTCGGCGGCCCGCCCGACGCCTTGCCGACCGCGCTGCTGCACTGGCTGCAGGCCGCCGTGACCCAGCCCGTGCAGAAGCCGCTGAGCCTGGCGCGCGGCGCGCAACCGCTGGTCTGCACCCTGCAGGGCCGCACCAGCGACGACGACTGGCTGGTGGTGCTGCGCGAGGTCAGCGACGCCGCCACCGTCGAAGCCACCATGCTGGCGCTGCGCCTGACACTGCGCGAAAGCGAAGTCCTGTACTGGGT
>JANMAP010000088.1:0-3510 GCA_031359905.1 Burkholderiales bacterium | reverse complement strand
CATCTTCGGCGTGTACATCGTGCACGGCGGGAACATCGGCGTGATCCTGCATGCCCTGCCGTTCGAGCTGATCACCATCTTCGGCGCCGCCGCCGGTGCCTTCCTGGCCAACAACCAGATGAAGGTCGTCAAGGCGTCGGTGGCCGGCGTGGTGCGCTGCTTCAAGGGCAGCTAGTTCAGCAAGGCGCGTTACATGGAGCTGCTGGCGCTGCTCTACGACATCCTGCAGAAGGCGCGCAAGGAAGGCCTGATGTCGATCGAGAAGGACGTCGAGGACCCGCACGCCAGCCCGCTGTTCCAGAAATACACCACGGTCGGCAACGACCACCACGTCACCGAATTCATCACCGACTACCTGCGCATGATGGTCTCGGGCAACCTCAACGCCCACGAGATCGAATCGCTGATGGACAGTGAGATCGAGACCCACCACGCCGAAGAGCACGCCGCGGTGGCCGCCATCGCGCGCCTGGCCGGCGGCCTGCCGGCGTTCGGCATCGTTGCGGCAGTGCTCGGCGTGGTCAACACGATGGGCTCGGTCGGCCAGCCGCCGGCGGTGCTCGGCGGCATGATCGGCTCGGCGCTGGTCGGCACCTTCCTCGGCATCCTGCTGGCCTACGGCTTCGTCGAACCGCTGGGCGGCCTGCTCGAGCAGAAGGTCGAAGACGCCGGCAAGGAACTGCAGTGCATCAAGACCACGCTGCTGGCCAGCATGCAAGGCTATGCGCCCCAGGTCGCCATCGAGTTCGGCCGCAAGGTTCTCTATTCGGGCGACCGCCCAAGCTTCACCGAGCTCGAAGGCCACGTGAAAGGCAAGAAATGACCGGCCGGCGAAGCCCGGCCGGCCTCAAGCAGCCGCCGCGGAACCGGCTCTGCCGGGCCGCTGGCGGCGCCCCCTCGGGGGGAGGCGCCGCAGGCGCTTCGGGGGGGGCCTGACATGGCGGGGGATGCAAAAAAACTCCAGCCGATCATCATCAAGCGCGTCAAGAAGGGCGGGCATGCCGCGCATGGCGGCGCGTGGAAGATCGCCTATGCCGACTTCGTGACGGCGATGATGGCCTTCTTCCTGCTGATGTGGCTGCTGGGCAGCACCACCGAAGGCGACAAGAAGGGCATCGCCGACTACTTCGCGTCGCCGCTGAAGCTGGCGATGCTGTCCAACGGTTCGGGCGCCGGCGACTCGTCGCACGTCGTCAAGGGCGGCGGCGAGGATCTGACGCGCACCACCGGCCAGGTCAAGCGCGGCGAGATCGCCGCCGAGCGCGCCAGCGTCAACCTGAAAGTGCTGAAGGCCGAGCAGATGCGCGCCGAGGTCGCGCGGCTCGAACAGCTCAAGCAGAAGGTCGAGAAAAAGCTGGCGTCGAACGCCCGGCTGGCGTCGATGAGCTCGCAGATCAAGCTCGACATCACCCCCGAAGGCCTGCGCATCCAGATCATCGACGACGCTGGCCGGCCGATGTTCGCGTCGGGCAGTGCCGACGTCCAGCCCTACATGCGCGAACTGCTGCGCGAGGTCGGCTCGGTGCTGACCGAGGTGCCCAACCGCCTGACCCTGGAAGGCCACACCGACGCCTTGCCCTTTGGCGCCGGTGACCGCGGCTACAGCAACTGGGAACTCAGCGCCGACCGCGCCAACGCCTCGCGCCGCGAACTGGTTGCCGGCGGCCTGCCCGACGACCGCGTGCTGCGCGTGCAGGGCCTGGCTGCCAGCACGCCCTACGACCGCAAGGACCCGGGCGCACCGAGCAACCGGCGCATCAGCATCATCGTGATGAACCGCGAGGCCGAGGAACGCGTGTTCCGCGGCGCACTCGAATACAACGAGCCGCCGATCGTCGCCGGGACGCCCGCCGCCGACCCGCCGCTGGGCCGGGTGGTGACGCCGCTGCCGACGGCCGCGTCCCGCTCAAGTCCCGCGCCCGGCCACCGATAAACAGGCCACCGATCGGCCAGCCAACAACAAACAGGCCACCGATCGACAGGCCAGCCTGCACTCTCTGCACGAGGTTCCCCCATGACCACGCCCACCGACCTCAAATTCCTCATCGTCGACGACTTCTCCACCATGCGCCGCATCGTGCGCGGCCTGCTCAAGGAAATGGGCTGCCTGAACGCCGACGAGGCCGAGGACGGCGCCGTCGCCCTGGGCATGCTGAAGGCCGCGAAGTACGACTTCGTGGTCTCCGACATCAACATGCCGAACATGAACGGCTTCGACCTGCTCAAGGCCATCAAGGCCGACGACAGCCTGAAGCACCTGCCGGTGCTGATGGTGACTGCCGAAGCGCGCAAGGAAGACATCGTGCTGGCCGCGCAAAGCGGCGCCGCGGGTTACATCGTCAAGCCCTTCACCAAGGCCACGCTGGAAGAGAAGCTGCAGAAGATCCTGCAAAAGCTCGCCGCCACCGCCTGAAGTCCAGGGAGACACCCGATGAAGATGGATCACGCCGCCACGCTGTCGCCTGCCGCCGGCCAGGCCGTACACCCCCCCGTTCCGGCGGTCTCGCCCGAGGTCTTCCAGCAGATCGGCACGATCACGCGGCTGCTGCACGACACGATGGAGCAGCTCGGCGTGATGCCCAAGCTGCAGGTCGCCACCGACGGCCTGCCCGACGCGCGCAGCCGCCTGACCTACATCGCCAGCAAGACCGCCGAAGCCGCCAACAAGGTGCTGAACTCGGTCGACCAGGCCAAGGCCGACCACGCCGCGATCAGCGAAGCCACGCGCCAGATGGCCGCGGCCATCGTCGCCAACCCGGTCAAGGCCGTGGCCTCGGGTGCCGTGCTGAACTTCGTGCAGGACGTCGAGCAGCGCACCGCGCGCATCGACGGCCACCTGACCGACATCATGCTGGCGCAGGACTTCCACGACCTGACCGGCCAGGTGGTGGCCAAGGTCGTCAAGCTGGCCAACGAGCTGGAAGACAGCCTGGTCAAGCTGCTGGTCTCGGTGGTCCCGCCGGACCACTTCGAGAAGGCCGACTCAAGCCAGCTCAACGGCCCTGTCGTCAACCCCGAAGGCCGCACCGATGTCGTGACCAACCAGGGCGAGGTCGACGACCTGCTGGCCTCGCTCGGCTTCTAGAGCCAGGCGTTCCAGGCCGCGAAGACCGCGGCCTTTCCCCTGCTTATCCGGCTCAAGTCGCCGCCTGCGGCGGTCACCATGGCATGGCTCCCCGATGAGCCGAACACGCCATGGCCGACACCGCCCAAGACCGCCAACTCCCCGCCTCGCAACGCCGCATCGACAAGGCGCGCGAGGACGGCCAGGTTGCACGTTCGCGCGACCTCGGCCACCTGGCCGTGCTCGGCACCGGCCTGGCCCTGCTGGCGGCGTTCGCGCCTGAACTGACGACCTGGCTGAAGCAGCTGATCGGCCAGGGCCTGCGCTTCGACCTGGCGGCCACCCAGCCGCCGGCGGCGATTACCGGGCGTCTGGCCGCTCTGGCCCAGCTTATGCACTGGGCGCTGCCGCCGCTCAGCACGCTGGCGGCCAGCGCCACCGCGGCG
>JANMAP010000162.1:0-15809 GCA_031359905.1 Burkholderiales bacterium | reverse complement strand
CTGATGGGCCACGAGTCGCTGATCATGCAGCGCAGCGAGATCGGCGCCATCGCCGACAGCATCAAGGACTGCCTGCGCTGCGGCAAGTGCAAGCCGGTCTGCGCGACGCACGTGCCGCGCGCCAACCTGCTGTACAGCCCGCGCAACAAGATCCTGGCGACCTCGCTGCTGATCGAAGCCTTCCTGTACGAGGAGCAGACGCGCCGCGGCATCAGCGTGCAGCACTGGGCCGACTTCGAGGACGTCGCCGACCACTGCACGGTGTGCCACAAGTGCGAGAGCCCGTGCCCGGTGAAGATCGACTTCGGCGACGTGACGATGAACATGCGCAACCTGCTGCGCAGCATGGGCAAGAAGAGCTTCCGCCCGGGCAACGCGCTGGCGATGACGTTCCTGAATGCCACCAACCCGCAGACCATCAAGCTGATGCGCACGGCGATGGTCGACGTCGGCTTCAAGGCCCAGCGGTTCGTGCACAGCCTGCTCAAGCCCGCGGCCAGGAAGCAGACCGCGTCGCCGCCGGCGACGCTGGGCGCAGCGCCGATCAAGGAACAGGTCATTCACTTCATCAACAAGAAGATGCCCGGCGGGCTGCCCAAGCGCACCGCCCGTGCGCTGCTCGACATCGAGGACAAGGACTACGTCCCGATCATCCGCGACCCGGCGACGACGACCGCCGAGACCGAGGCGGTGTTCTATTTTCCGGGCTGCGGCAGCGAACGCTTGTTCAGCCAGGTCGGACTGGCGACGCAGGCCATGCTCTGGCAGGCTGGCGTGCAGACGGTGCTTCCGCCGGGCTACCTGTGCTGCGGCTATCCGCAGCGCGGCAGCGGCCAGCAGGACAAGGCCGAAAAGATCATCACCGACAACCGGGTGCTGTTCCACCGCGTCGCCAACACGCTGAACTACCTCGACATCAAGACCGTGGTGGTGAGCTGCGGCACCTGCTACGACCAGCTGCTGGGCTACCAGTTCGAAGACATCTTCCCCGGCTGCCGCATCGTCGACATCCACGAGTTCCTGCTCGAAAAGGGCATCACCTTGCCGGGCAATGCCGCCGGCTACCTCTATCACGACCCGTGCCACAGCCCGCTGAAGCAGCAGGAGCCGATGAAGACCGTCAAGGCCCTGGTCGGCCCCAACGTGCTGAAGAGCGAACGCTGCTGCGGCGAAAGCGGCACGCTGGGCGTGACCCGGCCGGACATCAGCACGCAGGTGCGCTTTCGCAAGGAAGAAGAGCTGCGCCACGACGAGACCGCGCTGCGCCGCCTGATGGCCCAGCAGCCCGGGCTGAGTGCGGCGGCATCCTCGAAGGACAAGGCCAACGTCAAGATCCTGACCAGCTGTCCGAGCTGCCTGCAGGGCCTCAAGCGCTACGAGGACGACTTGCAAAACGGGCTGCTCGAGGCCGACTACATCGTCGTCGAGATGGCGCGCGTGCTGCTGGGCGAGCAATGGCTGCCCGAGTACGTTGCGCGTGCCAACGCCGGCGGTATTGAGCGCGTGCTGGTCTAGCTCGACGGCGCGCGGGCAGGGGGTGGGCCCTGCGGCGTCGACGTCCCCAACGACGGCCCCAACGACGCACCCGACGACGCCCCCAACACCAGCAAGGGCGACGCGGTCTTGCAGCGGTCGTCACGGGGTGCGGCGATACACTTCTTCGCGTTCGTTCTTCCTCGTTTTCAGGTGCACAGGCATTCGCGATGGCCGGTCTCTCGTCCGCTTCACCCGCCCCGACGGCATTGACCGTGCACCAGAGCTCCAAGGTGCTGGAAGTCGGCTTCGATGACGGAGCGACCTTCCGCATCCCCTTCGAATTGCTGCGCGTGTATTCACCGTCGGCCGAAGTCCAGGGCCATGGCCCGGGGCAGGAAGTGCTGCAGACCGGCAAGCGCGGGGTCGGCATCGACGATCTGGCCCAGGTCTGCAATTACGCCGTGCAGCCGCGCTTTTCCGATGGCCACGACAGCGGCATCTTTTCTTGGGCCTACCTGTACGAGCTGGGGTCGCAGCAGGCGGCGCTGTGGCAGCGCTACGAACAGCGCCTGGCCGAAGCGGGCGTCGACCGCGATGCGCCGATGGCCGGCAAGGGCGGCGGCAGCGCCTGCTCTGCGCATTGACGATCGCCACGGCCAGCCCATGACGCAAACCCACTTCGGCTACCAGACCATCGACGACAGCGAGAAGCCCGAGCGCGTGCGCGGCGTCTTCGACAGTGTGGCACCGCGCTACGACCTGATGAACGACGTGCTGTCGGGCGGCCTGCACCGTGCCTGGAAGGCGTATGCCGTGGCCGTGGCTGCGGTGCAGCCGGGCGATCGGGTGCTCGACATCGCCGGGGGAACCGGCGACCTGGCCCGCGCCTTCGCCGAACGCGTCGGCGAACACGGCCGGGTGGTGCTGACCGACATCAACGAAGCCATGCTGCGCACCGGCCGCGACCGCCTGCTCGACGCCGGCCGCGTGCTGCCCACCGCGGCCTGCGACGCCGAGCGGCTGCCCTTTGCCGATGGCACCTTCGATCTCGCCAGCGTGGCCTTCGGTCTGCGCAACATGACGCACAAGGATGTCGCGCTCGCCGAGATGGCGCGCGTGCTGCGCCCAGGCGGCCGCTTGCTGGTGCTGGAGTTTTCGCAGCCCGCGCCGCTGCTGCGCAAGCCCTACGACTTCTATTCGTTCAAGGTCATGCCCTGGCTGGGCAAGCTGGTCGCCGGCGATGCCGACAGCTACCGCTACCTGGCTGAAAGCATCCGCATGCATCCCGACCAGGCCACGCTGAAGGCGATGATGAAGGACGCGGGCTTTGGCCATGTCGACGTGCACAACCTGGCCGCCGGCATCGTCGCGCTGCACGTGGGGGTCAAGTGCTGAGCCCCCTGGCGCGCCTGCGCCGAAGGGTGGCCGCCCGCGCCGGGCAGGCGCCGGCGCCTGAGGCGGCCGAAATCGAAGACCTGCTGCGTGTCGCCCGGCTCAGCTTCGTGCAGTTGCAGGCCGCCTGGGACCGGGCCGACATCGGTGCACTGAGCGCGCTGGCCACCGAACCGCTTCTCGAGGAACTGCGCTGCCAGCTGGCCGAGCGCGGCCCGCTGCCCAACCACACCGAAGTGCTGTCGCTCGACGCGCGGCTGCTGGGCGTCGAGGAGATGAGCCAGGCCTTCGTGGCCAGCGTCGAATTCTCCGGCCTGATCCGCGAGGAACTGGACGCCGGCGCGGCGCCGTTTCGCGAACTCTGGCTGCTGGCCAAGCTGAAGACCGCCGGCGGCGGCTGGCAGCTCGCGCAGGTGCAGTCGTTGTCCTGAACGGCAGGCACTGCCCGGCAGCAGTCGATCCGGGCAGTTAAACTGCCGCGCCCTTCGCTGCTGCCCGATCCGGGCAAGGACCATGCGCATGTCCCGTACGACCCACGACGACCACCTGGCGAGCCGCCGCCCCACCGCTGTCGCCGCCGTGGTGCTGGCCCTGGTGATGCTGGCAGCCGGTTGCGGCGAGAAAAAGAACCCGGCCGCGGGCCCGCCGGCGGCGAAGGTCAACAAGGACGAGATCGCGGCCTCGCAGATCAGCTTCCTGCTGCAGCAGCAGCGCGGCCTGCGGCCCGAGCAGACCGAGGCCGCGGGCAAGCAGGTGCTCGAACGCCTGATCGACCAGCAACTGGCGCTGCAGAAGGCCGAGGAACTCAAGCTCGACCGCGACCCGCGTGTCCAGCAGCAGCTCGACATCGCGCGGCGCGAACTGATCGCCCGGGCCTACGCGGAACGGGTTGGCGAGGCCGCCGCCAAGCCGACCGCCGACGAGATCAAGAAGTATTACGACGACAAGCCGGCTTTGTTCCGCGAGCGGCGCATCTACAGCATCCAGGAGATCGCCGTCGAGGCCCGGCCGGAGCAGCAGGCCGAACTGCGCGACGCGCTCGGTACGGCGAAGAACATCAACGAATTCGTCGAGTTCCTGAAGTCGCGCGACTATCGCTTCACCGGCAACCAGGCGGTGCGTGCGGCCGAGCAGTTGCCGCTGAACAGCTTGGAGTCGTTCGCCCGCATGAAGGACGGTCAGGCCGCGCTCGTGCCGGCGCCGAACGGCGTGCAGGTGGTGGTGCTGGCCGGTTCGCGCAGCCAGCCGATCAGCGAAGAGCAGGCGCGCCCGGCGATCGAGCAGTTCATCGTCAACGAGCGCAAGCGCAAGCTGGTCGAGGACGACGTCAAGGCGCTGCGCGCGGCGGCGAAGATCGAATATTTCGCGCCGTACGCTGCGCCGGCGGCGTCATCGGCAGCGGTATCCGCGGTGTCACCAGCGTCAGCGCCGGCGGTGGGCGCCAGCGAGGCCGGCAAGGGCAGCGGCAAGTAACGCTGGTCAGCAGCGACGGGACGCCGCACCCGGCGGCGCGCCGCGGGCTCAGACAGGTGGTGCAGCGTGCCCGGCGCGAACTGCGTCCGCGCCATCCGCGGCGTGCGCAACAAAGTCGGCGTGAGCGGCGCGCAGGCCGTCGTCGAGCGTTGTCCGCGCGCGCCAGCCGGCGGCGCTGAGCAAGCCGACGTCCATCAGCTTGCGCGGTGTCCCGTCAGGCTGGCTCGGGTCGTAATCGATGCGGCCTTCGAAGCCGACCACCCGCGCGATGTGCGCGGCCAATTCGGCGATCGTCAGGTCTTCGCCGACGCCGATGTTGACCAGCGGCGGCTCGAAGCGGCCGGTCTCGGTGTCGTCGCTGCCCAGCAGCGCCGCATAGCGCGCGTCGGGCAGGCCGGCCAGGAAGACGCAGGCATCGGCCATGTCGTCGCTGAAGAGGAATTCGCGGCGCGGCGTGCCGCTGCCCCACACCGTGACGCTGGCCTCGCCGGCCACCTTGGCCGCGTGGAACTTGCGCAGCAGCGCCGGAATCACGTGGCTGTTGGTCGGGTGGTAGTTGTCGCCCGGGCCGTACAGGTTGGTCGGCATGGCCGCCAGGAAGCGTGTGCCGTACTGCCGGTTGTAGCTCCAGCACATCTCGATGCCGGCGATCTTGGCCAGTGCGTAAGGCCGGTTGGTCGGCTCGAGCGGGCCGCTCAGCAGGTCGCGTTCGCGCATCGGCTGCGGCGCGTGCTTGGGGTAGATGCAGCTCGAGCCGAGGAACAGCAGGCGCCGCGCACCGCTGCGCCAGGCAGCGTGGATGACGTTGCCTTGAATGGCCAGGTTGTCGCGGATGAACTCGGCCGGGTAGCGCTGGTTGGCCGCGATGCCGCCGACCTTGGCCGCTGCCAGGAAGACGATCTCCGGGCGCTCGGCGTCGAAGAAGGCACGCGTCGCGCGCTCGTCGGTCAGGTCGAGCTCGGCATGGGTGCGCGTCAGCAGCGCCGTGTGGCCGGCCGCCTGCAGGCGTCGCACGATCGCACTGCCGACCAAGCCGCGGTGCCCGGCGACGTAGATGCGCGTGTCGGCGTCCAGCAAGCGGTCACTCGTGGTGGTCGTAGGCCTGGAAGCCGGCCAGCTTGACCAGACTGTCACGTCGAGCCGCGGTGTAGTCGCTGTCGACCATCTCGCGCACGAGCTGCTCGAAGGTGGTGGTGGGCTCCCAGCCCAGCTTGCGCTTGGCCTTGCTCGGGTCGCCCAGCAGCGTCTCCACCTCCGTGGGCCGGAAGTACCGCGGGTCGACGCGCACGATGACATCGCCCGGCTTGCAGCGGGCCTGGTTGCCGGTGACCCGGCTGACCACGCCGGTCTCCTGCGCCCCGTCGCCCTGGAACGTCACGCTGATGCCGAGTTCGGCGGCGGCACGCTCGACGAACTGGCGCACGCTGTACTGCACGCCGCTGGCGATGACGAAGTCTTCAGCCTGCGCCTGCTGCAGCATCAGCCACTGCATCTGCACGTAGTCGCGAGCGTGTCCCCAGTCGCGCAAGGCACTGAGGTTGCCGAGAAACAGGCAGTCCTGCAGACCCAGCGCGATGCGCGCAACGGCCCGCGTGATCTTGCGCGTCACGAAGGTCTCGCCGCGCAGCGGGCTCTCGTGGTTGAAGAGGATGCCGTTGCAGGCGTACATGCCATAGGCCTCGCGGTAGTTGACCGTGATCCAGTAGGCGTACAGCTTGGCCACCGCATACGGGCTGCGCGGGTAGAAGGGGGTGGTCTCCTTCTGCGGCGTTTCCTGCACCAGGCCATACAGCTCGGACGTGCTGGCCTGATAGAAGCGCGTCTTCTTCTCCAGCCCGAGGATGCGGATGGCTTCCAGCAAGCGCAGCGTGCCGATGCCATCGGCGTCGGCGGTGTACTCGGGCTGCTCGAAGCTGACCGCCACGTGGCTCATCGCGCCGAGGTTGTAGATCTCGTCGGGCTGCACCTGCTGGACGATGCGGATCAGGTTGGTGCTATCGGTCAGATCACCGTAGTGCAGCGTGAAGCGCTGGTGGTCGACATGCGGGTCCTGGTACAGGTGGTCGACGCGGTCGGTGTTGAACAGCGACGAGCGGCGCTTGATGCCGTGCACCGCGTAGCCCTTGTTCAGCAACAGCTCGGCCAGATAGGCGCCGTCCTGGCCGGTGACACCGGTGATGAGTGCGGTTTTGGTCATGGCGATCGATTCAAGGCGCACGGGCGCGCGCTGGCGCGGAAGATATCACTGCACCGTCACACCGCTGGCCGACGACGCGGTGAGAATCCACGCGCTCAAGGCCCCTGCAACGGGGAGCATCGCAACCCTGCTCGGAAAGCCCATGAAAGTCACTGTCGTCGGCACCGGATACGTTGGCCTGGTCACCGGAGCCTGCCTGTCGGAGATGGGCAACCACGTGGTCTGCCTGGACGTCGACGAACGCAAGATCCGAGTGCTCAACGACGGTGGCATGCCGATCCACGAGCCGGGGCTGAAGGAGATCGTGCAGCGCAACGTCGCCGCCGGACGCTTGCAGTTCACCACCGACATCGCCGCCGCGGTTGGCCATGGCACGCTGCAGTTCATCGGCGTCGGCACGCCGCCCGACGAGGACGGGTCGGCCGACCTGCAATACGTGGTCGCTGCGGCGACCAACATCGGCCGCCACATGACCGACTACAAGGTCATCGTCGACAAGAGCACCGTGCCGGTGGGCACCGCCGACCGGGTGCGCGAAGCGGTGACCGAAGCGCTCGCTGCGCGTGGCCTGGCGGCGATGGAATTCGCCGTCGTTTCCAACCCCGAATTCCTCAAGGAAGGCGCGGCGGTCGAGGACTGCATGCGCCCCGACCGCATCATCGTTGGCGCCGACGACGAACGCGCGGTGCTGCTGATGCGTGCGCTGTACACGCCCTTCATGCGCAACCACGACCGCATGCAGCTGATGGACCTGCGCAGCGCCGAATTCACCAAGTACGCGGCCAACGCCATGCTGGCCACGCGCATCAGCTTCATGAACGAGCTGGCGCTGCTGGCCGAGCAGGTCGGCGCCGACATCGAGCAAGTGCGCAAAGGCATCGGCAGCGACCCGCGCATCGGCACCCACTTCCTCTACCCCGGCACGGGCTACGGCGGCAGCTGCTTCCCGAAGGACGTCAAGGCGCTGATCCACATCGGCCGGCAGAACGGCCTGGCGTTGGGCGTGCTGCAGGCGGTGGAAGACGCCAACGAACGCCAGAAGCATGTGCTGGTCGACAAGATCGTGCGCCGCTTCGGCGCCGATCTGACGGGCCGGACTTTCGCGCTGTGGGGCCTGGCCTTCAAGCCCAACACCGACGACATGCGCGAAGCACCGAGCCGCGTCATCGTCGCTGAGCTCGCCCGGCGCGGCGCGACGCTCAACGCCTACGACCCGGTGGCCATGGACGAAGCGGCGCGCGTGCTCGAAGGCACGCCGCGGCTGCGCTTTGCTGCCAGCCAAGCCCAGGCGCTGCAGGGTGCCGATGCGCTGGTCGTGATCACCGAGTGGAAGGAATTCCGCAACCCGGACTTCGACCACCTGAAGGCGACGCTCAAGCACCCGCTGGTCTTCGACGGCCGCAACATCTACGACCCGGCGCTGTTGCGCTCGCTGGGCGTCGAATACCACGGCATCGGACGCGGACGCGCTGCCTGAAAGATCCGTCCGGGGGCCGCTGCGCTTTGCGGTTACACTGCGACGGTAGATTTGAGCAAGACATTTGATTGTTGACGGCGTCTCGCAGCGTGCCACCCACCCGGGTCGGTTCTCGGCAGATTCCTTGATCGGTGATTTTCTTGGCCCGCATCTGCACTGCGACAGCATGTGCTGCGCAGCAACCGTGAAAGGAATTCTCATGACGACGCAAACCGGTACCGTGAAGTGGTTCGACGATGGCAAGGGCTTCGGCTTCATCACCCCCGATGGTGGTGGCAAGGACCTCTTCGCCCACTTCAGCGAAATCCAGAGCACCGGCGGCTTCCGCAGCCTGGCTGAAAACCAGAAGGTGCAGTTCGAAGTCAAGCAAGGCCAGAAGGGCCCGCAGGCATCGAACATTCGCGCAGCCTGACCGGCCGGCGCGACCGGCCCTGATCCAGGGCCGGCAAGCAAAACCGCAGCCTTGGCTGCGGTTTTTTCGTTTCAGGGTGGGAAGAGCTCGCCGGCCGCCAGCAACGGTGCGGCGGCGTCCTTCGGCGCCAGCAACGGCTCGGCCAGACCCGCCGGCAGCGGCCAGGCGATGGCGATGGCCGGGTCGTTCCAGCGCAGGCTGCGTTCGCATTCACGGGCGTAGAAGTCGGTGGTCTTGTAGAGGAATTCGGTGCCGTCCTCCAGCGCCACGAAGCCATGCGCAAAGCCTTCGGGGATCCACAGCTGGCGGCGGTTGGCGGCACTCAACTCGACACCCACCCAGCGTCCGAATGTCGGCGAACCCTGCCGGATGTCGACCGCCACGTCGAAGGCGACGCCGCGCGTCACACGCACCAGCTTGCCTTGCGGGTGCGGCGGCAGTTGGTAGTGCAGGCCGCGCAGGACGCCGGCCTGGCTGCACGAGTGGTTGTCCTGCACGAACGGGCGCGGGACGGGCAGGCCCAGCTCGCGCAGTCCGGCTTCGAAGCGCTGCTGGTTGAAGCTTTCCATGAACCAGCCGCGGTCGTCGCCGAACTGCGCCGGCTCGATCGTCACGACGCCCGGCAAGGCGGTGGCCGTGAATTTCATCAGTACACCTTCTCGCGCAGCACCTGCATCAGGTACTGGCCATAGCCGTTCTTCAGCAGCGGGGCGGCCAGCGCCTCGAGCTGCGCGGCGTCGATCCAGCCGCTGCGGTAGGCGATCTCCTCCGGGCAGGCAACCTTCAGGCCCTGGCGCTTTTCCAGCGTGGCGATGAACTGCCCGGCTTCGAGCAGGCTGTCGTGCGTGCCGGTGTCCAGCCAGGCATAGCCGCGGCCCATGATCTCGACTTCGAGTTGGCCCAGGCGCAGGTACTGCGCGTTGACCTCGGTGATCTCGAGTTCGCCGCGCGCGCTGGGCTTGATCGACCCGGCGATCTCGCAGACCTGCTGGTCGTAGAAGTACAGGCCTGTGACGGCGTAGTTGCTGCGTGGCCGGCGCGGCTTTTCCTCGATGCTCAGCGCGCGTTGCTGGCCGTCGAACTCGACCACGCCGTAGCGTTCCGGGTCCTGGACGTGGTAGGCGAAGACCGATGCGCCCTGCTGCCGAGTGTCGGCGCGCCGCACCAGACTTTGGAAGTCGTGGCCGTAGAAGATGTTGTCGCCGAGCACCAGCGCGCTGGGTTCGCCGGCGACGAAATCGCGGCCGAGGATGAAGGCCTGGGCCAGGCCGTCGGGACTGGGCTGCACGCAGTAGCGGATCTGCATGCCCCAACGGCTGCCGTCGCCGAGCAGGGCTTCGAAGCGCGGCGTGTCCTGCGGCGTGCTGATCAGCAGCACCTCGCGCATGCCGGCCAGCATCAGCGTCGACAGCGGGTAGTAGACCATCGGCTTGTCGTAGACCGGCAGCAGCTGCTTGCTCATCGCCAGCGTCGCCGGATGCAGCCGGGTGCCCGAGCCCCCGGCCAGGATGATGCCCTTGCGTCTCATCGTCGCGTTCTCCTCGGTGTTGTTGTCAGCGGCCCAGTACTTCGTTCAGCATGCGCCGCACGCCCTGCTGCCAGGGCGGCAGCGTCAAGCCGAAGGCGGCCCGCAGCTTGCCTGTGTCCAGGCGCGAGTTCAGCGGCCGCTGCGCCGGCGTGGGGTAGGCGCTGGTCGGAATGGCCAGCACGGCGCCGGCGGGCACTTTGATCGCCTGGCCGGCGGCGCGCGCGTGTTCGATGACCAGTTGCGCATAGCCATGCCAGCTGGTCTCGCCGGCGGCGGCGCAGTGGTAGGTGCCCGAGAGGGCCGGTTCGGCGCGCACCCGGACCACCGCGTGCGCTGTCACGTCGGCGAGCAGGTCGGCACCGGTGGGCGCGCCGATCTGGTCGGCGATCACGTTCAGCTGCTCGCGTTCGGCAGCCAGGCGCAGCATGGTCTTGGCGAAGTTGCCGCCGCGCGCCGCGTAGACCCAGCTGGTGCGCAGGATCAGGTGGCTGCAGCCGCTTCCGCGGATCAGTTCTTCGCCTTCGAGCTTGGTGCGGCCGTAGACGCTCAGCGGCCCGGTCGGCGCTTCTTCGCGCCGCGGCTGGTCGCCGCTGCCGTCGAAGACATAGTCCGTGCTGTAGTGGACCAGCAGCGCGCCCAGCGTTGCGGCTTCCCGGGCCAGCAGGCCCGGCGCGGTGGCGTTGATCGCCCGCGCCAGATCGGGCTCGCTCTCGGCCTTGTCGACGGCGGTGTGGGCCGCCGAATTGACGATCACGTCGGGGCGCAGCGCACGCACCAGCGCGGCCAACGATTCGGGCTGCGAGAAGTCGGCCTTCGCCGGCACACCGGGACGCCCTTCGATGACGCCCGGCGTGTCGAAATCCAGCGCCGTGACGGCGCCCAGTGGGGCCAGCGCGCGCTGCAGTTCCCAGCCGACCTGGCCGTTGCAACCCATCAAAAGGATCTTCATCTCGCGCTGTAGTTGGTGGCCAGCCAGTCGCGGTAGCCGCCGCTTTGCACGTTGGCCACCCACTCGGCGTTTGCCAGGTACCAGGCGACCGTCTTGCGGATCCCGGTCTCGAAGGTCTCGGCCGGGCGCCAGCCCAGTTCGCGCTCGATCTTGCGCGCGTCGATGGCGTAGCGGCGGTCGTGGCCGGGCCGGTCCTTCACATGCGTGATCAGCCGCGTGTACGGGCCCGCGGCGCTGGGCCGCAGTTCGTCGAGCAGGGCGCAGACGGTGTGCACGATGTCGCGGTTGGGTTGTTCGTTCCAGCCGCCGACGTTGTAAGTCTCGCCGACACGGCCGCCGGCCAGCACGGCGCGGATCGCGCTGCAGTGGTCGCCGACGTACAACCAGTCGCGCACCTGCAGGCCGTCGCCGTAGATCGGCAGCGGCTTGCCGGCCAGCGCGTTGACGATCATCAGCGGGATCAGCTTTTCGGGGAAGTGGAACGGCCCGTAGTTGTTGCTGCAGTTGGTCGTCACCACCGGCAGGCCGTAGGTGTGGTGCCAGGCGCGCACCAGATGGTCGCTGGCCGCCTTGCTGGCCGAATACGGGCTGTTCGGTTCGAAAGGATGCGTCTCGGTGAAGGCCGGCGCGTCGGGCGCCAGGCTGCCATACACCTCGTCGGTCGAGACGTGGTGAAAGCGGAAGTGCTGCTTGGCGTCGCCCTCCAGCGCCATCCAGTGCATGCGCACGGCTTCGAGCAGCGTGAACGTGCCTTCCACGTTCGTTTTGATGAAGGCCCCGGGTCCGTGGATGCTGCGGTCGACGTGGCTTTCGGCAGCCAGGTGAATCACCGCCCGCGGCTGGTGCTGCAGCAGCAGCGCATCGAGCATCGCCCGATCGAGGATGTCGCCACGCACGAAAACGTGCCGCGCATCGCCCTGCAGCGAGGCCAGGTTCTGCAGGTTGCCGGCGTAGGTCAGCGCGTCGACGTTGACGACCGTCTCGTCCGATTGCGCGAGCCAGTCGAGCACGAAGTTGCTGCCGATGAAGCCGGCGCCGCCGGTGACGAGGATCGTCATGGTTGATGGGCCTTGATGGGGTTCGTCATGCTTGCGGTTCCTTCGCGAGAATCGTCACAGGGATGGTCTGCGTCGCGGGATGGAACCCGATCGAGCAAACGCCGCGGAACCGGCTTCGCCGGGCCGCCAGCGTTGCCCCCGCGAGGGGGCGGCGCCGCCGGCGCTCCGGGGGTGGCCTCATGCCCTGCCGTAGGTGTCTTCGAAGCGCACGATGTCGTCCTCGCCGAGATAACTGCCCGACTGCACCTCGATGATTTCCAGCGGCACCTTGCCCGGGTTGGCCAGCCGATGCGTCTGGCCCAGCGGGATGTAGGTGCTCTGATTCTCGGTGAGCAGGATCACCTTCTCGCCGTTCGTCACCTCGGCCGTGCCGCTGACCACGATCCAGTGCTCGGCGCGGTGATGGTGCATCTGCAGGCTCAAGGACGCGCCCGGCTTGACCAGGATGCGCTTGACCTGGTGGCGCGGGCCGTGGTCGATGCTGTCGTACCAGCCCCAGGGACGGTGCACCTTGCGGTGCAGGGCCTGCTCACCGCGTTGCTCGGCGCCCAGCTGGGCGACGATCTTCTTCACGTCCTGGCTCTTGTCGCGGCGCGCGACGAGCACCGCGTCGGGTGTTTCGACCACCACCACGTCGTCCAGGCCGACCGCGCTGACCAGCCGGCTGGTGGCGTGCACCAGCGTGTTGTGGCTGTCCTTGACGATGGCGTCGCCCACGCTGGCATTGCCGTCGGCATCCTTCGGCGCCACCTGCCACACGGCTTCCCAGGCGCCCAGATCGTTCCAGCCAGCGTCCAGCTCCTGCATGCGGATGTCGAGCACGCCCGGGCACTTCTCCATCACCGCGTAGTCGATCGACTCGGCCGGCACGGCGGCGAACTCGACCTTGCCCGGGCGCACGAACGTGGCGTCGGTGTTGTGGTCGGTCGTGCGAGCCGCCCAGGCCGTGCGGCAAGCACTGGCGATGTCGGGGCGGAAGCGCTCCAGCGCGGCCACCCACGCCGAGGCCTTGAGCACGAAGATGCTGGCGTTCCAGTAGTAGCTGCCGTCGGCGAGATAGCGCTCGGCGGTGGCCAGGTCCGGCTTCTCGACGAACTGCGCCACGCGCTGCTCGGGGGCCCGGCCTTCGGCGCGGATGTATCCGTAGCCGGTCTCGGGCCGGTCCGGGGTGATGCCGAGAATGACGATCGCGCCGTCTTCGGCCTGGGCCACGGCGCGCTGCAGCGCGGCGGTGAATGCCGGCTCGTCGGTGACCGTCTGGTCGGCGGCGGTGACGACCAGGATCGGATCCGCGCCGCCGTCCAGGGCCTGCAGAGCGGCCAGCATCATCGCCGGCGCGGTGTTGCGTCCTTCGGGCTCGAGCAGCACGGCCGCCGGCTCCCGGCCGACCTCGCGCAGCTGGTCGAGCACCAGGAAGCGGTGCTCCTCGTTGCCGACGATCAGCGGCGGCCGCACCGTCCCGGCCAGGCCCTGCAGCCGCGCCACCGACTGCTGGAACAGGCTCGTGCTGCCCGAAAGCACCAGGAACTGCTTGGGGAAGCCGGCGCGCGACAGCGGCCACAGCCGGGTGCCCGAACCACCGGCCATCACGACGGGTTGCACAACGCTCTTCATGCTTCGAATCCTTGGGGGTTGAGGGACTGCCAGCGCCAGCTGTCGGCGCACATGCGTGCCAGGTCGAGTTCGGCGCGCCAGCCCAGCAGCTGCGCGGCCAGCGTCGGATCGGCATAGCAGGCCGCCGTGTCCCCGGGCCGGCGCGCGACGACCTGGTACGGCACATCGCGGCCACTGGCTGCCGCATAGGCGCGGACCACGTCGAGCACGCTGTGGCCGTGCCCGGTGCCCAGGTTGACGGTCAACGAGCCGGGCTGGTCGAACAGCCGGCGCAGCGCCGCGACATGGCCCTGCGCCAGATCGACGACATGGATGTAGTCGCGCACGCCGGTGCCGTCGGGCGTGGCGTAGTCGTCGCCATAGACCAGCAGATGCGGGCGCCGGCCGACGGCGACCTGCGCGACGTACGGCATCAGGTTGTTCGGCGTGCCGCGCGGGTCTTCGCCGATGCGCCCGCTGGCGTGCGCGCCGACCGGGTTGAAGTAACGCAGCGTGGCGGTCTGCCAGGCCGCATCGGATGCGCCCAGGTCGCGCAGGATCTGTTCACCCATCAGCTTGGTCCGGCCATACGGGTTGAGTGCCGCCAGGCGCGCGTCTTCGCGCAGCGGCAGCTGTTCGGGGTCGCCATAGACCGTCGCGCTGGAGCTGAAGACGAAGCGCTGGACGCCATGGCGCTGCATCGTGGCGCAGGTGGTCAGCAGCCCGCCGAGGTTGTTGCGGTAGTAGGCCAGCGGCTGTTGCGTCGATTCGCCGACGGCCTTGAAGGCCGCGAAGTGGACCGTGGCGTCGATCCGTCGGCGCTGGAACAGGGCGTCCATCGCCGCGCTGTCACCGACGTCCAGGCGCTCGAAGTCGATGTCCCGACCGGCCAGTTCGGCCAGCCGCTGCAGCACCACCGGAGAGCTGTTGGAGAAATCGTCGACGCCGACCACGTCGAAGCCGGCGGCCAGCAGTTCCAGCCAGGTGTGCGACGCGATGTAGCCGGTGGCGCCGGTGAGCAGGACGTTGGGCATGCAGCGGGTGGGCCGGCCCCGCAGGCCTGGCAACACGGGAACAGCCTTGGATCGTATGCCACGGCGGCCCGCCGCAAGCCCGTTCGACGCGGTCTGCTGCGGGCCGCTGCCTACAATCGCACGATGCTGGAATCCATGCTTGCTGCCGTCGGGCCCGGTCTGGCCGAACGCCTGACGCTGTTGCTCAACCACGTTCTCGGCAGCGAAGCCGTGGCCACCGAGCGGCTGCGGCCGCATGCCGGGCGCAGCCTCGAACTGCAGCTCGCCGGCTGGCCGTCGCTGCTCCCTGCGCCGCCGCCGCTGGCCTGGCGCATCACGCCGGCCGGCTTGCTGGAATGGTGCGGCCCGGGCCCGCTGGCCCAGGCCGACCTGCGTTTGCTGCTCGACGCATCGAATCCGGCCGCGCTGGTCGCCCGCGTGCTCGGCGGTTCTGCGCCGAGCGTGCAGATCGAAGGCGACGCGCAGCTGGCCGGCGATGTCAACTGGCTGGTGCAGAACCTGCGCTGGGATGTCGCCGCGGATGTCGAACGCCTGTTCGGCCCGACCGTGGCCCAGCCGATGCTGCAGTTCGGCGCTGCGCTGTCCCGTGCCCTGCGTTCGGCGTGGGCTGGCGCCGAGGCCTTGCGCGAGCGCTGGCGCCCGGACCGATGAGGTCGCCGGGCCGGCTGATCTTCATTGTCGTCACCGTCCTGCGCTTCGGCCTGGACGAGGTGGCCCTGTCGGCCTTTCCGCAGCGCTGGGTGCGGGCGCTGGTGCGCATCGTCACGGTCGGCCGACGGCTGGATGCGCCGCGCGGCGAACGCCTGCGTCTGGGTCTGGAACGGCTGGGTCCGATCTTCGTCAAGTTCGGCCAGGTGCTGTCGACGCGCCGCGACCTGATCCCGCTCGACGTTGCCGACGAACTCGCCAAACTGCAGGATCGCGTGCCGCCGTTCCCTGCGGCGCAGAGCCGCGTGCTGGTCGAGAAGGCCTTCGGCCGGCGCATCGAGGAAGTGTTCTCGCAGTTCGAGGCCGAGCCGGTGGCCAGCGCGTCGATCGCCCAGGTCCACTTCGCGATTCTGAAAAGCGGCCGCGAAGTGGCGGTCAAGGTGCTGCGCCCGGGCATGCTCAGCATCATCGACCAGGACATGGCCCTGCTGCACCTGCTGGCGCGCTGGGTCGAACGGCTGAGCGCCGACGGCAAGCGGCTGAAGCCGCGCGAGGTGGTCGCCGAATTCGAC
>JANMAP010000418.1:0-14288 GCA_031359905.1 Burkholderiales bacterium | reverse complement strand
GCTTCGAAGCCCTGAGTTGCAGCGGCTGCGGCCACGCTTCAGGCGAAGCTCAGGCCAAGGTCACGCCGCGCCCAGCCGCTGGCGCAACAGCTCGCCCGCCTGCGCCGGGTTCGCCTTGCCCTGACTGGCCTTCATGACCTGGCCGACAAGGGCGTTGAAGGCCCTGTCTTTGCCGGCGCGGAATTCCGCCACCGACTTTTCATTGGCGGCGATGACCGCGTCGACGATGGCCAGCAGCGCACCGCTGTCGCTCATCTGCTTCAGGCCCTGGGCCTCGATGACAGCATCGACATCGATGGTCACGCCGGCCCACAGAGCGTCGAAAACCTGGCGCGCGCCGTTGTGCGACAGCGTGCCGTCGGCCACGCGCTGGATCAGCGCGGCCAGCGTGGCCGGCGCCAGCGCCACCGTCGCGATGTCGCGGCCCTCGGCGTTCAGCCGCTTGGAGACTTCTCCTTGCAGCCAGTTGGCAGCCAGTTTGGCTTGGCCACTGGCCTCGCGCACGGCTTCGTAATAACGCGCCAGTGGCAGGCTCTGCGTCATCACCGCCGCGTCGTCGGCCGGCAGTCCATCGTCACGCTGGAAGCGCTGGGCCATCGCCGCGGGCAGCTCGGGCATGCCGGCCTTGACGCGTTCGATCCACGCTGGCTCGATGACCAGCGGCGGCAGGTCGGGGTCGGGAAAGTAGCGGTAGTCGTGCGCGTCTTCCTTGCTGCGCATGGCCCGCGTCTCGCCGCTGTCGGGGTTGAACAGCACCGTCGCCTGTTCGATCGCCAGACCGTCTTCCAGGCGGTCGATCTGCCACTGGACTTCGAAGTCGATGGCCTGCTGCAGGAATCGAAAGCTGTTCAGGTTCTTGACCTCGCGCCGCGTGCCGTACGGCATGCCCGGCTTGCGCACCGAGACGTTGGCGTCGCAGCGGAAGCTGCCTTCCTGCATGTTGCCGTCGCAGATGCCCAGCCAGACGACCAGCGCGTGCAGGGCCTTGGCGTACTCGACGGCTTCGGCGCTGCTGCGCATGTCGGGCTCGGAGACGATCTCCAGCAGCGGCGTGCCGGCGCGGTTGAGGTCGATGCCGGTCTGCCCTGCGAAATCTTCGTGCAGGCTCTTGCCGGCGTCCTCCTCGAGGTGGGCGCGCGTCAGGCGCACGCTGCGCGGCGCGCCGTTCAAGACGAAGTCGATGCGCCCGCCCTGCACCACCGGCGTTTCGTACTGGCTGATCTGGTAGCCCTTGGGCAGATCGGGATAGAAATAGTTCTTGCGCGCGAAGATCGACAGCCCGGCGACCTTGGCGTGCACCGCCAGGCCGAAGCGGATGGCGCGTTCGACCGCGCCGCGGTTCATCACCGGCAGGGTGCCGGGCAGGGCCAGGTCGACGGCGCAGGCCTGGCGGTTGGGCGCGGCACCAAAGGTCGTCGACGCGCCGCTGAAGATCTTGCTGGCGGTCGACAGCTGGGCGTGCGTTTCCAGGCCGATGACGACCTCGTAACCGCGGATCAGGGCAGGTGCTCCCATGTTCTCAATCGAAGATGGCCTGGCCATCTGGGTTGACCCCTGGGGGACGGAATGGCGCTGACATGTCCTGGGGGTGCTCAGTAACCCGCCGGGCGGCGGGTGTGGAAATCGGTGGCTTGCTGCAGCGCGTGCGCGGTGTGCAGCAGCCGGCCTTCATCGAAGTAATTGCCGATCAGTTGCAGGCCCACCGGCATGCCGCCCGAACCCTCCGTCTGCGCGAAACCCGCCGGCAGGCTCATGCCGGGCAGGCCGGCCAGGCTGCCGGGCAGCGTGAAGATGTCGGCCAGGTAGGCCTTGACGGGGTCATCCTGCGCACCGAGCTTCCAGGCCACGCTGGGCGCCACCGGGCCGGCGATCACGTCGCAGTGCTTGAAGCAGGCCTGGAAGTCGTCGGCGATCATGCGGCGCAGCTTCTGCGCCTGCACGTAGTAGGCGTCGTAGTAGCCGTGACTCAGCACGTACGTGCCGATCATGATGCGCCGCTTGACCTCGGGGCCGAAGCCTTGGCTCCGAGTCTTCTTGTACATGTCCAGCAGGTCGCGGTACTGCGCCGCGCGGTGGCCGAACTTGACGCCGTCGAAGCGGCCGAGGTTGGAACTGGCCTCGGCCGGGGCGATGATGTAGTAGACCGGGATCGACAGTTCGGTGCGCGGCAGGCTGACGTCGACGAGCGTGGCGCCGAGCGACTCGGCTTCGGCCAGCGCGGCGCGCACCGCGCGGTCGACACCGGCCGACAGACCGGCCGGGAAGAACTCCCTGGGCAGGCCGATGCGCAGACCGTGCAACGGCCGGGCCGCAGTGGCGCCGTCGCGCGGGGCCAGCATCTGGGCGTGGAAGTCCTGCGGCGGGCGCTGCGCGCTGGTTGCGTCGCGCTCGTCGAAGCCGCTCATCGCCGACAGCAGCAGCGCGCAGTCCTCGGCCGAACGGGCCAGCGGGCCGGCCTGGTCGAGGCTGCTGGCGAAGGCCACCATGCCGTAGCGCGAGCACACGCCATAGGTCGGCTTGATGCCGGTGACGCCGCAGAAGCTGGCCGGCTGACGGATCGAGCCGCCGGTGTCGGTGCCGGTGGCCGCCGGCACCAGCCCCGCGGCCACCGCCGCGGCCGAGCCGCCCGACGAGCCGCCGGGAACGCGGCTGTGGTCCCAGGGATTGCGCACCACCCCGAAGGCCGAGTTCTCGTTGGCCGAGCCCATCGCGAATTCGTCGCAGTTCAGCTTGCCCAGCGTGACCATGCCCGCCCCCGGGCGGCGCCGCCCGGGCTCGCCCCCCCCGGGCCCCGGCCCGGGTTCGCCATTCCCGAGCCGCGCCTCCACCGTGGCGTCGAACGGGCTCTTGTAGCCGGCCAGCATCTTCGAGCCGGCGGTCGACACCAGGCCGCTGGCCGCATGGTCGGTGACGAAGATGTCCTTGTGAGCCACCGGCACACCGGTCAGCGGGCCCGCGTTGCCGCGTGCCAGCGCGGCATCGGCGGCGCGCGCCGATGCCAGTGCAGCATCGGCGTCGCGGGCCAGGAACGCCCCCAGGTCAGCATGGCGGTCCTGCGCGGCAAGCAGCGCTTGCGTCAGCTCGACGCTCGACAGACGCCGCGCCTGCAGCGCCCGCGACAGGCCGGCCACTCCCAGGTGCAGCAGATCGCCGTTCACTGGAGTCCCTTCGCGCTGCGCGCTGCGGTGCGAGCGCCCTTCGGAGCGGCCGAGCGGGCGCTCATTCGATGACCTTGGGCACGAGGAACAAGCCATCCTCGACCGCCGGGGCACTGGCCTGGTTGACCTCTCGCCGGTCGGGCTCGGTGACCACGTCGTCACGCAGCCGCAGGTGCACGGCCTGGATCGCCGACAGCGGCGTGTACAGCGGCTCGACGCCGCTGGTGTCGACGGCGCTCATCTGCTCGACGATGCCGAAGAAGCCGTTGAGCTGGTCGAGCATCGTCGACTGCTCATCGGGCGACAGTTCCAGCCGCGCCAGATGGGCGATGCGGCTCACGTCCTGCGAGGTCAGGGCCATCGGTGTCGGTCAAGGGGTTGGACGGGGTCGCCAGCGCGGCCTGCAACTGCCTGAAAAAGCAGCGCCGGCCCTCGTGGCGCGAGGTTGATACGTTATTATCTCCGGTTACTTGCAAGGCCTCGAGAGAGGGGCTGCGCGGGATGTATCGTGCGAGCTTGCCTTGCCAGGGCTGTCACGATGAATCTGGCGCGATTTCAGCGTCGAACCCAACGACGAATGCCCCGAAAGTCCACCCCGAACCACGCGCCCCGCGGGCCTTGAGCGCCGCGCACTTCAGTCACCGCCCAAGCCCCGGCCCGTGTTCGCTCTACCCGGCCGTCGATTGCCCTGCCGCTGACCGCTCACCCCGCGCGCACCCGACCGCCCCCAACACCTCATGTTCGCATCCCTGCGTCGCTATGTTTCGACCGACCTTGCCATCGACCTCGGCACCGCCAACACGCTGATCTACGTCCGCGGCAAGGGCGTGGTGCTCGACGAACCTTCGGTGGTGGCCATCCGCCACGAAGGCGGGCCGAACGGCAAGAAGACCATCCAGGCCGTCGGCCGCGAGGCCAAGGCGATGCTCGGCAAGGTGCCGGGCAACATCGAAGCCATTCGGCCGATGAAGGACGGCGTGATCGCCGACTTCACGGTGACTGAGCAGATGCTCAAGCAGTTCATCCGCATGGTCCACCCGCGCTCGGTGATGCGGCCCAGCCCGCGCATCATCATCTGCGTGCCCTGCGGCTCGACGCAGGTCGAGCGGCGGGCGATCCGCGAATCGGCGCTGAACGCCGGGGCGCGCGACGTCTACCTGATCGAAGAACCGATGGCCGCGGCGATCGGCGCCGGGCTGCCGGTGTCGGAAGCCTCGGGCTCGATGGTCGTCGACATCGGCGGCGGCACCACCGAGGTCGGCGTCATCAGCCTGGGCGGCATGGTCTACAAGGGCAGCATCCGGGTTGGCGGCGACAAGTTCGACGAGTCGATCATCAATTACATCCGCCGCAACTACGGCATGTTGATCGGCGAGCCGACCGCCGAGGCGATCAAGAAGAACATCGGCAGCGCCTTTCCGGGCAGCGAAGTCAAGGAGATGGAAGTCAAGGGCCGCAACCTCAGCGAAGGCGTGCCGCGCAGCTTCACCATCAGTTCCAATGAAATCCTCGAAGCCCTGACCGACCCGTTAAATCAAATGGTCAGCGCGGTCAAGAACGCGCTGGAGCAGACGCCACCGGAACTCGGCGCCGACATCGCCGAGCGCGGGATGATGTTGACCGGCGGCGGTGCGCTGCTGCGCGACCTGGACCGCCTGCTCGCCGAAGAAACCGGCCTGCCGGTGCTGGTCGCCGAAGACCCGCTGACCTGCGTCGTCCGCGGCTGCGGGATGGCGCTGGAACGCATGGAGCGGCTGGGCTCCATCTTCACCTCGGAATAAGCCGCGGCAGGCGGCAGCGGGAGCGTCGCGGTGCCGTTGGCAACCCTCGACCGCACGCCGCCGCCCTTCTTCCGTCAGGGCCCGTCGGCCCTGAGCAAGCTGGTCTTCTTTTCGGCGCTCGCGCTGTTCCTGATGGTTGCCGACGCCCGGCTCAGTCTGGTCGATCCGCTGCGCGCCGTGCTGGCCGTGGTCTTGCTGCCGGCGCAGCGTGCGATGGCGGTGCCGGTCGACCTGCTGCGCGGCGGGCGCGACTATCTCGACGGCCTGCAGGTCGCGCTGGGCAACGAGCGCCAGGCCCGCCAGGCGCTGGTACTGCAGGCCGAAACCGTCGCCCGCGCCGCGGCCCTGGCCGAGGAAAATGCCCGCCTGCGCGCCCTGCTGGCGTTGCGCCCGGCAATCGCCGCGAGGGCCCAGGCTGCTGAGGTGATGTACGAAGCCGCCGACCTGTTTTCGCGCAAGGTCGTCATCGACCGCGGATCGGCGCAGGACGTGCGCCTGGGCTCGCCGGTGATCAACGAGGCCGGCGTGCTCGGCCAGGTCACGCAGGTCTACGCGCTGAGTGCCGAGGTCACCCTGCTCAGCGACAAGGACGCCGCGATTCCCGTGCTCAACACCCGCACCCAGCAGCGCAGCGCGGCCTTCGGCAGCGGCGGCACGGGGGCGATGGAGCTGCGCTTCATGTCCGGCAACGCCGATGTGCAGGTCGGCGACCTGCTGCAAACCAGCGGACTCGACGGCATCTATCCCCCGGGCCTGCCGGTGGCCCGGGTGGCCAGCGTCGAGCGGCGGGCTGAATCGGGCTTTGCGCGCATCCAGCTGCTGCCGATGGCATCGGCCGACGGCGTGCACCATGTCCTGGTCCTCGAGCCGCTGAGCGTGCAACTCCCGCCGCGCCCGCTGCCCGCGCCCGAGGTGACCAAAGGCGCGCGGCAGTTGAAGACGCCGAAGCGGGTGCCGGCAGCGTCGGCAGCGGCACCTTGAGCATGCCCAACGTGGCGGTGGCCGCGGCATGCTGAACCTGGTGGCCACGGCATGATCATGCTGAACCTGGTGGGCGCGGAATGATCATGCCGCGGGGCGCCGACCAGCTGCTGCTGCCGGTCAACCCCTTCTTCATCGCGCTGACGCTGGCCGCAGCCTTCGCCGTTCATCTGCTGCCGCTGGGTCGCGTGCCGGCGATGCCCGACCTGCTGGCGCTGGCGCTGGTCTTCTGGAACGTGCACCAGCCGCGCCGCGTCGGTGTCGGCCTGGCCTTCGCCTTCGGCCTGTTGATCGACGTGCACCAGGGTGCGCTGCTGGGCCAGCATGCCTTGGCCTACACGCTGCTCAGCTTTCTGGCCATCACCATCCACCGCCGGCTGCTGTGGTTCGGTGTCGCCGCGCAGGCGCTGCAGGTGTTGCCGGTGTTCGCCGCCGTGCACCTGGTGTCGCTGGCCGTGCGGATGCTGACGGGCGGCATGTTCCCCGGCTGGAACATGCTGCTGGCGCCGTTGTCCGAAGCCGCACTGTGGCCGCTGGCCAGCCTGCTGCTGCTGGCCCCGCAGCGCCGAGCGCCCGATCGAGACCAGAATCGACCGTTATGACGCCCACCCCCGTAGCGGCTGCGCCGCTTCCCCCACGGGCCCGAAGGGTCCGTTCCACGGCCCCGGGGGGCAACGCTGGTGGACCGGCGGAGCCGGAACCACGGCGTTCACTCGTCGCGCTTCGACTGGCTCTGGCGGCATCCGCATGACCGAAATCAAGAACCTGGCACAGGAACTGTCGCGCTTTCGCCGGCGGTTGCTGGCGGCGGCGGTCTTTGTTCTGCTGGCCTTCGCACTGCTGGCTGCGCGGCTGGTGCACTTGCAGGTCTTCCGCCACGAGGAGCTGGCCACCCAGGCCGACGCCAACCGCATCGCGGTGGTGCCGATCGTGCCCAACCGCGGGCTGATCGTCGACCGCAACGGCGTGGTGTTGGCCAACAACTACTCGGCTTACACGTTGGAGATTTCGCCGTCGCGGGTGCCTGGCGGCAGCGCCGCGCTCGATCCGCTGATCGACGCGCTGGCCGATGTCGTCGACATCGCCCCGCGCGACCGCCGCCGCTTCAAGCGCCAGTACGAAGAAGGCAAGGGTTTCGAATCGCTGCCCATCCGCACCAAGCTCAGCGATGAGGAGGTGGCGCGCTTCATGGTCCAGCGCTTCCGCTTCCCGGGTGTCGACGTCAAGGCGCGGCTGTTTCGCCACTACCCGCTGGGCGACACCGGCAGCCACCTGCTGGGCTACATCGGCCGCATCAACCAGACCGAGAAGAAGGAGATGGAGAACTGGGACGACGCGGCACAGGGCAACTACAAGGGCACCGAATACATCGGCAAACTGGGCCTGGAGCAGAAATACGAACGCGTGCTGCACGGCAGCGCCGGCTTCGAGGAAGTCGAGACCAGCGCCGGCGGCCGCGCCGTTCGGCGCCTGAGCAGCCACCCGCCGACTCCGGGCGACAAGCTGGTGCTGTCCATCGACATCAAGCTGCAGGCGATGGTCGAGGAGATGTTCGGCGACCGTCGCGGCGCGCTGGTGGCCATCGACCCACGCAGCGGCGAGGTCCTGGCCTTCGTCAGCAAGCCGGCCTTCGACCCGAACCTGTTCGTCGACGGCATCGACGCGGACAGCTGGCGCGAACTGAACGAGAGCATCGACAAGCCGCTGTTGAACCGGGCCCTGCGGGGCACCTATCCACCGGGGTCGACCTTCAAGCCCTTCATGGCCATGGCCGCGCTGAACAGCGGCAAGCGCGCGGCCAGCACGGTGATCATGGACAACCTGACCTTCAGCTTCGGCGGCCGCACCTTCGGCAGCCCGGAAGCCGACCGCGCGGGCCCCAAGGACATGCGCGCGGCGATCGTCAGTTCGAGCAACGTCTACTTCTACAGCCTGGCCAACGAAATGGGCGTGGACCTGATGCACGAGCAGTTGTGGCCGATGGGATTCGGTCACCACACCGGCATCGACCTCGACGGCGAGGTCACCGGCGACCTGCCGTCCACCGAGTGGAAGCGCAGGAAGTTCAAGAAGCCCGAGCAGCAGAAGTGGTACGCCGGCGAGACCATCTCGCTGGGCATCGGCCAGGGCTACAACAACTTCACGATGCTGCAGATGGCCACCGCGATGTCGACCCTGGTCTCCGGCGGCCAGCGCTTCAAGCCGCGGCTGGTGCGCGAGATCGAGGACGTGATCACCGGCCAGCGCCAGCGTGTGGCCAGCGACGCGCTGCAGCCGCTGCCATTCAAGCCCGAGCATGTCGAGGTGATCCGCAATGCGCTGGCCGGGGTGCCTGTCGAAGGCACATCGCGCGCGGCCTTTGCCGGCGCCGGCTACGCCAGCGGCGGCAAGACCGGCACGGCGCAGGCCGTCGGCGCGCGGGCCAACGAAAAGTACAACGCCGCCAAGATCGACGAGCACCGGCGCGACCACTCGCTGTATGTCGCCGCCGCGCCGATCGATGCGCCGACCGTGGCGCTGGCGGTGATCGTTGAAAACGCCGGCTGGGGATCGGAAGCAGCCGCGCCGATCGCCCGCCGCGTCTTCGACTACCTGCTGCTTGGCCAGTACCCGAGCGAGGACGACATGGCCGCGCTGCGCGAAGGCAAGGCCAAGGCGCCGATCGGCAAGCCGCGGCGCGCTGCCGACGTGCCGCTGCCCGGGCAGACGCACGACGCAGCAGCCGCCACCGGCAGCGGCGCGCCGACGACCGCGGCCGCGAACGCGCCGAAGAGCGCGCCGAAGAACGCAGCGACGAATTCGATAACGAATTCACCAACGAATTCACCAACGAACGTGCCAACGAATCTGCCAACGACGGCGCCAACGACCGCAGCGACGATCGCAGCCGCTGCACCCGAGCGGCTGGCCGCCGCCGGCGCCGCAGGCATGACCAGCACGGCGACGCCCGTTCGGCGACCATGAGCGCGGTCTTCGAGCGCCCCCCGCTGTGGCAGCGCCTGTCGCGCGTCTTCGGCGGCTTCGACGGCCCGTTGCTGCTGGCCGTGGCTTACCTGGCGGCGATCGGCCTGCTGGCCATGTACTCGGCCGGCTACGACCACGGCACGCGCTTCGTCGACCATGGCCGCAACATGCTGATCGCGCTGGCGGTGCTGTTCGTGGTCGCCCAGGTGCCGCCGCAGAAGCTGCTGCACCTGGCGGTGCCGCTGTACACGGTGGGCGTGGCGCTGCTGGTGGCCACCGCGCTGTTCGGCATCACGCGCAAAGGGGCCACGCGCTGGCTGGGCAACGGACCGTTGGTGATCCAGCCCAGCGAGGTGCTGAAGATCGCCGTGCCGCTGATGCTGGCCTGGTGGTTCCAGAAGCGCGAAGGCCAGGTGCGGGTTCTCGACTTCGTCATTGCCGCACTGCTGATGCTGGTGCCGGTGATCCTGGTCGCCAAGCAGCCCGATCTCGGCACCGCGCTGCTGATCCTGTTCGGCGGCCTGTACGTGATCTTCTTCGCCGGGCTGTCGTGGAAACTGGTCGTGCCGGCGCTGGCGGTGCTGCTGCTGGCCGCCGGCGCTCTGGTGACATTCGGCGGCGACATCTGTGAACCCGGCGTGCGCTGGCCGGTGCTGCGCGAATACCAGCAACACCGCGTCTGCACCCTGCTCGACCCCACCACCGACCCGCTGGGCAAGGGCTTCCACATCATCCAGGGCATGATCGCGATCGGCTCCGGCGGGCTTGCCGGCCGGGGCTTCATGCAGGGCACGCAGACGCACCTCGAATTCATTCCCGAGCGGACCACCGATTTCATCTTCGCCGCCTTCAGCGAGGAGTTCGGCCTGGCTGGCGTGCTGCTGCTGGTGGTCGGATTCACTTGGCTCATCTTCCGCGGCCTGATGATCGCCGCCGAGGCGCCGACCGTCTTCACCCGACTGCTGGCTGGCGCGGTGACGATGAGCTTCTTCAGCTACGCCTTCGTCAACATGGGCATGGTCAGCGGCATCCTGCCAGTGGTCGGCGTGCCGCTGCCCTTCGTCAGCTATGGCGGGACGGCGATGGTGTCGCTGGGCCTGGGCCTGGGCATCCTGATGTCGGTGGCGCGCAGCCGCCGGCTGATGCAGTCGTGATGCACGACCGGTTTGAGCGCCGCCGCCCGGAAACCCCTGACCCTATACCGTGCCCTGCGGCGTGAACGGCGGCTGCGACAAGGGGAAGCGGACCGTGAAGCGCGCCCCCGGCCCGTCGCCGGCGCCCGCTGTACGCCTGCGCGGCCGGGCGTCGTCGACGTTGATCTGCGCGCCATGGCGCTGTGCCACTTCCTGGACGATGGCCAGCCCGAGCCCGCTGCCGTCGACCTGCGTGCCCAACGCGCGGTAGAACGGCTGGAAAACCAACTCCCGCTCGCCGGGCGCGATGCCCGGGCCGGTGTCCTCGACCTGCAGCACCACCACGTGACCGAAGGGATCGGGCAGCACACGCGCGGTGACCGTGCCACCGGGCGGCGTGTACTGCAAGGCGTTGTCGATCAGGTTGCGCACCAGTTCACCGACCAGCACGGGGTCGCCGAGCAGGCTCGACGTCGCGGGCCCGGTGGGGCGTGCGGGGGTGTCCCCGGTGGTGTGACTGGTGGTGTGACTGGTGGTGCGCGCGGTGGTTTGCTGGTGATTGCTCCCGTCGGGGCGTCCAGTGGTGGAGGCGAACGCCGTGGCCGGCTGATCGGCAGCGTGCGAATGATCCGGCGCGGACGCGGCCGGTGCCGGCAGCGGGCCCTCGTAACCCAGGTCGATGCGGCGTTCCAGCGCGCGCGGCACGAAGTCGTGCACCACCTCGCGCGTCACCGCCGCCAGATCGATCGGCTGACGCCGGATCTGCGTGCCGGTGTCCTCGGCGCGGGCCATCGACAGCAGCTGGTCGACCATGTGCGCAGCGCGCTGGCTGGACACCGCGATCTGGCGCAGCGAATGCTTCATCGCTTCCGGCTCGCCGCGGCCGCTGTCGATCTCGCGCGCCGCCAGCTCGGCCTGCGTGCGCAGCCCGGCCAGCGGCGTCTTCAGCTGGTGTGCGGCATCGGCCAGGAAGTGACGCTGGCTGGCAATCGAGCGGTCCAGACGCTGCAGCAGGTCATTGATCGCGCGCACCAGCGGCACCACCTCTTCGGGCACGTTGCCCTCGGCAATCGGGCTCAGGTCGGTGCTTTCGCGGCGGCGGATGTGCTGCTGCAGGTCGGCCAGCGGGCGGATGCCGCGCGACAGCGCGAACCAGACCAGGACCACCGCCACCGGCAGGATGATGAACTGCGGCAGGATCACGCCCTTGACGATCTCGGTGGCCAGGCGCGAACGTTTGCCGAGGGTTTCGGCCACCTGCACCAGGCCTTCGCCGGCGGGAACGTCCGCGTTGTCGGTGGATGGCGCGATCAGCCACACATACGCCACCCGCACCCGCTCTTCGCCGACGCTGTCGTCGCGCAAGCGCACCGTGCCGCTGGGGACGATGTCGTCGCCCGGGCCGCTCAGCCGGCTGTCGCCGGCCAGCAACTCGCCGCGCGGGCCGAGGACCTGAAAGAAGATCAGGTCGTCGTCATCGCTGGGCATCAGCGCGCGCGCGGCGCGCTCGAAGTCGGATCGCGATGCGCCGGCCGCGCGGCGGGCCGGCGCGGCCCGCGCGACGGTCTCGCGGGCCAGCGCCTGGGCGCGTTCCGCCAGGTCGCGGTCGTAGGGGCGGTTGGCAATCGTCTGCGCCACCAGCCAGGTGATGGCCAGGCTCATCGGCCACAGCAGCAACAGCGGCGCGAGCATCCAGTCGAGGATCTCGCCGAACAACGAACGCGGCTCGGACGCTAGGCGCATCAGCCGCCCCCGCCTGGATGGGACTGCAGACGCTGGTGACCCTGGCGGCCGCCGTTAGACCGCCGCGATCTTTTCCAGGCAATAGCCGAGGCCGCGCACGGTGGCGATGCGCACCGGGCCCTGTTCGATCTTCTTGCGCAGGCGATGGATGTAGACCTCGATCGCATTGTTGCTGACCTCTTCGCCCCACTCGCACAGGCGTTCGACCAGCTGGTCCTTGCTGACCAGGCGGCCGGACCGCTGCAGCAGCACCTCGAGCAGGCTCAGCTCGCGCGCCGACAGCTCGACCATCTGGTCGTTGAGGTAGGCCACGCGGCCGGTGGCATCGAAGGTCAGCGGGCCGTGCTTGAGCAGGTTCGACGCCGTGCCCAGGCCGCGCCGCGTCAGCGCGCGCACGCGCGCTTCGAGTTCCTGCAGCGAGAAGGGTTTGGCCATGTAGTCGTCGGCACCCAGGTCCAGGCCCTTGACACGCTGCTCGACGCTGTCGGCTGCGGTGAGGATCAGCACCGGCACGCTGCTGCCGCGCGCGCGCAGCTTGCGCAGCACTTCGAAGCCATGCACTTTGGGCAGGCCCAGATCGAGAATGACGAGATCGAATTCCTGGGCCGCCAACGCGGCATCCGCTTCGCTGCCGCTGCCCACCTGGTCGACCGCATAACCCGACGCGCGCAGTGAACGCAGCAGTCCGTCGGCCAGCACCTGGTCGTCTTCGGCGATGAGGATTCGCATGCCTTGTCTCCAGCGCGGATGCCACTGCGTGGCGGCATCCTTGTATTGCAATTCCGGCGGCGGATTCTAGGCAGCGGGCTGGTAGCGGCGTGCGCCGGGGGTCGTCACCGCACCCCCGCCGGGGGGCCCGCCACAAACCGGCTGCGCACCCCCAAAAGAGCTGTACAGATATCCAGCCTCTGACATAATCTGCATCAACCCGACCCTGCCAGGAGAACCCCGTGGACGCACCCGTCAAAGCACTCAACACCGAAAAGGCCAAGGCCCTGCAAGCGGCGCTGGCGCAGATCGAAAAGCAGTTCGGCAAGGGCTCGATCATGCGCCTGGGTGAAGGCGAGGTGATCGAGGACATCCAGGTGGTCTCGACAGGGTCGCTGGGCCTGGACATCGCGCTGGGCGTCGGCGGGCTGCCACGCGGCCGGGTGGTCGAAATCTACGGCCCGGAATCGTCGGGCAAGACCACGCTGACACTGCAGGTCATCGCCGAAATGCAGAAGCAGGCCGGCACCTGCGCCTTCATCGACGCCGAACACGCGCTCGACATCCAGTATGCGCAGAAGCTTGGCGTCAATCTGCAGGAACTGCTGATCTCCCAGCCCGATACCGGCGAACAGGCGCTCGAGATCGTCGACGCCCTGGTGCGCAGCGGCAGCATCGATCTGATCGTCATCGACTCGGTGGCCGCGCTCACGCCCAAGGCCGAACTCGAAGGCGAGATGGGCGACAGCCTGCCCGGCCTGCAGGCGCGTTTGATGAGCCAGGCGCTGCGCAAGCTCACCGCCACCATCAAGAAGACCAACACCATGGTCATCTTCATCAACCAGATCCGCATGAAGATCGGCGTGATGTTCGGCAACCCCGAGACCACCACCGGCGGCAACGCGCTGAAGTTCTACGCCAGCGTGCGACTGGACATCCGCCGCACCGGCAACATCAAGAAGGCCGAAGAAGTCATCGGCAGCGAAACCAAGGTCAAGGTCGTCAAGAACAAGGTCGCCCCGCCGTTCAAGACCGCCGAGTTCGACATCCTCTACGGCGAAGGCATCAGCCGCGAGGGTGAAATCATCGACATGGGCGTCACCGCCCGGGTGCTCGAAAAGAGCGGCGCCTGGTACGCCTACAACGGCGAGAAGATCGGCCAGGGCAAGGACAACGCGCGCGAGTTCCTGCGCGAGAACCCCGAGATCGCCCGCGAGATCGAGAACAAGGTGCGCGATTCGATGGGTATCCCGCTGCTCAACGGCGAGACCACCGCCGAGTAATTCCCGCCGCCGCGCACGATCCTTGGTGGCGCGCGGCAGTCGGCCTGGGCAACCTGGATGGCTTTCGGCAAGCTCTCTCTGAAGGGGCGGGCACTGCGCTATCTGGCGCAGCGCGAGCATTCACGCGCCGAACTCGAACGCAAGCTGATGCCGTTTGCCCGCGCGCAGGCCGTGGAGGTCGCGCAAGCCGCGCAAGCCACGCAAGCCACGCAGGCAACTCCGGCCGCGCAGGCCACGCAAGGCGCCAGCGACGGGCGGCGTGGACCCTGCGAAGCGGTTCCCCACGCCGATGCCCATCCGGACCGCGTTGCGGGTGGCGTCGCCGGTGGCTTTGACGCTGCCGACGATGCCCAAGGCACTGCCTCCAGCGCGCGCCAGCTGATCGCCAACACGCTCGACGATCTGGCCGGCCATGGCCTGCTCAGCGATGCCCGCTGCGCCGACGCCGTCGTCACCAGCAAGGCCGCCCGCTTGGGCGTCCACCGATTGAAGCAAACCCTGCAGTCCAAGGGCCTGGCGCCCGAGCTGATCGAAACC
>JANMAP010000297.1:0-1804 GCA_031359905.1 Burkholderiales bacterium | reverse complement strand
CCTTCGACGGCGCCGACGACAACGTCCGGCCGCCGGCCCCGGCCGCCGCCTTTGCCCATCGCTTCAGCGGAAGCCGCTCGCACCGGCTGATTCCGGGCGTCGGTCACAACATGCCCCAGGAAGCTCCGCGGATCTTTGCCGATGCCATCCTCGAGTTGGTGCCGGCTCTTCGCCTGTGAACATGACGCCATGAAGAATCCCGAACCCAGTTCGCCGGTATCCGCCAACCCGCTGCTGCACGACTGGAGTGCGCCCTACGGCCTGCCGCCGTTCCGCCAGGTCCGTGCCGAGCACTTCGCGCCTGCGCTCGACGTCGCAATGAAGGCGCACCTGGCCGAGATCGACGCCATCGCTACCAATCCGGAGCCGCCGAGTTTCGAGAATACGGTGGCGGCGCTGGACCGAAGCGGCCGCCTGTTCATGCGCATCGAGCTGCTGTTTGGCAACCTCACCAGCAGCGAAACCAGTCCGCAATTGCAAGCCGTCCAGCGCGAGCTGGCGGGTCCGCTGGCAGCGCATGAGAACGCGATCGCCATGAACCAGGCCTTGTTCGCGCGGATCGACCTGTTGCATGAGCGGCGCGGCACGCTTGGCCTGGACCATGAAAGCCTGCGCCTGCTGGAGCGCATCCACCTGGACTTCGCACTGGCCGGCGCCCGGTTGCCGCCGGTCGCGCGGGCCCGCTATTCGCAAATCACGGAGCAGCTGGCGGAACTCTCGACGCGGTTTTCGCAAAACCTGCTGGCCGACGAATCGGGCTGGCTGCTGGAACTCCAGGGCGAGGCTGACCTGGCGGGCCTACCGGACCCGGTGCGTTCGGCCGCCCTTGGCGCGGCGCAGCAGCGTGGGCTGGCTGCCGGCGCGCATGCGATCACGCTGTCGCCATCGCTGGCCGAGCCATTCCTCACCATGTCGGCCCGCCGCGACCTGCGCGAGAAAGTCTGGCGGGCGCGGGTGCAGCGCGGCGCCCATGCCGGCGAGCACGACAACCGCGCGATTGCGGCCCGCATCATCGAGCTGCGCCAGGAGCAGGCCGCCCTGCACGGCCACGCCAGCTACGCCGATTACGCGCTGGCGGACCGGATGGCCAGCGGCACGGCCGCCGTGCTCGATTTGCTGAAGAAGGCGTGGGAGCCGGCCAAGCAGAAAGCCGGCGAAGACCGGGTGCTGCTCACGCAGATGGCAAAGCAGCTGGGCGAGCCGACGCCGATCGCGGCCTGGGACTGGCGTTACCTGGCCGAGAAGGTGCGCCAGGAGAAGTTCGACCTCGACGACGCCGAGCTCAAGCCGTACTTCGCTCTGGACAACATGATCGCGGCGATGTTCGATTGCGCTGGCCGCCTGTTCGGCCTGAAGTTCGTCGAGCAGCGCAGCCTCGACCTCTATCACCCGGACGTACGGCTGTGGGAAGTGCGCGACCGCGCCGACAAGCTGGCCGGCATCTTCCTGGGCGACAACTTCGCCCGCCCCTCCAAGCGCAGCGGCGCCTGGATGAGCATTTTCGCAGCCAGTCCGGCTTCGACGGCGGCACGCTGCCGATCGTGATCAACAACAACAACTTCGCCAAGGCCAGCCCCACGCTGCTGAGCTTCGATGACGTCCGCACGCTGTTCCACGAATTCGGCCATGGCCTGCACGGACTGCTGTCACAGGTAAAGTACGAGCGGCTGGCCGGCACGCGCGTGCTGCGTGATTTCGTGGAGCTGCCGTCGCAGCTGTTCGAGAACTGGGCGCTGGAGCCGCTGATCCTGGAGCGCCACGCCCGCCACCACGCAACAGGCGAAGCAATGCCGCAGGCGCTGCT
>JANMAP010000294.1:0-5509 GCA_031359905.1 Burkholderiales bacterium | reverse complement strand
GCCGCCGTGGCCGCGGTGGGTGTGATGTGGACCAATGACGCGGCGGGTCGGATGAAAGGTGTGCAGCCTGGGTGGGCCGAGCTGACCGGCCAGTCTGAAGACGCCTATCAAGACTACGGCTGGGCGTCCGCCGTCCACCCTGACGACGCGCAGCCGACCATCGACGCCTGGAATCAAGCGGTCGCCGCCAAGCGACCGTTCGAGATGGAGCACCGGGTGCGCCGTCACGACGGTGAGTGGCGGCACTTCTCGATCCGCGCGGTGCCGGTCATGCGGGACGGTGACATCGTGGAATGGGTCGGGGTGCACATCGACGTCACCGAACGCCTCCAGGCCCAAGAGAAATTGAGGGCGAGCGAACGGCGCAGCCAAACCATTCTCGAAAGCATCACGGACGGCTTTTGCGCACTCGACGAGGATTGGCGCTTCGTTTACGTCAACCCCGAGGCCGAGCGGATTCTGGCTTGCGAGCCCGGGGCCTTGTTGGGAGCCGTGGTGTGGGAGGTTTACCCGGGACTGGTCGGTACTGTGTTTGAGCATGCGTATCGCCGCGTGGCATCCAGCAAGCAGGCCGAGTCGGTTCACGCTTTCTATCGCGACCACAGCCGCTGGTACGAAGTGCGTGTCTTTCCGCTGGCCAACGGCATCTCGATTTACTTTCGCGACGTCACGGACGCAAAGGAACAGGAAGCCGCACTCCGGGCCAGCGAAGAGCGGCGCCGCCTGGCCCTGGAGGCCGCCGAGCTCGGTGCCTGGAACATCGACCTGAGCGCGCGGTCGCTCACGGCTGACGAACGCTTCGGGGTCATCTTCACGGGGTCGCCCGTGGTCGTGGACTACGCGGGGGCCGTCGCCGCTGTGCATCCGGATGACCGTGCCCGGGTCACGCAAGCGATCGCCGCAGCCACCCGCGTCGACGACCCGGCGCCCTATGCAATCGAGTACCGGGTGGTTCACCCGGACGGCACGGTGCACTGGGTCTTTGCCAAGGGGCGCGTCAACATCGAGCCCGTGGACGGGGTGCCGCGCGTCACGAGCTTCGACGGCACCGTCGCCGACATCACGACGCGTCACCGAGCGGAAGAAGATCTGCGCAGGTTTGCGGCCGAGCTGTCCGAGGCAGACCGGCGAAAGGACGAGTTCCTTGCCACCTTGGCGCACGAGCTGCGCAACCCGCTGGCACCGATCCGCAATGGGCTGCAGCTGATGCAACGTGCGGGCTACGAGCCCCAGTCGGTGGAGAAGACAGCCAGGGTGATGGACCAACAGGTCCAGCAGATGATCCGGCTGGTGGACGACTTGCTCGACGTGAGCCGTGTCAGCCGAAACCAGTTGCAGCTGCGCAAAGAGCCTGTGGCGCTGGCATCGGCGCTCGAGCAGGCCATCGAGACGAGCCGGCCCGTGATGGCGGCAGGCAGCCATGAGCTGGTCGCGCACCTGCCCTCTCAGCGAATGGAGCTGGATGGCGACCTGACGCGCCTCGTGCAGGTGTTCTCCAATCTGCTCAACAACGCTTCGAAGTTCAGCCCACAAGGCTCGAAGATCTGGTTGACCGCGGAGGAATTCGACGCCGAATTCGTCGTCACCGTGCGGGACGAGGGCATCGGCATTCCGGCCGGCATGGCGACGAAGATCTTCGACATGTTCACCCGGGTCGACCAGTCGCTCGAGCGTTCCCAGGATGGCCTGGGCATTGGTTTGACGCTGGTCAAACGCTTGGTCGAGCTCCATGGGGGTTCTGTCGAGGCGAGAAGCGCGGGCGAGGGCGCAGGCAGCGCGTTCATCGTGCGTTTACCCCGAGCGCCGATGAGCGGTGAGATCGAGACAGCCCCCGAAGGCGACGCCGCGCCGCTCTCGTCACAGCTGAAAATTCTGGTCGCTGACGACAACCAGGCGGTCGCAGAGATCCTGGTCGAGTTCCTGGAGATGGTGGGCAACACGGTCAAGCATGCCCACGACGGTCAAGAAGCGGTGGCGCTCGCCGCGGCCTTTCGTCCGGACGTCATCGTGATGGACATTGGCATGCCCAACCTGAACGGCTACGAGGCCTGTCGACGCATCCGGCAAGAAGCGTGGGGCAAGAGCGTGGTGATGATTGCCACGACCGGCTGGGGCCAGGACGACGACAAGCGACGGTCCAAGGAAGCTGCGTTTGACCATCACTTCGTGAAGCCCATCGACTTCAACGCCCTGGAGCGGCTGCTCGCGAACCTGCGGTGATGGCCGGGGTGTCGACGACCTGCGGCAGGGTGTTCACGGCGAAACGCGCGCCGCCGACTTCGATTGCAGCTGTGCCAGCAAGGCCGGCACATTCACCGGTTTGACCAGGAAATCGTCGAAACCGGCTTGCTCGGCACGCAATCGCATGGGGGCATCCGAGTAGCCGCTCAAGGCAATCAGCGTGACCTGGGCGCCGAGCTGCTGACGCAGCGCTGCCGCCACGCCGAAGCCGTCCAGCCCCGGCAGGCCGATGTCGATGATCACCACCTCGGGACGCTGGGCCAGGGCAGCGGCCACGCCTTGCGGCCCATCCACGGCCACGGTGCAGGCGTAGCCGTTCATCTCGCACAGCTCGGTCATTGCCTGCAGTGCGTCGGGGTTGTCGTTGACCAGCAGCAGACGACGCTGCGCCGCGGCGCTCTGCGGCGCCGGCGCTGAACCGCTCGCGACTGCCGATACTGCCAATGCTGCGGTGGGCGGCGCCACGGTCGGCAAGCTCAGGATGAATTCACTGCCGCAGCCCAGGCCCGCGCTGTGCACGCTGACCGAGCCGCCGTGGTCGGCGGCCATGCGCTGAACGATGGTCAGGCCGATGCCCAGGCCGACATCCTCGCGCGTCAGGCTGTTGGAGGCCTGCGTGAACAGATCGAAAATCTTGGGCAACATCTGTGCTTCGATGCCGATGCCGTTGTCCTTCACGCTGAGGTGCACCTGCGCATCGGCCACAGCGATGCCGATCTCGATCAAACCGCCATCCGGTGTGTAGCGCGCGGCGTTGTGCACCAGGTTGCTGATGACCTGCTTCATGCGCCCCAGGTCGACATCGACCCAGGCCACGTCGTCAAGGGGCGGCAGCAGCAGGCGGTGCTTCTTTGCCTCGACGAAGGCGCTGGTCATCTCAACGGCCTCGAACACCAGCGACCCCACGCCCACCACCGCACGTTCCAGTTCGACCTTGCCGCGCGAGACGCGTGAGACATCCATCAGGTCGTTGACCAGCTTGGTCAACTGCGTTGCCTGCCGGCCGATGCTGTCGCGGTATTTCTCGACGTCGGCCGCGCTGAGATTCTTCCGGCGCCGCATCACCTCGACGTACATCGAAATCGCCGCCAGCGGGTTGCGCAATTCATGCGCCAGCATCGCGACGAATTCGTTCTTGCGCTGATCGGCGAGTTCCAGATCGTTCTTGCGCTGGCGCAACTCTTCCAGCGTGAACAGCATGTCGCGGTTCTGCTGCTCCAGTTCCTCGTGCGGGCTTTGCGGCTGGCGCTGAAACAGCGCGTCGATGCGCTGGCTGATGTCCGCCGCAGACAGCTTGGGCGCACTGCGGGGCAGCAGCATTTCCATCGCCACCGTCGAGCCCGCGCCGGCTTGGACCTCGATCGAGAAGGCGTCCACCAGGCGGTAGCTGCCATGCACGCCGCCGGCGCGGCGGCTGGGGTGGATCTTGCCGTCGGCCCAGACCGCGGCCGGCACCCCGGGGCCCTTGTCGGCCACCCGGACGACTAAGCACTGCGCGCCAGGGTGCGTGGACGAATCACCGACCTGAAAACTCACCGTGGCACCACCGGCGTACTGCAGCGCATTGCGGCCGATCTCGGAAAGCGCCGTCGTCAGCCGCGTGCGGGGCAGTCCCTCGAACCCGAACACCTCGCAGACCTGGCGACAGCGGTGACGCAGCGCCACCAGGCTCTGATCGCTTTGGATCTTCACGGTCAAGACGACGTACTGCATCAGCGGCCCTGGATGACGACGACGGTCGCGTCGTCGGTGTTGCGTGCGAACTCGCGGTGCAGCACCGCGGCAATCAGCACCGGGTGACAAGCCAGCAAGCCCGGGTGCTTGGCCAGGTTCCAGCGGGAACTCAGGCCATCGGTGTTCATGATCAAGGTCGACCATGGCGTCCAGTCCACCGACGACTCGCGCGCCTTGCGCGCGCCGTAGCCCACCGTGCCGTCGGTCGAAGCCAGGCGCGCGATGCCTGCCGGGGCGTGAACCACCGCGCTGATGTTGCCCAGCCCGGCAAAGCGCAGGGTGCCCGCCTGCGTGTCGATGCTGGCCACCGCCATCACCGCCCCCCGCGTCGACCGCAGCGACTGATGGGCGAGTTCGATGGCCTGCGCCGGCCCCACCTCGCGCACGCTGCGGTGGAAGGCTTCGATGGCCGCATGCGCGGCTTCGGCCGCCTTCGGGCCGTGGCCCAGGCCGTCGACGACGGCCACTGCGATCGACTGCTCGAAGCGCAGGCACGACCAGCTGTCGCCGGACACGTTCTCGCCGCGTATCGGGGTCATCCGGCTGGCCACGGTAAACGCCTCGTCGGCCGGCGCGGGCACCTTCTTCTCGTGCAGGCGCAGCATCACTGCGGTCCCGAGGCCGGGCGCGGTGTAGACGTCGAACAGCGCGGCGGCGCGGCGCATCGTGCCCAGGCCAATGCCCAGGCTGCCGCCGGTGGAGAAACCGTCCTTCGCCGCAGCGTCGAAGTTGGCGATGCCCGGGCCGCGGTCCAACGCGACAATGTCAAGGCCGTAGGCTGCGCCGTTGGCCGTCAGCGTGCTGATCCACACCTCACCGCGCTCGGCGTACTTCAGGATGTTGGTGCACAACTCGGACGTCACCAGCGAGGCCTGCGCAATCAGGTCGGGCGTCAGCCCCATGCTCTGCCCGAGCAGCACGGCGGCGCGCCGCACCTCGGCGATGCGGCTCGAGTCGTCGATGGTTACCGTCGTTTCCACTGCGCGATCCGCACGTGGGTGCCCTCGCCGGGGCGGGTGGACACGATCTCGAAGTGCTGCACCAGGCGCTGCGCGCCGCCCAAGCCCAGTCCCAGGCTGTTGCCGGTGCTGAAGCCGTCGCGCAGCGCCTGCGGCACATCGGCGATGCCGGGCCCCTGGTCCTCGAAATCGAGTTGCAGGCCGGGCTTGCCGTCGCGTTGGATGTCCAGCATCGTCATCGTGCCGCCGCCGCCATGCACAAGCGCGTTGCGCGCGAGCTCGCTGGCGGCCGTCACGAATTTGGTCATCTCCAGGGTCGACAGGCCGATCGCCGCCGCGCGTGCCTGCACCACCTTGCGCGCGGTGGTGACTTGTTCGGGCGAGCGGATCTCGACGACCACGGGACCGGTCACGGAGCGGTGCCGGTCCTTCCGCGGTCGTCGAGCGAGCGCCGCAGCAGGGCCAGGCCCTTGTCGACGTTGAGCGCCGTTCGCACGCTGGGGATGGTCATGCCGAGTTCGACCAGCGTGATGGCCACGGCCGGCCGCATGCCTACCAGCACCATGGTGGCGTCC
>JANMAP010000291.1:0-2497 GCA_031359905.1 Burkholderiales bacterium | reverse complement strand
CTGGGGCACCACGGCGACGCACCTGCACTACATCGATCAGGTCATCGGCAAGCGCGCCGGCGGCAGCCCGAGCACGCCGCAGGACGTGCGCATTTACGCCTGCATGAACGGGCTCATGCTGCCCGGCCGGCAGGTCTTCCTTGTCGACACCCATGTCAACGCCGACCCCAGGCCGTGCGAGCTGGCCGAGATCACCGTGATGGCGGCCGAGGAAATGCTGCGCTTCGGCATCGCACCGAAGGCGGCGCTGCTGTCGCATTCCAATTTCGGCACCAGCGACCACCCTAGCGCGCTGAAGATGCGCGCCACCCTGGCGCTGCTGCGCGAACAGGCACCGTGGCTGGAAGTCGACGGCGAGATGCACGGCGACCTGGCGCTGGACGGCGCCGCGCGACGCGCCCTGATGCCGCGCAGCACGCTGCAGGGCGACGCCAACCTGCTCGTCCTGCCGAACATCGATGCCGCCAACATCGCCTACAACCTGCTGAAGGTGGCGGCGGGCGGGGGCATCGCCATCGGCCCGGTGTTGCTGGGCGCCGACAAACCGGTGCACGTGCTGACGCCATCGGCCACCGTGCGCCGCATCGTCAACATGACTGCCCTGACCGTCGCGGATGCCGAGGCCGGACGGACGTCAGGCCCTGCGGCCTGACGTTCGCCTGCCGAGGGCCCGGCCGCATGCTTGCGGACGGGCGGAAGCGGGGCGTTCAGCCCTGCCCGCGCAAGGCTGAACGTCGACCTGCAAGAGGGGTCTCGGACGGGCGTTGCGTCCACGGACGGACGTTCTCGCCCGCCCTTCCGCGCGTGGCTTGCTCGATCTCTTTTCGACTCGGTGACAAGCGCCAGCCGTCCTGCAGAAGCGGTCGCTGCGGGCATGTGAGCACACACCAATATCCCTTCATGCTTGCCCCATTTTTAAGCAGCGGCTTGAGTTTTTAGGGGGGCTCCGGTACCATTCCGGTTTGATTTTTCAGGGTTAACCCGTGTCTTCCACCGGTCCAAGCTGCGAGCGCGGCAGGCTCCAGCAGGTGATTCGCAAGTTGGGGCTCACCGCGTGGTTGGCAGCCAGTTTGCTCACCGCCGGCGCTGCGGCGGCCCGCAGCCCGTCCGGTCCGGCAGAACTGCCTGCGGTGGCGCTGGCCACGCTGCCGCCGCAAGCTCAGGCGGTGCACCGGTTGATCCACCAAGGCGGCCCGTTTCCGCACGACAAGGACGGCATCGTGTTCGGCAACCGTGAACGGTTGCTGCCGTCCCAGCCGCGCGGTTACTACCGGGAATACACCGTCAAGACGCCTGGGGCGTCGAACCGGGGGGCTCGCCGCATCGTCTGCGGCGGACGCCCGCCGACTCAGCCCGAGGCCTGTTTTTACACCGCCGATCACTACGCCAGCTTCGCTCGCATCGCACCGTGATCGCCGGCCCCCAGCATTCCCGTCATCCCATCCCAAGGAGGATCGCGACCATGCAGTTGCAGACCATCCGCCCCAACCTCGTCCAAGCCATTCGGGCTTACCGAGTCGACGACCTGATGCAGGCCGCCGACACCACCGGGCAGCACTTTCTGTACGCCAACCTGGCCGAGGCGCAGTCCAAGCAGGATGTGCTGGACGGGATCGCGCAGGCCTTCCTGTTCCCGCCCCACTTCGGCAAGAACCTGGACGCGCTGTTCGATTGCATGACCGACCTGGTGCACAAAGCCGGCCCGCAGCCGGGCTTCGTGGTCGTTCTCGAACAACTGCCCGACAACCCGCGCTTCGACCGTGAGGCCCGCGAGCAGTTGCTCGAGGTCTTCCGCGACGCCGCCGAATTCTGGTCCGACCGACGAATACCGTTCAGGTGTTTCTATTCTTTTCAGTAGCCCGCTCCCAGGAAATCGGGTCATGGGAGCGGGCGACGGAAGTGGCCCAGAGCAGCAACAGCAGCAACACCGGGACGGCGGTGCCCAAGCCGGCGGTCAAGGTGGCGGTGCCGAAGAACGGCATCAATCCGAACTTCGGCATGAACATGCCGATGATGTGCAGCGCTTTCGACACCGCGGCCTGGCAGAACGCCGCTTGAGTGGGTTTGATTCGGCGCTGAGTCGATACTGAAGCGGCGCCGAACCGGTGGGATTTCCGCGGCGCCGTAAAGCGCTGCTCGTCAACCGTTCGAAGGGCCCCGCGCGCTGCGCCGGGCCCTTTTTTCATGCGTCCGAGTCAGGCCCAGCCGCGGTCTGGCGCACCAGCGCGAGGTACTCGGCCACCGGCACTTCCTCGGCCCGGCGCTGCAGGTCGAAGCCCGGCGCCAGCCCCTGCGTCTCGATCCAACGCCCCAGCGTGTGGCGCAGCAGCTTGCGGCGCTGCGAGAAGGCCACCGCCACGAGTTCTGACAGCCGCTGTGCGTCGACGGCGTCGACCGCCGACCCCGGCCCGCTGAGCAAGGGCCGCATGCGCACCACCGCCGAATCGACGCGCGGCGGTGGGTCGAAGGCGTCGGGCGGCACGTCGAGCACCGCCTC
>JANMAP010000290.1:0-3697 GCA_031359905.1 Burkholderiales bacterium | reverse complement strand
GCTCTCGCCGGTGGTGGCGGCTGCCGCGATGGCGCTGTCGTCGGTCAGCGTGATCGGCAACGCGCTGCGCCTTCGGACGGTGAAGGTGGACTGAACTGAGTCCCCCCGAAGCGCCTTCGGCGCCTCCCTCCTGGAGGCAACGCCAGCGGCCCGGTAGAGCCGGTTCCGCGGCGTTCGCTTGGCTCAATTTGATTCATTCGTCGCAGGTGCCGGACGGCGCCATGCAAGACTGAGATGCGCTTGCCCGGGGCAGTGGTGTGGCGGATGGGCCCGTCCCGGACGCCAGCCTGGTAGGTAGGGCAGCCGCGAATTTGCAAACGCCACCGACGTGGCAGGATGTCCACCCCCACCCACCCAGCCTTCGAGGAGCCCACCATGAGCACCCGCGACGTCGTCGTTCTTTCCGCGCAACGTTCCGCCATCGGCACCTTCGCCGGCAGCCTGGCGGACATCGAACCGGCCGAACTTGCCGGCACCGTGATGAAGGCCAGCGTCGAGAAGAGCGGCGTCGACCCCAAGGCCATCAACTACGTCACCGTCGGCAACACCATCCCGACGGAAGCCCGCTTCGCCTACGTCGCACGCGTGGCCAGCATCCAGGCCGGGCTGCCGATGGACAGCGTGGCGATGTCCGTCAACCGCCTGTGCAGCAGCGGCCTGCAGGCCATCATGACCACGGCGCAGAACATCCTGCTCGGTGACTGCGACTACGGCATCGGCGGCGGTGTCGAGGTGATGAGCCGCGGCGGCTACCTCAGCCCGCAGATGCGCAGCGGCGCGCGCATGGGCAATGTGCAGATGATCGACATGACGGTGGCCACGCTGACCGATCCGTTCGGCGTCGGCCACATGGGCATCACGGCCGAGAACCTGGTCACCAAATGGGGCCTGACGCGCGAGCAGCAGGACCAGGTGGCGGTCGACTCGCACCGCAAGGCCGCGGCGGCGATTGCCGAAGGCCGCTTCAAGGGCCAGATCGTGCCGATCGTCAAGCAGACGAAGAAGGGCGAGGTGGTCTTCGACACCGACGAGCACGTGAAGCCCAGCACGACCCTCGAAACGCTGGCCAAGATGAAGCCGGCGTTCAAGAAGGACGGCAGCGTGACGGCCGGCAACGCCAGCGGCATCAACGACGGCGCAGCATTCCTGGTGCTGGGCGACGCGGCGGTTGCTGCGGCCAACGGCCACAAGCCGCTGGCGCGGCTGGTCAGCTACGCGGTCGCCGGCGTGCCCAACGAGATCATGGGCGAAGGCCCGATCCCCGCCACCCGGCTGGCGCTGAAGAAGGGCGGGCTGACGCTGGACCAGATCGACGTCATCGAGAGCAACGAGGCCTTCGCGGCGCAGGCCCTGGCGGTGGCGCGCGGCCTCGAGTTCGACATGGCCAAGGTCAACCCCAATGGCGGCGCCATCGCGCTGGGCCACCCGATCGGCTGCAGCGGCGCCTTCCTGGCGACCAAGGCCATCCATGAACTGCACCGCACCGGCAAGCGCTACGCGCTGGTCACGATGTGCATCGGCGGCGGGCAGGGCATCGCGGCGGTGTTCGAGCGGCTGTGACCGGGTGCGGCGGCCGCGGCGGGTAGGCCGCGGCCGCTGATGCCCCTGCGGCCGCTGTTGTCCACGGGGCGTTCTGAGCCCCCTGTTTGGGCGGCTGCCGCACCTTGCGGGGGGCATTTGAAGCTCCTATGCTTTTCGCGGGAGGCCCGCGCTGGCGGTGGTGGGTTGCCTGCGCAGCGTCCCATCCCACCACTTCCGAAAGGCCCACGATGAACCCGAGATTGCAGGCACTGCTCGCGCGCCTGTCCGCTGTGCGGCTCGCCGCCGGCGCCACCGCGTTGTTCGTCTGCGGCGCCGCCGCGCTGATCAGCACCGGCGCCGCCGCGCAGGCACCCCCGGTCCTGGTGATCGATGACGCCAGCGTGTTCGAGGGCAACAGCGGCACACGCATCCTCAGCCTGCCGGTGCGCTTTGTCGGCGCGCAGTCGGGCACGGTGAGCGGCATGGTGTCGGCGACCCCGCTCACCGGAACCAGCTTCAACCCCGCCACCGGAGGCGCGGCGTGCGGCGCGGCGGGCGTGGATTTCGAGCAGTTCGCCAACGTGCCGTTCAGCATCCCGCCGAACACGCCGAACGGCACGCTCAGCGTCAACATCCGCATCTGCGGCGACACGGTCATCGAGCCCAGTGAACACATCTTCGTATTCTTCTCGAACGTGGTCGGCGCGCAGTGCCTCGAGGGCAACTGCAACGCCGTGGCCACCATCCGCAACGACGACGGGCCACCGACCTTGTCGATCAACAACATCTCGGTCAGCGAGTCGGCGTTCGGCAGCCGCACCGCGAACTTCACCGTCACGTCGAGCCATCCGGCCGGGCCGGGCGTCGCGGTCACCTTCGCCACCCGCAACGGCACGGCCACTGCGCAGTGCAAGTTGTGCTCGCCGCCGGTGCCCTCGGGCGACTATGTCGGCAAGTCTGGCAGCCTGCCGATTTCGCTGGATGCGCTGTCGGCAACGATCGGCGTGACGATCCTGTCTGACAACCTGATCGAAAGCGACGAGAACTTCTTCGTCGACCTGTCGGCGCCGACGAACGCCACGCTCGGTTCGACCACCGGCCGCGCCACGATCCACGACGGCACGCTGTCGGTCGGCGGCTACCAGCTGAGCCCGGACGATGCGCAGGTACAGGCTGACGAGCGCATCGTCTACACGCTCGACTGGACGGTGCCGGACAACGAAGTCTGGCGCAACTTGAAGACGATCGACCTGCGCCTGCGCGACCACCAGACCGCGCTGTGGCTGCGCTGGGACGAGGCCAGCAACCGGTTCAGCCTGTGCCGACGCGTCGACGGCGACGAAGACGAAGGCGACAAGGCTGACGCCCAGGCAGCCGCACGCGCGGCCGATCGCAGGCCGGTGCTGTGCGGCGCCGGCGCGCTGCCGGGCAGCGCCAGCGTGCTCGAAACGCCATTCGCGCGTCTGCACCTGGCCGACAGCACCGTTGCCGGCAGCGGCCCGACCGGGCAGCGCGTGACGCTTCAGCTCGCGCTCAGCCTGAAGACGGCGGCGGCCGGCCACGACTGGCGCGTCGAACTCGCTGCGGCCGACGACTTCGGCAACCAGGACGCATTCGTGCAGGCCAGCAGTCTGGCGGTCAGCAAGCCGACGACGAAATAGCCTGTGCAGCAGGCTGCGGGGCGACAACCCGCGCACACCGAAGGAAGCACCGGCCCAGTTGCTTCAGTCAATCAAGGACGAGTTCGATACCTTGCTCGACTGCGGCAACCCGGCTGGGCTTCCTGAGGCTGCGCGGCGTGTGCGGCACGACCCTCTGCGAGCCAGCAACCGCTAGCGCCGAGGGTCCCCCAATTGATGTCGGCCTGCGAGACGGATTGGCGTGAGGACTTTTCGAGCCGGAGCACGTACTGCGCGAGCGGCGCTCGAACGGAACTCGGCTGCCCCGAACGCGATGCTCAGGTCAAACGGACCCGGGCCTTGCGGCGAGCGCCGACCATCGCAGCGAGGCCCAACCCCAGCAAAGCCAGGGTCGTTGGCTCGGGGACCGGTTCGGCATAGAGGAAGTCGTCCATCACGACCAGATCGTCGTTCGGGTTGGCGAGCACGCCGTTCGACACGATCCTGTTCAGCCCCGACGTGATGCGCACCCGGCTGATTGCGCCGCCGCTGACGGT
>JANMAP010000269.1:0-1534 GCA_031359905.1 Burkholderiales bacterium | reverse complement strand
CCCATCGGGTTTTCGAACAGATCAGCCATTTGAAATCTCCGGGCGGTGTCTGCCGCTCATTCCAGGGTGATGTTGGCCTTCTTGACCAGGCGTGCGTAGCGCTCCTGCTCGCTGCGAAAGAACTGTACGGCAGCATCGGGGCTCGTCGGGCCGATCACGTTTTCCTGCCGGGCCATCGCCTGCACGGTCTCGGGCATGGCAAAGGCCGCCACGACCGCGGCGTGCAAGCGCTTGACTTCGGCTTCGGGCAGCCTGGCAGGCCCGATCGCGGCGAACCAGCCGGCGACGTCGACGTCCGGGAAGCCCTGCTCGGCGATCGTCGGCAGTTCGGGCAGCGAGGCGACGCGCGACGCGCCCGTGATGCCGATGGCGCGCAGCGCGCCGCTCTTGAGGTGGCCCTGCACGGCAGGCAGGGCGACCACGCCGAAGTCGACCTGGCCGCCGATCAGGTCGGCGACCATCGGCCCGACACCCTTGTAAGGGATGTGCTGCACCTTCACGTCGGCGGCGACGGCGAACATCTCGCCCGCGAGGTGATGGATCGTTCCAATGCCCGAGGACGCGTAGTTGTAGACCCCGGGCCTCGCCTTCAACAGCGCTTGCACTTCCCTGGCGTTCTTCGCCGGGATCCTGGTCGGGTTGACGACCAGCACGAACGGCGTCGCGCCGACGACCGAGATCGGCGTGATGTCGTTCAGGCTGTCGAACGGCATCTTCTTGAACACGCTCGGGTTGACGGCGTGGTTGTTCGACACGAAGCCGATGGTCGAGCCGTCGGGAGCGGCCTGGACGATCGCCAGGGTGCCGGTGATCCCGCCGGCACCCGGCAGGTTCTCGACGACGACGGCCTGCCCGCCGAGCGCCTTGCTCAGCGAAGGGGCGGCGGCGCGCACGATCGCATCGACGCCCGAGCCGGCGCCGACCGGGAGGATCACGCGCATCGGCTTGTCGGCGGCGAGCGAAGTGCCGCTTCCGGCGGCCAGGCTGAGCGTGCCGACGATCGCGGTGCGGCGGTTGACGTGCGTGAAGGGCATCTCGTTCCTGGGGATCCGTGCACTGTAGACATTTCACGCAGGCTAGAGTGCCACGTTGCGACCCTTGCGAAGGAATCTGCATGACGGCACTGCGCGGCCTTGCCTTGCTGCTGCTCTTCCAGGCTGCGGGCGAAGGTCTCGTTCTCGCCCTGAAGCTTCCGTTCCCCGGTCCGGTCGTCGGCCTGGTGCTCCTCCTGGTCGCGCTTCGCTGGGCCTGGATCCGCGAGCCGGTCCAGGCGGCCGCCGAGTTGCTGCTGGCGCATCTCTCGCTGCTCTTCGTTCCGGTAGGCGTCGGCGTGATCACTCACCTCGACCTGGTCTCCCGCTACGGACCGCAGTTGATCGCGGTGATCGTGCTGTCGACCTGGATTGGCATGGCGGCGACGGCGCTGTCGTTGCGCGTCTTCCTGAAGCGCGGTTCGAGCGAGGGGCAGGGCGATGCCTGATTTCGTCCAGCTTTGGGTCTACCTCTCGACCGCGCCGCTGTTCGGCCTGACGGC
>JANMAP010000241.1:0-4554 GCA_031359905.1 Burkholderiales bacterium | reverse complement strand
CCGGCGCCCGCCCCCACGAAAGCGGCGTCCGCTGCGACCACGGTTCAACCAGCCCCCGCGCCTGACGCACAGACCCAAAAGCAGCATCTCGCGCAACTGCAAAAGCACTACTTCGATGACCACGGCGATGATCGACCCGCCGGAGAGCACACGATGCTGATACGCAATGCGTATCGCGGAATCCGCGTGAAGCAAAAGCGCACGCAGGCGATCGTGATTGCGTCGCTGGCGCTGTTGGTGCTAAGCATTGCATCGTTCGCGGCCTACCAACGCTATCAGCTCAACGAGCGCAAAGAACTGGCGCAAGAGCTGTTCTACGCGATGAAGTCGCTCGATGTCGATATTGCGGGTCTTGAAAGGCGCTTTGCCGATTCCAACAACACCGCGGCACTCACCGAGTTGGGTAGCTACCACGCGCGTCGCACGAATCTGGAGCAACAGTACGACCGCTTCATGTCGACGCTCAAGACCTACGACCCAAAAATGGGCGAACAGGACCGCTTGATCCTGCGCGTCGCACGCATTTTCGGCGAATGCGAACTGGCGATGCCCGTCGGGTTTGCGGACGAAGTGCACAGCTATATCGACAAGTGGCGCGTGTCGCAGCGCTATGCGCGAGGCATCAAGACGGCGCAAGAGAAGGGCTACACCGCAAAGATTAGCGAAGAGCTGCTTGCGCGCAATCTACCGCCACAGTTTTTCTATTTGGCGATGCAGGAAAGTGATTTCGATCCCTTCGCGAGTGGGCCACCGACAAGATTGGGCATCGCCAAAGGCATGTGGCAGTTCATTCCGCAGACCGCGACCAAATATGGGCTGCGCATCGGACCGTTGGTGGAATTGCGGCGTCCTGATACGAGTGATGACCGTCACCGCTGGGAACTCGCGACCAAAGCCGCCGCACGCTATTTGCAAGACCTGTACGCCACCGATGCCCAAGGCTCGGGCTTGCTGGTGATGGCGTCGTACAACTGGGGCGAAGACCGCGTGATTCGGCTGATTCAAAGCATGCCGGTCAATCCGCGTGAACGCAATTTCTGGCAGCTGCTAACCAAATACCGCGATCGCATTCCGCAAGAGACCTACGACTACGTGTTCTACATTATATCGGCTGCGGTGATTGGCGAGAACCCGCGCTTGTTTGGCTTCGATTTCGACAATCCGCTAACACACTTGGAGTCGAAGTAGTCGGAGGACTCGAGCTACGCGACACCCGTCTCCGTAGCATCGCCCGACCCGATTGGCAGCCAACCTCGGCCTCACGAATGACTGCGGCGACCTCATCAGCGTGCCGCATTCGGTGAGTCCGCCGTGCTCACCGCTGCCGGCATACGGCCCCATCAGCGTCACCATCGCCGCACGGTAGGCGACCGGCTGCGTTGAGCGGGCGCCTTCCGGCTGCGACTGCGGACAAACCGCCCGGCCTGCCGGATCTTGCGGAGGACGACGACCGGACTAGCGTCGAGGGCTTCACAATTTCATCGTCGATGCGATTGAGAGCCGGTGGTGGTTCTCGCGCTGTACCGCGGTTTGGACTTGTCGGTCTCGACATTTGGGAGATCAGAGCGGCTGTGTCCGGCCCTTGGGGCTGATCGGTCACTCAGTTCGCTCCGAAGGTCCGCTACCGCTGCGAAGCAGGCTTGAGCAATTTAGGGTCCAGGCTGACCAGCTGTACGCCCTGAAGACACGCCCGTCGGCCATGGGCAGCCAGGGCATGGCCATTGCGGCAGCAGCCACCTCCCCGCGCTACGAGCTCTCGAAGTCGATGAATCGCTGCTCGATGTCGACACTGCGCAGCTTCACACGCACCGCATCACCTACATCTAGACCTTCAAACCCGCGCACTATCCGACCCTCGACCATGGGAGCCGAGATGCGCACGAACGTACCCTTGGCCGCGACACCGGTCACGATGGCATCGAAGGATTCGCCGATGCGGCCATGCAGCAGATAGGCGCCGGCTGCCTTGAGCACGCGCCGTTCCACGGTGGAGGCGCTGTCCTCCTGCACGGTGCACCACTTCGCGATGGCATCAAGCTCTTCCATCGAGTAGGGCGTGGCCTCTCGCGCCAGCGTCGCCTTCAGAATCCGCTGCGTCACAAGGTCGACGAAGCGGCGGTTCGGTGCGGTGGAGTGAGCGTAGTCGTTGACCGCCAGCCCGAAGTGTCCAGCGGGTGGTGCATCTGCGGTAGCAGCCGCATACGCGCCTGACCCCAGCAGCTTTACCACGGCCAGCGACAGATCTTCGAAGCGGGCCGGGTCGGTCTGGCGGCGAACGGTCAGGAAGCGATCGAGCGCCAAAGCGTCAGGCGCCACGGGCAACGTGACGCCGTGCATACCGGCCAGTTGCACCAGCCGGTCCCAGCGCCTGGGTTGCTGCAACACCCGGCGCATGGACGGCCGACGATGCTCGACCAGGAAGCGGGCCGTGGTGCCATTGGTCGCGATCATGATGTCGGCAATCAGGTCCTTGGCTCGGTTCTTCCGGTCGACGCGCAGATCGACCAGTTCGCCCTTGTCAAAAACCGGCCGGGCCTGGGCCGTGGCCACGTTCATCGCTCCACGCTGTTGACGCCATCGCCGCAGGCTGCGGGCTGCCGCGTCGTGCAAGCGCAGTTGACCCTGCAGAGAAGCATTTGTGGCGATCCTGGAGGGCGGCCCCTGTCCTTCAAGCCATGCCGCCACGCTGTCGTACTCCCAGCTTCGCGTGATTGCGCACGGCGGCGCGGTACAACTGCGTGCCGGTGACCAACCCCTCCCGGTCAATGTTCATTTCCACAACCACGGCCAGCCGTTCCTCGCCCTCGTGCAAGGACGTGCGGTCGTTCGACAACAGCGGCGGCAGCATGGGAAAGACGCCGGCCGCCGTGTAGACAGAGGTTGTGTTCGCGGCTGCGTGCACGTCCACAGGGCCGCCGCGATGCACCATCGAATCGACATCGGCCACCGCCACGGTCAGCCGCACACTGCCATCGACCAACGCCTCCGCCCACGTCAACTGGTCCAAGTCGAGCGTATCGACGTTGTCGATCGAGAACCACTGGCGGTCTCGCAGATCACGGATGTCACCGGAGCGCTGCGGGCCAGCCTGCGCGCGCTGTTCAGCGTCGCGCAGGACTGCGGGCGCGAACACGGGATCGAAGCCGTTCGCGCGCATTTCAAGGGCTGCAATCTGACCGAGATCGGGGGCTGGCATGGTGGCAGGGGTCGTAGCGGTTGAGCATAGCGGCCGAATGACCAGCGGCGCGTTCCGCGGGTAGACTGGACTGCGGCTGATCGGGCCGTGACGGCCGCAGACGCGGCCGCACTTGCAGGGAACCCCTCATGGCCGGTTACTTCGAACTCAAGTCTGCAGCCGCTGGCGCATTCAGCTTCAACCTGAAGGCAGCCAATCACCAGGTGATCCTGACGAGCGAGATCTACACGACTAAGGCCGCTGCCGAGGGCGGCATCGAGTCGGTGAAGAAGAACGCGGCGGACGACGCCCGCTACCAACGCAAGGTTGCGAAGGACAACTCTCCGTACTTCTTGCTGACCGCGGGTAACGGCCAAACCATCGGCAAGAGCGAGATGTATGCGTCCGCCAGCGCGATGGATAGCGGGATCGCGTCGGTCAAGGCCAATGCGCCTGCGGCCGCCGTCAAAGACCTGACCTAGCGGCTCACAGCCCGCACCAGTCGACCGACTGGGACCTCGTGGCTACGCCCGCCATCACGCTCGAATCGCTCGCCGCCGGGTACGGCGACTGCTTGCTGGTGTCCTGTCCTGTCGGCCGGAGAATCTGGCGCCTCCTGATCGACACCGGACCCGACGAGTGCCTGCCGGCGCTTACCGAGCGCCTCCAACTGCTGCCAATAGACGCCAGCGGAAGCCGGCGCATCGACCTGGCCGTCATCAGCCACATCGACCACGACCACATTGGCGGTGCCCGCGCTGTCTTTGCCGACGAGTCGCTGAAGCTGGCCTTCGGCGATGTCTGGTTCAACGCGCCCAGACGACCCACCACACGCGGCGTAGCCGGGGGAGTCGGGCTGGCCTCTGTCCTGGGTGACGCCGGCCGCGACCTGCCTTGGAACCGGGCCTTCGACGGCCAAGACATCGTCACGGGCGATTCACTTCACTCTTCGTGGAGGTATCCGGCCAGCCCGGTGAGCCGCGCATCACACTTCTGTCGCCGACCCGTCACCGTCTCGATGCGCTGTACCGCGTATGGGCCAAGGAACTGCCGAAAGTGCGTCTTCGGCCCGAACCTGCGCCTCTTGTTGTGACGCGCGGAGCGCTGGGCATCCCCGCTTTGGCCGCCCGCGCCACGGCGTTGGACGGCGCCCCCGCGAACGGCTCGAGCATCGCATTCCTGCTCGAGCACCGCGGGGCCGCGGCGTTGCTGACGGCGGATGCCTTCCCGCAGGTCTTGGTCCCGGCCCTGAAGGCGCTGGCCGCCCATCGCGGGATCCGGCTGCCTTGGACCCTCGACCTGATCAAGCTCAGCCACCACGGCAGCCGGGGCAACACGACCACCGAGCTGATGCAAGTCGTCCGGGCCGCTGACACCCT
>JANMAP010000126.1:0-2318 GCA_031359905.1 Burkholderiales bacterium | reverse complement strand
TAGGCGTTCTCGCGCACCATGCGCCGGAAGGCGTCGATCAGCACCGGCACCTCCTCGAACTCCAGGCTGCAGCCGCGCGGCTGCACGCTGCCGTCCTTGAGCGCGCGGTTGTTGCCCTGTGTGCGCGTGACGGTCTTCAGCTTCAGATCGGTCATGCGAAGGTCCGGTTGTTGTTGTTGTGGATCGGTCAGCAGCAATCGCCAGCGTTGTCAGTCGACACCGCGAGGGCGTCCTTCATCCAGTACGGCGGCAGGTCGTCGGGCAGCACCTGCTGCAGCGGCTTGAAGACCTTGTAGTGATGGCGCTGCGCCGCCGCGCCGGTCCAGAAGGCGATGACGGTTTCCAGTGGCGGGCAGCCCGGCAGCCCGCAGGCCAGTTCGCTGACCAGCACCGCAGCATCGGCCGGCAGCGTGAAGCGTTCGCGGACCCAGGCCTGCACGCGCGCCGCTGCGGCGCGCTGCGCGGGGCTGTCGTTCAGCGTGCCGAACATCGCGGTGGCCGGCCCAGCCTGGGAGCATGGCCATTCAGACCGACGCGTGCTTCTTGCCGGGCTCCGAACGCAGCGCGTCGCGCGCCGCTTCCTTGAAGGCCTGCTCGCGCGGCAGCACCACCGCGGCCGAGCACACATGCTGGTGTTCGGGCGCGACACCGGGCGGTGTCTCACCTTTCTCCGCCAGGGCCTTGGCGGCCTTCATCAGGCGCTGGCGCATCATGATGATGCCGTTGTCGGTGCCGACCAGGTTCTCGCGCGTGCGGTCCTGGATCGGGCCCATGCTTTCCTGCAGCGACGCGTCCTGCATCGCGATGCCCTCGATGCCGCTGAAGCTGATGCCGGCCTTCTGCGCCGCACGGTCCATCAAATAGTCGTTGGTCTTGTTCTGCAGCGGGATGTAGGTGCCGGGCACGTAGCGCACGTGGATGCCGTGGCCGTCCTTCATGGCCTGGACTTCTTCGTGCGACAGGGCGCGCGTCGGGTGGTAGTCGAAGCTCCAGGCCCAGTTGTGGTGGTCGTCGATCGGGACCCAGAAATGACCGTGGATGGGGTGGTCGCCACGCGGCGGCACCAGCGTGAAGCAGGGCATGATCCACGGCGTGATGCGCCAGTAGTAATGGCCGTCTTCGGCATTGCGCCGCGCGCCGACGTACAGGCCGCCGTCGGCCGGCACGACGTCGAACACCGGCTTCAGGTCGCTGAGGTTGTACTGGTTGCCCTTCGCGCCCTTGAACAGCGGGTCGCGGTTCAGCGCGCCGCTGTGCAGGAACGACACGTGGCTGCTGTCGATGCCGCCTTCCAGCGCCTGCAGCCAGTTGCATTCCTGCAGCCGCTTGCTGGTGAAGCTCTGGTTGGCGGGGACGGTGGCGAATTCCCATTCGGGCAGCGGCGGCTGCATCTCGGGCGGGCCCATGTAGATCCACAGCACGCCACCGCGTTCGACCAGCGGGTAGCCCTTGAGCCGGATGCGCTGGCAGTAGCCGCTTTCTGCGGGTTCGCTGGGCACTTCCACGCACTGGCCGGTGACGTCGTACTTCCAGCCGTGGTACGGGCAGCGCAGGCCGTTCTCTTCATTGCGGCCGAACCACAGCGACACGCCGCGGTGGGCGCAGAACTCGTCGATCGCGCCGAGCCGGCCGCTGCTGTCGCGAAAGCAGATCAGCTTCTCGGACAACAGCTGCAGACGCACCGGCGCGCAGTCGGGCGCGGGCAGTTCTTCGGCCAGCAACGCCGGCAGCCAGTAGCGGCGGAACAGCGCGCCCATCGGGGTGCCCGGGCCGGTCTGCGTGACCAGGTCGTTCTGTTCTTTCTTCAGCATGCTTGACTCCTCGCCGGCCCGGCCGGTGGCGGGCCCGATCGGCCCGGCATCGGATGGCGATCGGATGAATCGAATGAGTCGAATGGGATCGAATGGGATCGACTGAATCGAATGCACCGAGTCCATCGTTCAATATGAAGGAACAGTGTTCCTGCATCTAAAACGACGATATCATTCGCGTCGAACGCTTGTCAATTGGAGCTTGAGGATGTCGGAACCCTCCCAGCGCGTCAGCCTGTGCCGCCTTTCCGAGGTCGAGCCGGGCTGCGCGATCCGCGTCGAGAAAGGCGCGCTGACCCTGGCCGTGTTCAATCTCGACGGTGAGTTCTTCGTCACCGACGACGCCTGCACCCACGGCCCGGGCTCGCTGTCCGAAGGCACTATCGAAGGCGACATCGTCGAGTGCGACTTCCACAACGGCGCCTTCGATATCCGCACCGGTGCAGTCGTCACCCCGCCGTGCATGATCCCGGTCAAGACCTACCGCACCGTCATCGACGACGACGG
>JANMAP010000038.1:0-9812 GCA_031359905.1 Burkholderiales bacterium | reverse complement strand
CCGGGGATGACGGGCACGGCCGGGGAGCGGTCGGTGTCGAGGCCCATCGTCGTGATCTTCTGGAGCCGGATCGCGCGGGCGCTCGTCGACGCGGCCGCGTCAGACGTTGAACAGGAAGTTCATCACGTCGCCGTCCCGGACGACGTACTCCTTGCCTTCGGCGCGCATCTTGCCTGCGTCCTTGGCACCCTGTTCGCCCTTGCAGGCGACGAAATCGGCGAAGGCGATGGTCTGCGCACGGATGAAGCCGCGCTCGAAGTCGGTGTGGATCACGCCGGCGGCCTGGGGCGCGGTGTCACCGATGTGGATGGTCCAGGCGCGCACTTCCTTGACGCCGGCGGTGAAGTAGGTCTGCAGGCCGAGCAGCGAGAAGGCAGCGCGGATCAGCCGGTTCAGGCCCGGCTCGTCCTGTCCCATCTCGTGCAGGAAGAGCAGCCGGTCCTCGTCGCCCATGTCCGCCAGCTCGGATTCGGTCTTCGCGCAGATCGCCACCACCGGGGCGTTCTGGCCGGCGCCGTACTCGCGCAGCCGGTCGAGGAACGGGTTGGCCTGGAAGCCGTCCTCGGCGACGTTGCCGACGAACATCGCCGGCTTGGCGGTGATCAGGCACAGCGGCTTGAGGATCACCAGCTCTTCCTTGCTGAAGGCGATGCCGCGCACCGGCTGGGCCTGGTCGAGCGCGGCCTGGCATTTCTCCAGCACCTTGACCAGCGCGGCGGCTTCCTTGTCGTTGCCCGAGCGCGCGGCCTTGACGTAGCGGTGCAGGCTCTTGTCGACGGTGCCCAGGTCGGCCAGGCAGAGTTCGGTCTGGATGACTTCGATGTCCGAGATCGGGTCGACGCGGCCGGCGACGTGGATGACGTTCTCGTCCTCGAAGCAGCGGACAACATTGACGATCGCATCGGTTTCGCGGATGTGGCTGAGAAACTGGTTGCCCAGGCCTTCGCCCTTGCTGGCGCCGGCGACCAGCCCGGCGATGTCGACGAACTCGACGATCGCCGGCACGACGCGTTCGGGCTGGACGATCTTGGCCAGCTGTTGCAGCCGCGGGTCGGGCAACTCGACGATGCCGACGTTGGGCTCGATGGTGCAGAAGGGATAGTTCTCGGCAGCGATGCCGGCCTTGGTCAGGGCATTGAACAGGGTCGACTTGCCGACGTTGGGCAGGCCGACGATGCCGCACTTCAAACTCATGGGGGGGCTTTCGCGTCGAACTCGAAGGGAAGGGATGGCAGCATCGGGCGCGCCGTCGAAACAGCGATTTTCCTACACTCGCCTGATTGGTCCGCTTGTCCAACCGCCTGAATCGCACCGGGGATCCGCATGCCAGCCGCCACGACCGTTCTTTCACCACACGCCAAGGACCTCGGCGGCGGCTTCACCGTGCGCCGGCTGCTGCCCGCGGCCGCGCATCAGGCGGTCGGGCCGTTTCTGTTCTTCGACCACTTCGGCCCGATCACCGCCGGGCCGGCCGACCTGCACGACGTGCGTCCGCACCCGCACATCGGCCTGGCCACGGTGACGTACCTGTTCGAAGGCGCGATGCTGCACCGCGACTCGACCGGCGTGGTCCAGCGCATCGAGCCGGGGGCGATCAACTGGATGACGGCCGGCCGCGGCATCGTGCACTCCGAGCGCACGCCCGACGACCTGCGCGGTCGCACCCGGCGCATTCATGGCCTGCAACTGTGGGCGGCGCTGCCGCTGGCCGACGAAGACATGGCGCCGTCGTTCGCCCACACGCCGGCAGCGGCGATCCCGACGTTCGAGGTGGGCGGCGCTCGGCTGCGGGTGCTGATCGGCAGCGCCTTCGATGCCACTTCGCCGGTGGCGGTGCGTTCGCAGACCTTGTACCTGGACATCGCGCTGACTGCCGGCGACGCGCTGCCCCTGCCGCTGGCGCCGGAACGCGCGCTCTACATCGTCGACGGAGCGGTCCGTCTGGACGACACGCCGCTGGCCCCGCAGACCATGCTGCTGCTGGCCGCCGGCGACGAGCCGATGCTCTCGGCTGATGGCGATGCGCGCGTGGTGCTGATCGGCGGCGAACCGCTGGGGCCGCGGCAGATCTGGTGGAACTTCGTCGCCAGCCGCAAGGACCGCCTCGTCCAGGCCGCCGACGACTGGGCGGCAGGCCGCTTTCCGCCGGTGCCGGGCGAGACCGAATTCATTCCGCTCCCCGAGCGCCGCCCGGTCTAGAAATTCCAGCGCACCTGCACCGCCTGGCCGACACGCAGCCGGTGCCCGGCGCCGTCCACGGCGATGGCATTCATGCCGAAGGTGATGCCGCCGTTCATGCGTGGGTCGGCGCGGAAGCCGGCCAGCGTGTCGCCCGGTTCGCTGGACGTCTGCGCCGTGGCCGGGTCGACGTTGGGGATCGAGCAGCGGACGCAGGGCTTGACCAGGCGCAGCAGGACGGGCCCGTCGTCGGTGGCGATCTCCAGCGTGTCGAGGTGATCTTCGTCGAAGGGCTGCAGACCTTCGAGCACCAGGTTGGGCCGCAAGCGCTGCATGCCGACCGCGGCCACGCCGCGCGCCGCCAGGCGCTGGTTGAGATCGGCCAGCGATGCATCGCTGGTCACCAGCAGCGGAAACTCGTCGGCGAACTCGGCGCCGGCCTGCGCCCCGCCGGTCCAGCGCGGGTTCGCCAGACGCTGCTCGTCGGGGTCGAAGCGTGCCAGGCGCAACCGGCGACCATCTGGCCGACCGAGGAAGTCGCTGAACCACTGCGCCGCCAGCGCGCCCATGTCGTAGGCCTTGACGATGTCGTCCCAGACGCGAACGCGGGTCGGCGCCTCGACGGTGTCGAGCTTCAGGTGCAGCGCCAGCATGCCGGGTGCGCGCAGCACCAGTTCGTTGCTGCCCTTGAAGGCCGGCTGCACGAGCGCCATGCGCGGCAGTTCGCGCTGGGTCAGCATCTCGCCGTCCTCGTCGACGACCATCCAGCTGCGGTCGAGGTCCAGCCCGGTGGCCAGCAACAGGGCGTCGCCGACGGCGATGCCGGCGCACGACTTCAGCGGGTGCACGAACAGCGCCGAAATGCGGCAGTCCTGGGTGGCCGCCGTCGGGCCATCCCGGGCGGCGGCTGTCGCGGCCCTGGCGGGCAGGGCGGTGTTGGGGGTGTTAGGGGTGTTGGCAGGCAGGGCAGTCTTCAAGCGTGCAGGTCCCCACGGGCAAGGCAGATGGGTCGCGCGTCGCGTGCACCTCGGGCGATTGTGCCGCGGGTGTCTCCCTACAATCGTTGCATGCTGGTCCCCGACATCCTCGTTCGCGGCGCAGGCGCTGTCGGTCTGGCCAGCGCCCTGGCCCTGTCGCGGCAGGGCTTGCAGGTAGCACTGTGGGCGCCGCCGCCGACGACCCCGACCGCCCCGTTAGCGCCTACCGTGCCCGCTGCGCCGGACGTGCGCGCCTATGCACTGAATGCCGCCTCGGTGGCCCTGCTCAGCGAGTTGAAGGTCTGGGACGCCCTGCCCCCCGATGCCCGCACGCCGGTGCACGACATGCACATCGAAGGCGACCTGCCGGGCGCGGCACTCGATTTCTCGGCGTGGAGCCAGGGGGCTGCCGAGCTGGCCTGGATCGTCGACGCCGGCGAGCTCGACGCCGCGCTGCAGGTCGCCGTGCGCTTCGCCCCGCACCTGCAGCGCGTCGACAGCCCGCCGCCGGCGGCCCTGCAGGTGCTGGCCGAAGGCCGCGATTCGGCATCGCGCGAAGCCCTTGGCGTGCGCCTGGACCGCCAGCCGTACGGCCAGCGCGCGGTGGCCGCGCGCCTGACCAGCGACCAGGCCCACGCCGGGCTGGCGCGGCAGTGGTTTCGCTGCCCCGACGTGCTGGCCCTGCTGCCCTTGGACCGGCCGACGCCGGGCCACGGCCTGGGCCTGGTCTGGTCGCTGCCCGACGAACGGGCTGCCGACCTGATGCTGCTGTCCGACGCCGCGTTCGAAGCCGCGCTGATGGATGCCAGCGCCGGCGCAGCCGGGCAGCTGACGCTGGCCAGCCCGCGCGCCCACTGGCCCCTGGCGCTGGCGCGTGCCGAGGCCTGCAGCGGAGCCGGCTGGGTGCTCGTCGGCGACGCCGCGCACCAGGTCCACCCGCTGGCCGGCCAAGGTCTGAACCTGGGGCTGGCCGACGTCGCCGAACTGGCCCGCGTGATCGCCGCACGCGAACCGTGGCGGCCGCTTGGCGACCCCCGCCTGCTGCGCCGCTATGCGCGGGCGCGCGCCGCGCCGACGCGCGCGATGGGGCAGGTCACCGACGGCCTGCTGCGACTTTTCGCCAGCCCAGCGCCGTGGGCCAAGGAACTTCGCAACCGCGGCCTGAGTCTGGTCAATCAGGTGCCGGCGATCAAGCGCCTGCTGACCTCGCGGGCGCTGGGCTCCTGAGCGCGGGCCTGCCTGCCATCGCGGCCATTCGCCACCCTTTCAGCCCCATTCCGAAAGCCCTTGCATGTTCCGTGATCCCATTCGCCTGTTGCGCCGGTCCCTGGGCGCCGCCCTGCTGTTGCTGGCCAGCGGCGGCCTGCTGGCGCAGGAGGCCGCGATCCGCAAGGGGCTGGCCGAGCGCATCCCGTCGCTGCCGAAGATCGACGAAATCAGCAAGACCCCGGTGGCCGGGCTGTATGAAGTGCGTTTCGGCGGCAACCAGCTGCTCTACAGCGACGCCACCGGCGAGCACATCTTCATCAACGGCTCGCTGATCGAGACCAAGACGCGCACCGACCTGACCGAGGCGCGCATGGACAAGCTGCTGGCCATCGACTTCGACAAGCTGCCGTTGAAGGACGCGATGGTCATCAAGCAGGGCAGCGGCGCGCGCAAGCTGGCGGTCTTCGTCGACCCCAACTGCGGGTACTGCAAGCGTTTCGAGCGCGATCTGGTGACGCTCAAGGACGTCACCATCTACACCTTCCTGCTGCCCATCCTGGGCCCGGATTCGAACGTCAAGTCGCGCGACATCTGGTGTGCCAAGGACGCCGCCAAGGCCTGGCGTGCATGGATGATCGACAACGTCGCCCCGCCCAAGGCGGCGGGTGGCTGCGACGTGGCGGGCATCGAACGCAACCTCGAACTCTCGCGCAAGCACCGCATCACCGGCACCCCGGCCGTGTTCTTCGAAGACGGCACGCGCAAGCCCGGCGCGCTGCCGCCCGAGCAGGTCGAAAAGCTGCTCGCCGCGGCGGCGAAGAAGTCCTGATGCCCGGCGCGGCGCCGTCGTCGTCTTTGACACCGGGCGCAGCGTTGCCACCGGGGCCGCAGGGGGCGCCGTCCGTGCAGGCGCGGCAGCTGGGCCATGCCGGTCTGCTGCCTTTCGTGGCCGGCGCGGGGTTGATCTGGCTGGTGCGCGCCGAGGCCCATCCCTACGCGACGCTGGCCCTGTCGGCCTATGCCGCGGCCATCCTCTCGTTCCTCGGCGGCATCCACTGGGGCCTGGCGATGCGCCAGCCGTCGCCGCCGCTGCCCTGGCTGATCTGGGGCGTCGTGCCGTCGCTGGTGGCCTGGGTGGCGGTGGTCATGCCGCCCAGCGCCGGGCTGGTCATCGAAGGGCTGATGCTGCTGGCCTGCTACGCTGTCGACCGCCGCCTCTATCCGGCCCAGGGTGTGGCGGGCTGGCTGGTGCTGCGCTTCAGGCTCAGCGCGGTGGCCGCGGCGAGCTGCTTCATCGGTGCAGCCGGCACCTGACCGCGGCCCGCGGCCCCGCTGGCCGGCGTTGCTGGGCCTGGCCGTGCTGGTCGCCGGATCGCATCTGTGGGTCGCCGACCGGGTGTTGCCGATCGGCTGGGGTGACGACGTGGCGCCGCCAACCAGACGCCTGGCGGTGACGTTCGTTCGCGAGCTGAGCCCGAGCGCGCCGCCGGCGGTCCCGCCGTTGCCGGCACCGCTGCGGCGCGTGCCGGCGGCCGCATTGCCCGCGCTGCCCGCGTCCGCCGCCGATCCCGGCCCGGACGTCGTCGTCGCGCGGGCGCCCGAGCCGCTGCCCGTGCCGACGCCGCCACCGCCCGAAGCGGTGCCGCCGATCGAGTCGCCCCCGCCGGCCGCGCTCGGCGCCCCCGAGGCCACCCAGCCGATCGCCACCGCTGCATCGGGGGCGGCCGGTGCTGCCGGCTCTGCCGCGTTCGAATGGCCGCCTTCGACACGCCTGAGCTACCGGCTGGTCGGCAATTACCGCGGCCCGGTCGAAGGCCAGGCGCGGGTCGAGTGGCTGCGCGACGGCAGCCGTTACCAGGTGCACCTGGACGTCAGCGTCGGGCCGGCGTTCGCCCCGGTGCTGGCGCGGCGCATCAGCAGCGAAGGCGAGATCACCGCCCAGGGTCTGCAGCCACGCCGCTACGACGAAGAAACCAAGACCCTGCTGCGCCCGCCACGACGCGCCGCCATCACGCTGGATGCCGACCTGGTGCACCTGCCCGGCGGCGCAGCGCAGCCGCGGCCGGCCGGCGTGCAAGACAGCGCCAGCCAGTTCGTGCAGTTGACGTGGCTGTTCACCACCCAGCCCGACCTGCTGCAGACCGGCCGCTCGGTCGACGTCCCGCTGGCCCTGCCACGGCGTGTCGACGTGTGGACCTACGACGTGCTCGAGCGCGAGACGCTGTCGACGCCGGCCGGTCCGGTCGAGGCGGTGCACATCAAGCCGCGGCGTGAAGCCGGGCGGGGCGGCGAGCTGACCGCCGAGACCTGGGTCGCGCCCAGCCTGCAGTACCTGCCGGTGCGCATCCTGATCCGCCAGGACGCCGAGACCTTCATCGACATGACGCTGGAGCGCCTGCCCCAGCAGGCCGACGCCGGGCGTTGAGCAATGGCGGGCCCGGCGTGCGGCCTATAGTGCCGCGGTCCAACCGAGGAGAACGCGATGACCGAAGCCCTGATCCTGACCGACGTGCGCGGCGATGGCGAGCGCCGCACCGGCCTGGTCACGCTCAACCGCCCCAAGCAGCTGAACGCCCTGAACGATGCGCTGATGGACCAGCTCGGTGCCGCGCTGCGCGCCTTCGACGCCGACGACGGCATCGGCTGCATCGTCGTCACCGGCAGCGACAAGGCCTTTGCCGCCGGCGCCGACATCGCTGCGATGTCCGCGCTGAGTTACATGGACGCCTACAAGCGCGACTTCATCACGCGCAACTGGGAAGCCATCCGCGGGGTGCGCAAGCCGGTGATCGCCGCCGTGGCCGGCTTTGCGCTGGGCGGCGGCTGCGAGCTGGCGATGTTGTGCGACTTCATCATCGCCGCCGACACGGCGCGCTTCGGCCAGCCGGAGATCAAGCTGGGCATCATTCCCGGCGCCGGCGGCACGCAGCGCCTGCCGCGCGCTGTCGGCAAGGCCAAGGCGATGGACATGGCGCTCACCGGCCGGATGATGGATGCCAGCGAGGCCGAACGCGCCGGCCTGGTGTCGCGCGTGGTGCCGGCCGACAAGTTGCTCGACGAGGCGCTGTCGGCCGCCAGCCTGATCTGCGCACTCGGCGCGCCCAGCGTGATGCTGGCCAAGGACTGCGTCAACCGCGCCTTCGAAAGCAGCCTGACCGACGGCGTGGCCTATGAGCGACGCGTCTTCCATTCGCTGTTCGCCACCGAAGACCAGAAGGAAGGCATGGACGCCTTCGTCAACAAGCGCAAGCCGGTGTTCAAGCACCGCTGAGGGCAACGCCGGCGCGCCTGGCGGATCAGGGCGACAGCCAGGCCGCACTGCCGCCGCCGAAGCGCGCGCGGCGATGACCATCGCGATGCAGCTCGAGCCAGTCGATGGTCAGCACGCTGCCGAGCACGACGGCGAAGTGGCCGCGTTGGGCCGCTGCACCGGCTGATATGGGCACAGCCGACGGCGCTGCGCTGCCGCTGGCCTCCAGGGCCTGGCCCGGCGCCTGCGGCGCCAGGTAGTCGCGGGCCGCCGGCGAAGCGCGCAGCCGCAACCAGCGCGAACTCGCTGCCAGCCCATCGCTGTGGACTTCGAAGCGCGCCTGGACCCGCAGCTGCCAGGACAGCCGCGTCGACCACAACACCAGCACGCCGAGCGGCTGGGCCCGCAACTGGCGGACCTTTCCGGCGCGGGCATCGCTGTAGAGGACCAACTGCGCGCCGCCGGCGTCGACTTCCCGCAGCACCACCGTGCGTGCGTCCGGCACGCCGTCGGCGTCGGCGCTGGCCAGCACCGGCGTGCGCCACTCGTGGTGGCGGTCCAACGCGGCCCGGCCGAGTTCGCGCCACAGCGCGGCCTCGATCTCGGGCAGGGTCTGCAGTCTGGCGGGCGGGGTGTTCAAGCTTGGTGGCGCAGGGCCGGTGTCATCGGGATTCCCGGCGCAAGGGCGGTGTCATGCGATTCCCGGCGCAAGGCCGGTGTCATGGGATTCCCGGCGCAGGGCCGGGAACAAAATCACGTCGCGGATGCTCGGGCTGTCGGTGATCAGCATCATCAGCCGGTCGATGCCGATGCCGCAGCCGCCGGCCGGCGGCATGCCGTATTCGAGTGCGCGGATGAAGTCGGCGTCGTAGTACATCGCTTCCTCGTCGCCGGCGTCCTTGTTGGCCGCCTGGGCCTGGAAGCGGGCGGCCTGGTCCTCGGCGTCGTTCAGCTCGGAAAAACCGTTGGCGAACTCGCGCCCGGTGATGAAGAGCTCGAAGCGTTCGGTGATCAACGGGTTGCTGTCGGACGCACGCGCCAGCGGCGAGACCTCGACCGGGTAGTCGATGATGAAGGTCGGCTGCCAGAGCTGTTCCTCGACCACCGCCTCGAACAGGCCGAACTGCAGCTCGGGCAATTTCCAGTGCGCCGGTGGTTCCTGACCCAGCGCGCGCAGCCTGCCGTGCAGCGCGGTGGCGTCGTCGGCTTCGACCGGCGTGAGCGCTGCGAATTCGACCAGCGAGTCGCGCACCGACAGGCGCTTGAAGGGCTGATCCAGATCCACCGGCTTGCCGGCGTAGCTCAGCGCCGCGCTGCCGGTGGCCGCGCGCGCCGCGTGGCGCAGCACCTGTTCGGTGAAGTCCATCAGATCGTGATGCGTCCAGTACGCGGCGTAGAACTCCATCATCGTGAATTCCGGGTTGTGCCGGACGCTGATGCCTTCGTTGCGGAAGTTGCGGTTGATCTCGAACACCCGCTCGAAGCCACCGACCAGCAGGCGCTTCAGGTACAGCTCGGGCGCGATGCGCAGGAACATCTGCTGGTCGAGCGCGTTGTGGTGGGTGACGAAGGGCTTGGCGTTGGCCCCGCCGGGGATCGGGTGGAGCATCGGCGTCTCGACTTCGAGAAACCCATGCTCGACCATGAAGCCGCGGATCGAGCTGACCGCCTTGCTGCGGGCCACGAAACGCGCCCGCGCGGTCTCGTCGGTGACCAGGTCGACATAGCGTTGGCGGTACTTCTGTTCCTGGTCGCTCATGCCGTGGAACTTGTCGGGCAGCGGGCGCAGGCTCTTGGTCAGCAGGCGCACGCTGGCGGCCTTGATCGACAGCTCGCCGGTCTTCGTGCGGAAGAGGGTGCCCTCGCAGCCGATGATGTCGCCCAAGTCCCAGTGCTTGAAAGCAGCCAATGCCTCGAGGCCGATCGCATCGACGCTGACGCGCAGCTGGATCCGCCCGCTCGCGTCCTGCACGGTCGCGAAGCTCGCCTTGCCCATCACCCGCTTGAGCATCAGCCGGCCGGCGATCGAGACGGCGACGCCCATCGGCTCGAGCGCATCGTTGTCGAGGTGGCCGTGCTTGCGGGCCAGCTCGGCGGCGCTGTCCTTCGGCTTGAAGTCGTTCGGGAAGGCGACGCCGCGGGCGCGGATCGCGGCGAGCTTCTCGCGGCGCTCGGCGATGAGGGCGTTGTCGTCGGGG
>JANMAP010000019.1:0-3639 GCA_031359905.1 Burkholderiales bacterium | reverse complement strand
CGCCGTCTTCCTGCTGCTGGGCCATGTCTACCGCGAGTTCTCGCGCTCCACGGTGCGTCGCCTGCATGTGCTGCGCGACGCGATGGCGCGGCTGTCGAGCAGCCAGCTCGATCAGCGCATCGTCGTCGAAGGCAGCGACGAGATCGCCGAACTCGGCGTGTCGATGGAACGCGCCCGGGTGCTTCTGCGCGCGGCGATCGACGAGCGCGCCCGCAGCCTGGCCGCGCGCGAGGCCGACCGTGCCAAGACCGACTTCCTGGCCCGCTGGAGCCACGACCTGCGCACCCCGCTGAATGCCGTGCTCGGGTTTGCCGAGCTGATCGGGGCGCGACCCGACAGCGCGCTGACGCCAGCGCAGCGCGACGACTTGCAGCACATCCGCCAGGCCGGCGCCCACCTGTTGCGCCTGGTCGACGACGTGCTCGATATCTCGCGTATCGAAGCCAGCCGCCTCGAATTGCAGCTGCTGCCGCTGGCTGCCGACGCGCTGGTGCAGGAAGCACTGGATCTGGTCGCCGGGGCCGCGCGGGCTGCCGATGTGGCGCTGATCCACCACCCGGTGCAGGCGATGGCGGGCGCGCTGGCCGGCGTTCGCGCCGACCGCACGCGGGCCGTGCAGGTGCTGACCAACCTGCTGGGCAACGCCATCAAGTTCAACCGCCGCGGCGGCAGCGTGCAGGTCCGTGTGCTGCCGGGCAGCGACAGCGTGGCCATCGAGATCGCCGACACCGGGCCGGGCATCTCGGCGTCCGGCCTGGCGCGCCTGTTCGCGCCCTTCGAACGCCTGGACGCGGCCGACCGCCAGATCGAAGGCAGCGGCCTGGGCCTGGCGCTGTCGCAGCGCCTGGCCGGACTGATGGGCGGGCGCATCGACGCCACCAGCCAGCTGGGCAGCGGGTCGGTCTTCACGTTGACGCTGCCGGCCTGCGAGCTGCCGGCGGTCCGGCCCGGGCTGGCGGCGGGAAGCCGCCCGGTGCGCTCGGCGCGCGGGCGGGTGGCGTATGTCGAAGACGACCCGGTCAACGCCCTGCTGGTCAGCGAAATGCTGCGCGACTGCGCCGGCGTGCAGCTCAGCGTGTTCCGGGATGGCGGCGAAGCGCTGGCCGCCGTCGCCGCAGGGCGGGTCTTCGACCTGTGGCTGGTCGACAAGCAGCTTCCCGATGTCGACGGCATCGCGCTGCTCGCCGAGCTGCGCAGCGCCGGCGCCGCGCCGGTGCATGCGGTCATGCTGTCGGCCGATGCCTTGTCGGGCAGCGCGCAACAGGCGCTGGCCGCCGGCTTCGTCGAATACTGGACCAAGCCGATCGCACTGGATGTGCTGAGCAACGGCGTCGCACGCCATCTCGCCCTGGCGTCCGGAGCGACAGGAGCGACCGGAGCGACTGGAGCGACCGGAGCGACCGCGACGACCGCGGCAGCCACCACGGCCTGAGGGCCTGGGACAGGGAACGGCCGGACGCCGCGGGGACCGCACTGGCCCAACGCCGGGCCACGCCGGGCGACGCCGGGCGACACGACGCGGCCAGCGACAATCGCCGGCTGCAGCCAGCCCCAAGCCCACCATGCCCACCACCATCCTCGAATCCCTCCCCGTCGGCCAGCGTGTCGGCATCGCCTTTTCCGGCGGCCTGGACACCTCTGCCGCGGTCCACTGGATGCGCGCCAAGGGCGCCATCCCTTGCGCCTACACCGCCAACCTCGGCCAGCCCGACGAGAGCGACTACGACGAGATCCCGCGCAAGGCGCTGGCCTACGGCGCGGACAAGGCGCGGCTGGTCGACTGCCGCGCGCAGCTGGTGGCCGAAGGCATCGCGGCGATCCAGAGCAGCGCCTTCCACATCAGTACCGGCGGGGCGACCTACTTCAACACCACCCCGCTGGGCCGCGCCGTCACCGGCACCGCGCTGGTGGTGGCGATGAAGGACGACGACGTCCACATCTGGGGCGACGGCAGCACCTACAAAGGCAACGACATCGAACGCTTCTACCGCTACGGCCTGCTCGCCAACCCGGGCCTGCGGATCTACAAGCCCTGGCTCGACCAGCGCTTCATCGACGAGCTCGGCGGCCGCAAGGAGATGAGTGAATACCTGCTGGCCGCCGGCTTCGACTACAAGATGAGCGTCGAGAAGGCCTACAGCACCGACAGCAACATGCTCGGTGCGACGCACGAGGCCAAGGACCTGGAGTTCCTGAACTCGGGCATGCACATCGTCCAGCCGATCATGGGCGTGGCCTTCTGGCGCGACGACGTGGCGGTGCAGCGCGAGACGGTCAGCGTGCGCTTCGAGGCAGGCATGCCGGTGGCGCTGAACGGCCGCAGCTTCGCGTCGGCCGTCGACCTGTTCATCGAAGCCAACGCCATCGGCGGCCGCCATGGCCTGGGCATGTGCGACCAGATCGAGAACCGCATCATCGAAGCCAAGAGCCGCGGCATCTACGAAGCCCCGGGCATGGCGCTGCTGCACATCGCCTACGAGCGCCTGGTCACCGGCATCCACAACGAGGACACGATCGGCCAGTACCGCGCCAACGGCCGAATCTTGGGCAAGTTGCTCTACCAGGGCCGCTGGTTCGATCCGCAGTGCCTGATGCTGCGCGAGACCGCCCAGCGCTGGGTGGCGCGGGCCATCACCGGCGAGGTGACGCTGGAACTGCGCCGCGGCAACGACTACTCGATCCTCGACACCACCAGCCCCAACCTGACCTACCACCCGGAGCGGCTGACGATGGAAAAGGGCGGGCCGGGATCCGGCGCCTTCACCCCGGCCGACCGCATCGGCCAGCTGACGATGCGCAATCTGGACATCGAGGACACGCGCGGCAAGCTGGGCATCTACACCGCCACCGGGCTGCTCGGGTCGGGCTCGGATGGAGCGGTGAGTCTGTTGACCGGGCCCGGCAAGGATTGAATCGACCGCCGGGCGGCCGCACTCGTTTTGTACGAGGACCCCGCCAGCCAGAACTCGCCCATGCCCGAGACCGCGTGGCGGGTTCGAAGGCTCGTCACGACCCATCAGCGACATACGTGCCGTGAACTCGTCGGCTCATCCACCGAGGCGCGGCTGACTCGGGCCGCGCGCGTGCGCGGACCCGACCGCCCGCGACCGGCCAGCGCGACCTTACCTCAGGACCCCGCTCGCATCGGCTGCCGCGACCAGAGCGTCGGCATCGGCCTGCAGCAGGAAGCCGCGCGCCACCGCGTTGGCTGCCGCACGCTGCACCGCCGCGACATAGCCGGCATGGTCGCCGTAGCGTTCCTGCAGCGACAGCCGCGGATCGTTGTTGAGCAGCCGCTCGGCCTGCGTCTTCGCAAACGGCACCATGCCGCCAACGTAGTTGCAAATCTGGTCCTTGTAGAACGGCCGGTAGGGTACGAGCGACGGGCTGCCGTTGGTGATGTTCCAGCCGAGATAGGTGCCCAGTGGCGCGTCGGTCAGCACGTTGGGCACCCCACCGACCTCGTTGCCGTCGGCGTCGGTGCGCGGCACCAGCATCTTGATGACCTGGCGCACGGCGGCGGCGCGTTGGTGGGGATACCGGAGGCGTCGGTGTAGTTGAAGTCGGGGCCCCAGTCGTAGTCGAGCACCGGCATGATGAAGCCCGGCTCGGGCACCGTGGCGCGCAGGCCGGGAATCG
>JANMAP010000012.1:0-9887 GCA_031359905.1 Burkholderiales bacterium | reverse complement strand
TGGGTTCGCGGCAGCACGCCCGAACGGATCTCGATCTGGCGCACGGTCCTGGTGTCGCGGCCGTCGATGCGCGGCTCGCCGGCGAGGATCTGGCCGCGCACGATGCGCGACTCGATCTCGAACAGCAGGCCCTCGACCTCGACTTTGTCAAACTCGATGCCGTCGGCCTTCAGCGCGGCGAAGACGCTGCTGGTCACTTCGCGGCAGGCCTGCGTGCGGGCCTGCTTGCTGCGGATCTGGTAGGCCGCACGCAGCGGGCCGTCTGCCAGCGCAGTGACCTGGGCGATGAAGGGTTCGTTCTTCGCCGGGGCAGTCCAGGTCCACTCGGGCTTGCCGGCGTCGCGCACCAGCTCGTTGATGGCGGCGATCGCAACCTTGCCCTGATCGTGGCCGAAGACCACGGCGCCGAGCATGATCTCCTCGGACAGCTGGTCAGCCTCCGACTCGACCATCAGCACGGCGGCTTCGGTGCCGGCCACCACCAGCTCCATCTTGCTGTCGGCCAGTTGCGTCTGGCCCGGGTTGAGGACGTACTCGCCGTTGATGTAGCCGACGCGTGCGGCGCCGATCGGGCCGTTGAAGGGGATGCCGGAAATCGCCAGCGCGGCGCTGGTGCCGATCATCGCGGCGATGTCGGCCTGGACCTCGGGGTTCAGGCTCAGCACATGAATGACGACCTGGACTTCGTTGAAAAAGCCTTCGGGGAACAGCGGGCGGATCGGGCGGTCGATCAGCCGGCTGGTCAGCGTCTCGAGTTCGCTCGGACGGCCTTCGCGCTTGAAGAAGCTGCCAGGGATCTTGCCGGCGGCGTAGGTCTTCTCGATGTAGTCGACGGTCAGCGGGAAGAAGTCCTGCCCGGCCTTGGCATCGGTCTTGGCCACCACGGTGGCCAGCACCACCGTGTCTTCCATCGTCACCAGCACGGCACCGGTGCTCTGGCGGGCGACTTCGCCGGTTTCCAGCGTGACTTGGTGCTGGCCCCATCGGAAGGTCTTGCTGACCTTGTTGAACATGCTCATGCGGCGTCCTCTTTCAATGGTGTGGGCAGCGCAATGCCATTCCAGTGAAGCCCGTCCCTGCTGCTGCAGGGTTGACGCCGTTGGAATGACACAGCAAGTGCGGCCCCGGGTGGGTGGCAAAGCCTGGAAGGGGTCGCCGACCGGCAACCCCGCCAATGCTGTTTACTTTCTCAGTCCCAGCTTCGCGATCAACGCGGTGTAGCGCTCGGCGTCCTTGCCCTTCAGATAGGACAACAGGCGCTTGCGCTGGTTCACCATCTTCAGCAGGCCGCGGCGGCCATGATGGTCTTTGAGGTGCAGCTTGAAGTGCGGCGTCAGTTCGTTGATGCGCGCGGTCAGCAGGGCAACCTGCACTTCGGGGCTGCCGGTGTCGGCAGCGCTGCGGGCGTTGGCCTTGACGAGCTCGGCCTTGACGGTGGTGGCCAGGGACATGGTGGATTTCCTTGGTGGCCCGGAATCAACCCGCCCTGCGCCCGATGCAGGCTGGGCCTGATCGCTGGAGTGCGGTTTCCGGTGATGGACTTGCGGTCGCCAGTGAAACCAACCAGCGCCGTGCTCCCCTCGACGCCAGAGACCCGGCGCGAAAGACCGCGAATTCTATACGAAGCCTGGCCGACGTCTGCCTCAGCCGCGAAGGGCCGCTGCCAGGCGCGCCAATCCGGCATCCAGCCGCGCCGGGTCGCGCGAGGCGAAGCACCAGCGCAGCCAGCCCTCGCCTTCGGGGCCGAAGGCCGCGCCCGGGGCAAGTCCCAGGCCGTGGCCGGCGACCAGCCGCTTGGCGAAGGCCATCGAATCGTCTTCGCCCTCGACGCGAAAGAATGCGTACAGACCGCCCGGTGGGGCCGCCACGGTCACGCCGGGCAGCGTCTTGAGCCCACCGATCAGGCGGTCGCGGCCGGCGCGCAGGCGGTCGACCAGCGCCGGCACGAAGCTGTCGGCCAGGGCCAGTGCGGCCTGGCCGCCGCGCTGCACGAACACTGGCGCGCACGAGCTGTTGTACTCCAGCAGCTTGCCGGCAGCTTCGACGCTGTCACGCGGCAGCACCAGCCAGCCGAGGCGCCAGCCGGTCATCAGGAAGCTCTTGCTGAAGCTGTGCACGACGATCAGGCGGTCATCGGCACCGGCAATGTCGAGAAAGCTGGGTGCCGCCGCGCCGCCCTGCGCGGCCTCGAAGAAGATGCGTTCGTAGACCTCGTCGGCGACGATCCAGGTGCCTGTGGCCCGGCAGTGCGCGAGCAGGGCCTGCTGTTCGGCGCGCGTCAGCGTCCAGCCGGTCGGGTTGTTCGGCGCGTTGACCAGCAACACGCGGGTCCGGCTGGTGACTGCGGCCAGCAACTCGTCGACGTCCAGCCCCCAGACCCCGCCGCGCGGGCGCAGTGGCACGCGCCGCACCGTGGCGCCGAGGATCGCAGGCTGGGCCGTCAGGTTGGGCCACACCGGCACGACGGCGACCACCTCGTCGCCAGCGCCGACCAGCATCTGCATCGCCAGCATCAGCGCGCTGACGCCCGACGACGTGACGGCAATCCGCTCCATCTCCAGCGGCCGATGCCGCGCGCTGGCATCGCTGGCAATCGCCTGGCGCAGTTCCGCCAGGCCGAGGTTGTGTGAATAGAACGTCTCGCCGCGCATCAGCGATTCGGCGGCTGCGGCACGCACCGGCTCGGGCGTGATCTCGTCGCTTTCGCCGAACCAGAAGGCCAGCACGTCGTCGCGGCCAAGGCCGGCGTTGGCGACTTCACGGATCTTCGATCCAGGGAGGGATTGGATGGCTGGGCGCATGCGAAGGAGCGAATGGGCGAACGGGGGAACGGGCGAGCGGGCTGGTGAATCAATGGCGAGGACGGCGGATCCCCGCGACGCGGCCGAAGCCCGCGGCGCAGCAAGCAGGGCGCGCCCGGGGAGCGACGGCAAAGAGGCTCTTGAAAAGAAAAGACCCGCCAACATGTTCTCGGTCTGGGCGGTGCTGGCGCGTCGCCCACCGGGCCGCAGTGCTGCGAGCGTCTGGCCTCGGGCGATTGCGGGATTGGACAACCACCATTTTAGGAGTCGCACATGTTTCTCGTTCCCGTCACCCGTCATTCGCAGGAACTCTCGCGCAACCTGGACCGACTGTTCGACGACACGTTCGAACGCTTCTTCAGCGGCAGCCCGGCCAGCGACAGCGAAGGAACGCGCAGCCCGGCCATCGATGTTGCCGAGTCAGAGCAGGCCTACACCGTGCTGCTCGATGTGCCCGGCGTGACCAAGGATCAGGTCCAGGTGTCGATCGAAGGCCGGCGCGTCACGGTGCAGGCGCAAAGCCAGCCCGCCGAAGAGAAGAAGCAAGGTGACCGCGTGCTGTACCGCGAACGCGCCGTCTCCAGCTACGCCCGAAGCTTCACCCTGCCGGCCGAGGTCGACCAAGCCGAGGCCCAGGCGAGACTCGAGCACGGGGTGCTGACCTTGACGCTGCCCAAGCGCGCGGCGCGCAACGCCGCCCGCATCACGGTCAACTGACCCCGGGGCGATCACCGGCCCGCTGATGCGGGCCGTGCCGACCACCAGCCTGCAAGCCGGGTGAACGGCGTCATCGGGGTGGGCGGATGAGCGGGGTGAACGGCCTGGGTCGGCGAACGGGCGGATGGCTTGGCGCGGCGAACCGCCTGAACCGTGTGATCCCGCTTCAAACTTCGTGCAGCGGCCAGCGCGGGCGCACGTCGAAGGCACCGCTGCGGCTGCCGTCGCCCAGCCCGCGTTGCAGGCGCAGCGCGGCGGCCAGCGCGATCATCGCGCCGTTGTCGGTGCACAGGTGCAGCGGCGGGTAGTGCACCCGCGCGCCGGCGCGCCGTGCCCCGGCATCCAAGGCCGCGCGCAGGTGGAGGTTGGCGCCGACACCGCCGGCGACCACCAGACGGCTGATGCCGCTGTCGTGCAGCGCGCGCAGCGACTTGGCGACCAGCACATCGACGATGGCCGCCTGGGTGGACGCCGCCAGGTCCGCGCGGGCCTGCTCGCCGGGCGCTGCGCCGAGCTTGCGCATCTGCGTCATCACGGCGGTCTTCAGTCCGGCGAACGAGAAGTCCAGGTTGCCGCTGCGCAGCATGGGTCGCGGCAGTGCGAAGGCCTGGGGGTTGCCGTGCTCGGCCAGCCGCGCCAGCGCCGGTCCGCCGGGGTAGCCCAGTCCCAGCAGCTTGGCGGTCTTGTCGAACGCCTCGCCGGCCGCATCGTCGATGGTCTCGCCCAGCAATTGATACTGACCGACGGCCTGCACCGCCATCAGCTGGGTATGGCCGCCGGAAACCAGCAGCGCGATGAACGGGAATTGCGGCGGGTCATCGGCCAGGAAGGGCGACAGCAGGTGACCTTCCAGGTGGTGCACGCCCAGCGTCGGGCGCCCCAGCGCGGCACCCAAGGCGACCGCCACGCCGGCGCCGACCAGCAGCGCCCCGGCCAGGCCCGGGCCGCGGGTGTAGGCCACCAGATCGATGTCGACCAGCCTGCAGCCGGCGTCGGCCAGCACCTGACGGGTCAGCGGCAGGACGCGTCGGATGTGGTCGCGCGACGCCAGTTCGGGCACCACGCCACCGTAGGCTTCGTGCATGTCGGCCTGGCTGTGCAGGCCCTGGGCCAGCAGCCGCGGCGTGCCCGACGGCTGGGTTGCCACCAACGCGACACCGGTCTCGTCGCACGACGATTCGAACCCCAGAACGTTCATCCGCAGCAGTTTAGTGGCCGCCCCGGCGGCGCCAGGTCTCGCCGCACAGGCCGATCGGCAGCAGCGGGCACGCCGCTTGCAAAGCTTTTCTCGACACCTTCGTCCGGTGTCTGTCTATCTCCTCAGCAGGGCGCGAGCCCTCGTTCAACCTCCCTGTCTCGCGACAGGGAGGTTTTTTTACGGCGTTGTGGCGCGCTTTGGTGCGGCCCATGCACAGGGTTCGTTCAGCGTGCGCCGAAGCGGCGCGGCACCAGCGTCGGCACACCGGGGCCAGGTCGCATGCACGTCCGGACGTCCACTAAGATCGTTTCCCGATCACTTCAGCGCCGAGCCCACCATGCACAAGCCGACCGCCTCCCTGGCCTGCCTCGCTCTGGCCGCCGTCGCTGCCGGCATCGCGGCGCCCGCCGCTGCGCAGACCACGCTGGACAAGGTCAAGGCCAGCGGCACGATCTCGCTGGCCTACCGCGAGTCGTCGATCCCCTTTTCCTACCTTGACGACAAGGCCCAGCCGGTGGGCTTCGGCGTCGAGATCTGCGACCGCGTGGTCGACGAGATCAAGAAGGTGACCGGCCGCGCCGACCTGAAGGTCACGCGTCAGGCCGTGACGTCGGCGAACCGGATTCCGCTGCTGGTCAACGGCACGATCGATCTCGAGTGCGGCAGCACGACCAACAACAGCGAACGCGGCAAGCAGGTGGCCTTCGCGATCAACTACTTCTACACCGGCACGCGCTTCCTGGTGAAGAGCGATTCGGGCATCAAGGGCCTGGCCGACCTGAATAACAAGATCGTCGTCAGCACGACGGGCACCACCAACTTCCGCATCATGCGCAATCTGTTCACCGAGCAGAAGCTGCCGATCGAGCTGATCGGCGCGAAGGACCATTCGGAGTCGGCGCTGCTCGTCGAGTCGGGCCGCGCGGCGGCCTTCGCGATGGACGACATCCTGCTCTACGGACTGCGCGCCAGTGCGCAGAATCCTGCGTCGCTGGCAATCGTCGGCGAACCCATCCAGGTCGAGCCCTACGCCATCATGCTGCGCAAGGACGACCCGGCTTTCAAGACGCTGGTCGACGGCGTGCTGGCCGGGCTGATGAAGAGCGGCGAGTTCGAACGCCTGTACAAGAAGTGGTTCCAGGCGCCGATCCCGCCGAAGGGCATCAACCTGAACGCGCCGATGGACAAGGCTCTGGTCGACAACCTCAAAGCCCTGTCCGACAGACCGGCGACCTGACGCGGGACGTGGGACCGATGTCGCCTCACGCCACCCGGTCGATGCCGCGGGCCCGGCTCCGCCGGGCCGCTGGCGTCGCCCCTTGTGGGGCAGCGGGCGCAGCCCGCTCCGCGGTGGTTAATGGGTAATCAATGGTTCTCGCGCGCGTGGTTGATCGAGTACTTCGGAATCTCGATCGTCACGTCCTGGTTCGACAGGATCGCCTGGCAGCTCAGGCGCGAGGTCGGCGTCAGGCCCCAGGCGCGGTCGAGCAGGTCTTCCTCGCTTTCGTCGATGTCGCCGAGTGAAGACAGGCCGTCCTTGACCACCACGTGGCAGGTGGTGCAGGCGCAGCTCATTTCGCAGGCATGTTCGATGGCGATGCCGTTCTCGAGCAGGGCTTCGCAGATCGAGGTGCCGGCGGGGGCCTGGATGGTGTCGCCGGCGGGGCAGTAGTCGGCGTGCGGCAGGATGCGGATGGCGGGCATCGGAGGAGTGTGTCCTGGATCAGATCTGGTCGATCGTGCGGCCGGCCAAAGCCTGGCGGATGCCCTGGTTCATGCGCGCGGCGGCGAAGGCTTCGGTCCCCTCGGCCAGGCGTTCGACCGCGGCTTCGATCGCGTGGGCATCGTCGCCTTGCGCGGTCCGCTGCAGGTCGCCGAGTAGCGCCTCGATAGACGCCTGATCGTCGGCCGACAACAGCGCTGCGTCGGCGGCCAGCGCCGAGCGGGTGGCCAGCATCATGCGTTCTGCATCGACGCGTGCTTCGCGCAGCGAACGCGCGGCCATGTCGTCCTCGGCATGGGTGAAACCGTCCTTGAGCATCTGCGCGATCTGCGCGTCGCCCAGGCCGTAGCTGGGCTTGACGACGACCGAGGCTTCGACACCCGAGGCCTGCTCGCGCGCCGACACGCTCAACAGCCCGTCGGCGTCGACCTGGAAGGACACGCGGATGCGCGCCGCGCCGGCGACCATCGGCGGGATGCCGCGCAACTCGAAACGGGCCAGCGACCGGCATTCGCTGACCAGGTCGCGTTCGCCCTGCAGCACATGGATGACCATCGCTGTCTGGCCATCCTTGAAGGTCGTGAAGTCCTGGGCCTTGGCCACCGGGATGGTGGTGTTGCGCTCGATCACGCGTTCGACCAGACCGCCCATGGTTTCCAGCCCCAGGCTCAGCGCGATGACGTCGAGCAGCAGCAGCTCGCCGTCCTTGGCATGGCCGGCCAGCGCGTTGGCCTGGAGCGCGGCGCCCAGCGCCACCACCTCGTCGGGATTGACGTTGGTCAGCACCGGTCGGCCGAAGAGTTCGCTGACCGCCGTGCGCACCAACGGCATGCGCGTCGAGCCGCCGACCATCACCACGCCCTGAACCGCGTCGCGGCTGACCCGTGCGTCGCGCAGCACCTTGCGCACCGCCGCCAGGGTGCGATCGATCAACGGCCGGGCAAGTGCATCCAGCTTCGCACGCGTGACATCGACACGCCACATGCGCCCAGCGATCTCTGCCGACCAGACCGCCTGCTCCGCGCCGCTCAGCGCTTCCTTGGCAGCCCGCGCGGCGACCAGCGCCGAACGCTTGTCCCGCGGCGATGACGCAGCGGCGCCGACCTGGGCCAGCGCCCAGTCGGCGAGCAGGTGGTCGATGTCGTCGCCGCCCAGCGCCGCGTCGCCGCCGGTGGCTACCACCTCGAACACGCCGCGGGTCAGGCGCAGCAGGCTGATGTCGAAGGTTCCGCCGCCCAGGTCGTAGACGGCATACAGCCCTTCGCTGGCGTTGTCCAAACCATAAGCCACCGCTGCAGCGGTGGGCTCGCTGATCAGGCGCAGCACGTTCAGGCCGGCAAGCTGGGCCGCATCCTTGGTCGCCTGACGTTGGGCATCGTCGAAGTAGGCTGGCACGGTGATGACGGCGCCGAACAGGTCGGCGTCAAAGGTGTCCTCGGCGCGCTGGCGCAGCGCGGCCAGGATCTCGCCCGACACCTCGACCGGCGTCTTCTCGCCATCCCGCGTGGCGATGGCCAGCATGCCGGGGCGGTCGACGAAGCGGTAGGGCAGCTTGTCCGCGCCCGCGACATCCTCCAGGCCGCGGCCCATGAAGCGCTTGACCGACACCAGCGTGTTCTCGGCGTCTTCGGCTTGCGCGGCGCGGGCCTCGAAGCCGATCTGCCGCCGGCCATCGCCCAGGTAGCGAACGGCCGACGGCAACAGCACCCGGCCGGCCGCGTCGGGCAGGCAGTCAGCCACGCCATGGCGCACCGCGGCGACCAGCGAGTGCGTGGTGCCGAGATCGATGCCGACAGCGATGCGCCGCTGGTGCGGGTCGGGTGCCTGGCCGGGTTCGGAAATCTGCAGCAGGGCCATCGGGGTGCTTATCGGGTGGGATCGAGGGCGTCGAGGCGGCGCTCGATGTCCTGGCGAAAACGAGCGACGAACATCAGCGCGCGGACCTGCGCCGCAGCGGCGGGCGTGTCGCGGCCCTCGTCGAGATCGGCGGCCAGCGCAGCCAGCATGGCCGCTTCGCGGGCATCAAGCTCAGCTTGCAGCTGTTGTACCGCGGCCAGCTCGCGCGCATCGTCGAGCGCCTCGCGCCATTCCATCTGCTGGACCAGGAAGGCCGCGGGCATGGCGGTGTTGCGCTCGCCGTCGATGGGAACGCCGCGCAATGCGCACAGGTAGGCGCCGCGGGCCAACGGGTCTTTCAGGCGTCGGTAGGCTTCGTTGACGCGTACGGCCCATTGCATGGCCACGCGCTGCGTGGCGGCACCTTCGCTGGCGAAACGGTCGGGATGCACCTCGGCTTGCAGCCGGCGCCACTGCGCGTCGAGCTCGTGCCGATCGATCGCGAATCGCGGCGTCAAGCCAAAGAGCGCGAAATCGTCGCTGTCCAGGCGCAGGGCGGGCGGATTCACGGCGGGATGATCAGAGCGGATGAACGGTTGAAAAGGCAAGGCGCGGTCTCACCCGCGCCTGCAGCCATGAAGCGCTGGCGCGTCAGACGCGGAACGACTCCCCGCAGCCGCAGCGGTCTTTCTCGCGCGGGTTGTGGAACTTGAAGCCTTCGTTGAGACCTTCACGGACGAAATCGAGTTCGGTGCCGTCGAGGTAGGGAAAGCTCTTCGGGTCGACGAGCACTTTGACGCCGTGGTCTTCGAAGATCAAATCCTCCGGCGCCACGTCGTCGGCGTATTCGAGCTTGTAGGCCAGGCCCGAGCAGCCGGTGGTCTTCACGCCCAGGCGAACGCCGACGCCCTTGCCGCGGCGCGAGATGTAGCGCGACACGTGGCGTGCCGCGGCTTCGGTCAGGGTCACAGCCATGATGCGGGGAACAGCCTCGGTCTTCGATCAGTGCGCATCGCCGGCGGCCACCGGGCTGCCGTGCTTGGCCTTGTAGTCCTGCACCGCGGCCTTGATGGCGTCCTCGGCCAGGATCGAGCAGTGGATCTTGACCGGCGGCAGCGCCAGCTCTTCGGCAATCTGCGTGTTCTTGATCGTCGCCGCCTGGTCCAGCGTCTTGCCCTTGACCCACTCGGTGACCAGCGAACTCGACGCGATGGCCGAACCGCAGCCATAGGTCTTGAAACGCGCGTCCTCGATCAGCCCGGTCTCGGGGTTGACCTTGATCTGCAGCTTCATCACGTCGCCGCAGGCCGGCGCGCCGACCATGCCGGTGCCGACCGTGTCGTCGCCCTTGTCGAAGGAGCCGACGTTGCGCGGATTTTCGTAGTGGTCGACGACCTTGTCGCTGTATGCCATGGTGGGTCTCCGGTGATGCGGTGGTTCAGTGGGCGGACCACTGAATGGAACTGATGTCGATGCCGTCCTTGAACATCTCCCACAGGGGCGAGAGTTCGCGCAGCTTGGCGACGCGGTCCTGCAGCGTGCTGACCGCATAGTCGATCTCGGCTTCGGTGGTGAAGCGGCCGATCGTCATGCGCAGGCTGGAATGCGCCAG
>JANMAP010000555.1:0-12460 GCA_031359905.1 Burkholderiales bacterium | reverse complement strand
CGGCTGGCCGCGGCGGGCGAGGCGGCCTTGGCGGCCGCGCTCGGCGCGCTGCAGACCCTGGCGTTCGTGCACACCGCCGCCTGGGCGTTGCCGGTGGCGACGCTGGCCTGGCTGGTCTGGCGTCTGAACCGCGCCTGCCCGGCCCGCGCGGCGGGACTGGGCTGGTCCTACGGCAGCGGCTGGCTGGTGGCTGGCGTGTGGTGGCTGTACATCAGCATGCACCGCTACGGCGGACTGCCGGCGCCGCTGGCCGCCGCGGCGGTGCTGGCCTTGTCGGCGGCCCTGTCGCTGTACCTGGCCGCCGCCTGCGCGCTGTACGCGCACGGCCGGCGGGGCCGCCCTGGGCGCGACGCGCTGCTCTTTGCGGCGCTGTGGCTGCTGGCCGAGTGGGCGCGTGGCGTGCTGTTCACCGGTTTTCCGTGGGTCGCCAGCGGCTACTCGCAGGTTGACGCGCCGCTGGCCGCGCTGGCCCCGTGGGTCGGGGTCTACGGCATGGGCGCATTGCTGGCCTGGGCGGCAGCGTTGCTGGCCGGGGTGGCGGTCGGGTCGAACCGGGAGCGCGCGCTGGGCGGGGCCGGCGCCGCGGTGGTGCTGGTGTTGCCCGGCCTGCTCGGCCCGTTGAACTTCACCAGCGCCAGCGGTTCGATCAGCGTTGCCCTGCTGCAGCCCAACGTCCCGCAGGACGAGAAGTTCGTCGCCCAGCGCCTGCCCGAGACTCTCGGCTGGATCGCCGGCCAGGCCGTGCTGGCCCAGGTCGATCTGGTGGTGGCGCCAGAGACCGCGGTGCCGCTGTTGCCGGTGCAACTCGACGACATGGCGCCCGGCTACCGGCAGCGTCTGCGCGAGCATTTCGCGCAGCCTGGCCGCGCCGCGCTGATCGGCGTGCCGCTGGGCGACCACGACAAGGGCTACACCAACTCGGTGCTGGGCCTGGCGGCAACGGCCGACCCGGCGGCACCGCCGTACCGCTACGACAAGGCGCACCTGGTGCCGTTCGGCGAATTCGTGCCGACGGGGTTTCGCTGGTTCACCAGGCTGATGAACATCCCACTGGGCGACTTCACGCGCGGTGTGGCCAACCCGCCGTCGTTTGATGTCGCCGGCCAGCGGGTGGCCCCCAACATCTGCTACGAGGACCTGTTCGGAGAAGAGCTGGCGCGGCGCTTCGCCGACCCGGCAACCGCGCCGACGCTGTTCGCCAACCTCAGCAACATCGGCTGGTTCGGCGACACCATCGCCATCGACCAGCACCGCAACATCTCGCGCCTGCGCACGCTGGAATTCCAGCGCCCGATGGTGCGGGCGACCAACACCGGGGCCACCGCGGTCATCGACCACCGCGGCGTGGTCACGGCCGAGGTCCGGCCTGCCACCGCCGGCGTGTTGACCGCGCGTGTCGAAGGCCGCAACGGCCTCACGCCTTACGCCTGGTGGGCCGCGCGCGGCGGGCTGTGGCCGCCGGTGCTGTTGGCGCTGGGGCTGACGCTGGCCCTGCTGCGGCGGCGCTGATCGCGGGGGCAGGCCCGTAAACTCGCGGGTTTCGCCGGCGCCCGTTCATGCTCACCTTCCAGCAGATCATCCTCAAGCTGCAGTCGTATTGGGACGGTCAGGGCTGTGCCCTGCTGCAGCCCTACGACATGGAAGTCGGCGCCGGCACCAGCCACACGGCGACCTTCCTGCGCGCGCTCGGCCCCGAGCCGTGGAAGGCGGCTTACGTGCAGCCCAGCCGCCGGCCGAAGGACGGCCGTTACGGCAACAACCCGAACCGCCTGCAGCACTACTACCAGTACCAGGTGGTGCTGAAGCCGGCGCCGGCGGACATCCTCGAGCTGTACCTCGGCAGCCTGGAGGCGCTGGGTTTCGACCTGCAGAGCAACGACGTGCGTTTCGTCGAGGACGATTGGGAAAACCCGACGCTCGGCGCCTGGGGCCTGGGCTGGGAAGTCTGGCTCAACGGCATGGAGGTGACGCAGTTCACCTACTTCCAGCAGGTCGGCGGCATCGACTGCCGGCCGATCACCGGCGAGATCACCTACGGGCTGGAACGCCTGGCGATGTACCTGCAGGGCGTGGAAAACGTCTACGACCTGGTGTGGACCGACGGTGCGAACGGCAAGCTGCTGTACCGCGATGTCTACCACCAGAACGAGGTCGAGCAGAGCACCTACAACTTCGAGCACAGCGACGTCGACTTCCTGCTGACGGCCTTCGCGGCCCACGAGAAGCAGGCCAAGCACCTGATGGAACAGCAGTTGGCCCTGCCGGCGTATGAACAGGTGCTGAAGGCCGCCCACAGCTTCAACCTGCTCGACGCGCGCGGCGCGATCAGCGTCACCGAACGCGCGGCCTACATCGGGCGCATCCGCAACCTGGCGCGCAGCGTGGCCGCCAGCTACCTCGACAGCCGCGCCCGCCTGGGCTTCCCGCTGGCGCCGCGCGCCTGGACCGATGAGGTCAATGCCCAGCTGGCGAAGAAGGCCGCTTGACATGCAACGACCCCCCGCCCCGGCACCGGCCCGAGCGCCAACCCATCGGGTTCGCGGAGCCCGCCGAGCCCGTGGCCGGCCGGCTTCCGTCGGGACGACCCCGCGGAACTGACATGTCGACAACCAAGAACCTGCTCGTCGAGCTGTTTGTCGAAGAGCTGCCGCCCAAGGCGTTGAAGAAGCTCGGCGAGGCCTTCGGCGCCGGCCTGCTGGCGGGTCTGCGCGCGCGCGGGCTGGCCGGAGAGCATTCGGCGCTGAACGTCTTCGCGTCGCCGCGGCGGTTGGCGGCGCACATCAGCCACGTGCTGGCGGTGGCGCCGGACAAGGCGGTGTCGCACAAGCTGATGCCGGCCAGTGTCGGCCTGGGCACCGACGGGCGGCCGACGCCGGCATTGCTGAAGAAGCTGGCCGGACTGGGCGCCGACGCCAGCGTGGTCCCGGCCCTGCGTCGCGAGGTCGACGGCAAGGCCCCGGCGCTGTTTCTCGACAGCCAGGCGCCGGGCCTGTTGCTGGCCGCCGGACTGCAGGAGGCGTTGACCGAAGCGCTGGCCCGCCTGCCGATCCCCAAGCTCATGCAGTACCAGCTGCACGAGGGCAGCGGGCCCGGTTTTGAGCCCGGCTGGACGAGTGTCCACTTCGTCCGCCCGGCGCATGGCCTGGTCGCGCTGCACGGTGCCGACATCGTGCCGGTGACGACGCTCGGCCTGCACGCCGGCCGCGACACCCACGGCCATCGGTTCGAAGCCGCGATGGATCCGGTGCGCCTGCAGGACGCCGACCACTACGAACGCCAGCTCGCCGACCAGGGCGCGGTGATTGCCGGCTTCGCTGCGCGGCGCCACGAAATCGTGCGCCAGCTGGCCGTCGCCGCCGAGCGCGAAGGCCTGCGCGTCATCGACGACGATGACCTGCTCGACGAGGTCACCGCGCTGGTCGAACGGCCCAACGTGCTGCTGTGCCGTTTCGAAGCGGCCTTCCTGGCGGTGCCGCAGGAATGCCTGATCCTGACCATGAAGGCCAACCAGAAGTACTTTCCGCTGCTCGATGCGGCGGGCAAGCTGAGCAACCGTTTCCTGATCGTCAGCAACATCCGGCCCGACGATCCGTCGCGCGTCATCCAGGGCAACGAACGCGTCGTTCGCCCGCGGCTGGCCGACGCCAAGTTCTTCTTCGACCAGGACCGCAAGCGCACGCTGGCATCGCGCGTGCCCGGGCTGGCCAAGGTGGTCTACCACGGCAAGCTCGGCACGCAGGGCGAGCGCGTCGACCGCGTGCGCGTCATCGCGCGGGCCATCGGCCAGCAGCTCGGCGGGCTGGCGCTGGCCGACCTGGCCGACGAGGCCGCCACGCTGGCCAAGGCCGACCTGCTGACCGACATGGTCGGCGAATTTCCCGAGCTGCAGGGCATCATGGGCGCGTACTACGCGCGCCACGACGGCCTGCGCGACGCGGTCGCCGAGGCCATCGAAGATCACTACAAGCCGCGCTTCGCCGGCGATGCGCTGCCGCGCGGCGAGGTCGGCGTGGTGGTGGCCCTGGCCGACAAGCTGGAGACCCTGGCCGGCCTGTTCGGCATCGGCCAGCTGCCGACCGGCGACAAGGACCCGTTCGCGCTGCGCCGCCACGCGCTGGGCGTGATCCGCATGCTGATCGAACGCGACCTGCCGCTGGCCGTGCCGCAGATCGTCGCCACCGCTTTCCACGCCTTTCCCCCCGGCCATGGCCAGGCGCAGGCCGAGGTGCAGCACTTCCTGTTCGAGCGGCTCGTCGGCGTGCTGCGCGACCAGGGCTATTCGGCGCTGGAGGTCGACGCCGTCGTCGCGCTGCGGCCGCGCTGGGGCGAACTGCCGCGCCGGCTGGCGGCGGTGCGCGCCTTCGCCGCGCTGCCCGAGGCCGCGGCCCTGGCGGCGGCCAACAAGCGGGTGGGCAACATCCTGAAGAAGAGCGACGCCGCGCCGTCAACCGCGGTCGACACCGGGCTGCTCGTCGAACCCGCCGAGGCCGCGCTGGCCGCGGCGCTCGCCAGCACCGCGCCCCTCGCCGACGCGGCTTTCGAGCGCGGCGACTACACCGCGTCGCTGCAGACCCTGGCCGCGCTGAAGTCGCCGGTCGACGACTTCTTCGACGCCGTGATGGTCAACGCCGACGACGACGCGCTGCGCCGCAACCGCCTGGCGCTGCTCGCGCGGCTGCACGCGGCGATGAACCGCGTCGCCGACCTGTCGCGCCTGGCATCATGAAAACCTCTCCGCTGGCCGTTCCGCGCCGTTGCCGGCTGCACAGGCCCATGCGGCGCCTGTCATGGCCGGTGTGGCGCCGTCGGGACGCGGGCGGGGACCGCTGACGGACTGAATTCGATGCATTCGACCAAGCTCGTGATCCTCGGCCGCGACGGGGTGCTGAACCAGTACCGCGAAGGCCATGTCACCGCGCCCGAGGAATGGGTGCCGGTACCCGGCGCACTGGAAGCGGTGTCGCGGCTGGACCATGCCGGCTGGCATGTCGTGGTCGCCACCAACCAGGCCGGCATCGGCCGCGGCATGATCGACATGGCCGCGGTCAACGCCGTGCACACGCGCATGAACCAGCTGCTGTTGGCCCAGGGCGGGCGGCTGGACGCGGTCTTCTTCTGCCCGCACCGTCCGGAAGACGATTGCGAATGCCGCAAGCCGCGGCCCGGCATGCTGCTGGACATCGGTCGGCGCTACGGCACCGATCTGTCGCATGTGCCGGTGGTCGGCGACACGCTGCGTGACATGCAGGCCGCGCGCGCCGCGGGTTGCGAGCCGCACCTCGTGCTCAGCGGGCGCTCGGCCGGGCTGGCCGGCGATGCGCTGCAGGCGATGTTCGACGCCGTGCCCGGCATCACCGCGCATGCCGACCTGGGCGCCTTCGTCGAATACCTGCTGCGCCGCGAGCATGTCAGCGATTCGTCGTCCGGGGGGCTCGGCTGATGCGCTGGTGGTGGGCGCTGCGCTCGGCGCTCTTCGTGGCCTGGATGGCGGTGACGGTGGTGCCCTGGGCCCTGATCTGCCTGCTGCTGTCGATCGTCGTGCGCGGCAAGCGGCTGTACTGGCCGACGATGTTCTGGCTGCAACTGGCGGTGTGGGGCGCGCGTTTCATCTGCGGCGTGCGTCACCGGGTGCACGGCCTGGACCGCCTGCCGACATCCGGCGACGAACATTCGGCCGTGGTGCTGGCATCGAAGCACCAGTCGACCTGGGAGACCTTCGCCTACCCGACGGTGATGCCGCACCCGCTGGCCTACGTCTTCAAGCGCGAACTGCTCTACGTGCCCTTCTTCGGCTGGGCGATGGGCCGGCTGGACATGATCCACATCGACCGCTCCAAGCGCGCGGAAGCCTGGAACAAGGTCGCCGCCCAGGGCAAGCGCCTGGCCGCCCAGGGCGTGTGGGTGATCATGTTTCCCGAGGGCACGCGCATCGACCGGGGCCGCCAGGGCACCTACAAGAACGGTGCTTCGCGCCTGGCCATCGACTGCGGGGTGCCCATCGTGCCGATCGCTGCCACCTCGGCCAAATGCTGGCCGCGCAAGAGCTTCCTGCTGCGGCCGGGGGTCATCGACATCTCGATCGGCATGCCGATCCCGTCGGTCGGCCGTCAGGCCGACGAGCTGATGCAGGAAGTGCAGGCCTGGATCGAAGCCGAGATGCGGCGCCTGGATCCCGACGCCTATCCGGCGCCGGCCGCCCCGCCGCCGCCGGCGAGCGTGGCAGCGGCTTCGTAGAATCGCCGCACATGCCCCGCCGCAGCGACGTGACGTTCGAACGCCAGCTGTCGTTGTTCGACGACATGGCGCCGACCGCGGCACCGCCCCGGCAGCCCCCGCCGCCGGCCACCTTGCCTGTCCTGCCGCCTGCCCCACCGTCTGCCTCACCGTCCGCCTTAGCGTCCCCCGCGACACCCCGACCGACCCCTGCCGTGCCCCCACCGACCGGCTATGTGCATCCGCAGGCGCAGCGCGAGATCGTGCTCGGCGAACACCGCGTGGGCTATGCGCTGCGCCGGGCGCGGCGGCGCAGCATCGGCTTCGTCATCGGCGCCGAAGGGCTGACGGTCAGCGCGCCGCGCTGGGTCGGCCTGGGCGAAGTCGAATCGGCGTTGCGCGAGAAGGCCCCGTGGATCCTGCGCAAGCTGCACGAACAGCGCGAACGCGGCCGGCGACTGGCGGCGGCCAGGATCGACTGGCGCGACGGCACGGCCTTGCCCTTCCTCGGCGAGACCGTCATCGTCGTGCTCGACCCGCGGGCCAGCGGCGCGGTGCTGCACAGCGCGGACAGCACCCTGCCCGGCGTGCCGCGCCTGACGCTGCACCTGGGCCTGCCGCAATCGGCCGCGCCCGCGCAGATCCGCGACGTGGTGCAGAGCTGGCTGCAGCGCCAGGCACGGCGCATCTTCGAGGAACGCTGCGCGCTCTTCGCGCCGCGCCTGGGCGTGCGCATGACGCGCCTGACGCTGAGCTCGGCCGCGACGCGCTGGGGCAGCGCCAGCGCCGACGGCTCGATCCGCCTGAACTGGCGCCTGGTGCATTTCGCCGTGCCGGTCATCGACTACGTGGTGACCCATGAACTGGCGCACCTGCGCGAGATGAACCACAGCGCGGCCTTCTGGGACGTCGTGCGCGCGGCGCTGCCGACCTTCGAGGCCGCCCGCGGCGCGCTGCGCAGCGAGGTGCTGCCGGTCTTCGACTGAGCACGGATCCGGACGGCGCGTCCCCCGGAGGTGCGTGCACGCCGCACGATCGATTCAACGCTTCGCAGGACGGGCCGGGTCGGGGCAGGCCCGCACATGCGGCCGGTCCGTCGTCATCACCGATCCCCGGTCATCCTCGACTGCCGGGTCATCTCGGCGACCTGGCCGCTTCAGGCCGGCGCGAAGCGCAGCACGCCGTCGCGATCCACCGCCAGGGCGCGCAGCTGCCGCTTCGACACCAGCGCGTGCAGGTGGGCCACCGATTCGCCCATCGCGAAGGTCGTCTGGTGCAGATCCAGTGTGCGCTTGAAGAGCACCGGCAGCAGCTCGGCCGCGCTCTGCGGGCGCTCGGCACAGGCCGCCAGCACGTCGGCGAAGCGCTCCTCGTGGTGCGACTGCAGCTGACCGATGCGCTGGTGCAGGCCGGTGAACGGCTTGCCGTGCGACGGCAGCACCAGCGTGCCGGCGGGCAGCGCGCGCAGGCGTTCGATCGAGCTCAGGTACAGCGGCAGCGGATCGGCCTCGGGTTCGATGTCGATCACGCTGACGTTGGTGCTGATGCGCGGCAGCACCATGTCGCCGGAAATCAGCGTGTCGAGTTCCGCGCAGTGCAAGGCGATGTGCTCCGGTGCGTGGCCGTAGCCGCTGATGCAGTGCCAGGGGCGGCCACCGATCTCGATGGTCATCCCGTCCAGCAGGCGGCGGTAGCGGCCGGGCACCTGCGGCACCATGCTGGCGTAGTAGTTCGAGCGCTTGCGGACCTTGTCCAGCGCGTCGGCGTCGCGCAGGCCGTGCAGCGCGAAAAAGCGCGCGGCGTTTTCGCCGCCGAAGCCGGTGGTCGCCAGGCTGGCCATGCGCGCGGCGTTCCAGTCGGTGGCGCTGATCCACAACCGGCACTCGCGTTGCGCGGTCGTCCAGCGCTCGGTCAGCCAGTGCGCCAGACCGATGTGGTCGGGGTGCATGTGGGTGACGATGACGCGCAGCACCGGCAGGCCGCCGAGTTCATGCTCGAAGATGTGCTCCCAGGCCGCCCGCGTCGCATCGCTGGTGACGCCGCAGTCGACGATGGTCCAGCCGTCGATGCCGTCCTGGCGGTCGCGCAGCAGCCACAGGTTGATGTGGTCCAGCGCGAAGGGCAGCGGCATGCGCAACCAGCGCAGCCCGGGCGCGACCTCGATCGTCTGGCCGATCGCGGGCAGGGTGTCGCCCAACGGGTAGTGCAGGGCGCTTTCGTGCGGGTTGGCCATGGCTCTATATTTACGTTTACGTTAACGTCAGTCTAACCATGCCGGCCCCACCGCAAGCCCCACCGCAATTCCCCCCGCCGGGGCTTGTGCGCACCGAGCGGCGCGCGCTGCAGCGCACCTTCACGATCACCGAGCTGGCCGCCGAATTCGACGTCACTCCGCGGGCCATCCGCTTCTACGAGGACATGGGCCTGCTGACCCCCGAACGCGCCGGCCGCAACCGCGTCTACACCCAGCGCGACCGCACGCGGCTGAAACTGACGCTGCGCGGCAAGCGTCTGGGCCTGGCGTTGTCGGAAATCAAGCAGCTGGTCGACATGTACGACTCGCCGTCGGACACCATGCAGCAGCTGCAGGCCTTCATCGGCGTTCTCGCCGCGCATCGCCAGCTGCTCGAGCAGCAGCGCGAGGACATCGAGATCACCCTGGCCGAGATCGCCCAGCACGAGGCGCGTTGCCGTTCGCTGCTCGCCGGCGCCCTGGCCAAGCCGCCGCGCCGCCGCGCGGTGCTGCGCAGCACCTGAAGACGAGGAGACAACACATGAACCTGCCCGGCCTGAACTTCCAGCTCGGCGAAGACATCGACGCGCTGCGCGACGCGGTGCGCGACTTCGCGCAGGCCGAGATCGCGCCGCGCGCCGCGGCCATCGACGCCAGCGACCAGTTCCCGATGGACCTGTGGCGCAAGATGGGCGAAGTCGGCGTGCTCGGCATCACCGTGCCGGAAGCCGACGGCGGCGCCGGGATGGGCTACCTGGCGCACATGATCGCGATGGAAGAGATCAGCCGCGCCAGCGCCAGCATCGGCCTGAGCTACGGCGCGCACAGCAACCTGTGCGTCAACCAGCTCAAGCGCAACGGCAGCGCGGCGCAGAAGCGCAAGTACCTGCCCCGGCTGATCAGCGGCGAGCATGTCGGCGCACTGGCGATGAGCGAGCCCGGCGCGGGCAGCGACGTCATCGGCATGAAGCTCAAGGCGGTCGAACGCGGCGGCGTGTACGTGCTCGACGGCACCAAGATGTGGATCACCAACGGCCCGGATGCCGACGTGATGGTGGTCTACGCGAAGACCGAGCCCGAGCTCGCCGCCCGCGGCGTGACCGCCTTCATCGTCGAGAAAGGCATGAAGGGGTTCTCCACCGCGCAGAAGCTCGACAAGCTGGGCATGCGCGGCAGCCACACCGGCGAGATGGTGTTCAACGGCGTCGAGGTGCCGGCCGAGAACATCCTCGGGCAGCTCAACGGCGGCGCCAGGGTGCTGATGAGCGGCCTCGACTACGAACGCGCGGTGCTCGCCGCCGGGCCGATCGGCATCATGCAGGCGGTGATGGACAACGTCGTCCCCTACATCCACGACAGGAAGCAATTCGGGCAGTCGATCGGCGAGTTTCAGCTCATCCAGGGCAAGGTCGCCGACATGTACACCGTGCTGCAGGCCGGCCGCGCCATCTGCTACACGGTGGGCAAGAACCTCGACCAGTTCGGTAGCGAGCACGTGCGCCAGGTGCGCAAGGACTGCGCCAGCGTCATCCTGTGGTGCGCCGAGAAGGCCACCTGGATGGCCGGTGAAGGGATCCAGGTCTTCGGCGGCAACGGCTACATCAACGACTATCCGCTGGGCCGGCTGTGGCGCGACGCGAAGCTCTACGAAATCGGCGCGGGCACGTCGGAGATCCGCCGCATGCTGATCGGCCGTGAGCTGTTCGCCGAGACGATGTGAGCGCGCTGCCTATACTGGCCGCGACAGACCACGGAGGCCCACTTTGGGACAGATCACACCGCTTGAAGCACTCGCGCTGCGCTGGGCAGAACTGTGCGCAGACCGGCGTTGGGAAGACATGGCCGGGAAGATCGAGCTCAATGGATTCGGCGTCATCGAGATGAGTCCGGCAAGCAATCGGCATGGCATCTGCCAGTCCGAGATTTCGTATGCCCTGCGCGACCAATTGTCCGGCGGTACAGCCATGGTCGAGTGTTCGATCCTCACCACCGATGGCGTTCGCGTTCCTGATGTCGCCTGGGCGTCGGCCGCTTTCATGGCCCGATACGGCGACACCACCCCCTTCCCGCAAGCGCCCGAGATCTGTGTCGAGGTGCGTTCGCCTTCCAACACCGACGCCGAGATGGCGCACAAGACGCGCCTGTTCCTCGAAGCCGGCGCGCTGGAGGTGTGGATCGTCAGCGAGGCCGGCGAGTGGCAGGTGTTCGACGGTGGTGGCGCCCAGGCGCGCACCCGCTTCGGGATCACATTGCCCGCGCCATGAGCGACGAACTGAACGACCTGCTGGATAACAACCGCCGCTGGGCCGCGGCCACCGAAGCCCGCGAGCCCGGCTTCTTCACCCGCCTGGCCAAGCAGCAAAGCCCGCGCTACATGTGGATCGGCTGCGCCGACAGCCGCGTGCCGGCCAACGAGATCACCGGGCTGGACCCGGGCGAGGTTTTCGTCCATCGCAACGTGGCCAACGTGGTGGTGCACAGCGATCTCAACGCGCTGTCGACGATCCAGTTCGCCGTCGAGCATCTGAAGGTCGAGCACATCATGGTCGTCGGCCATTACGGCTGCGCCGGCGTGCGCGCGGCGATGCGCGGTATCCGCGTCGGCCTGGCCGACAACTGGCTGCGCCATGTGCAGGACGTGCGCCTGCGCCACCGCAAGCGGTTGGACCACCTGAGCCCGGCCGAGCAGGAAGACGTGCTCTGCGAGATGAACGTGATCGAGCAGGTCGGCAACGTGGCGTTGTCGACGGTGATGCAGGACGCCTGGGCGCGTGGCCAGAAGGTGGCGATCCACGGCTGGGTCTACGGGCTGCGCGACGGCCTGCTGAAGAACCTGCACGTGACGATGGATGGGCCCGAGATGGTCGCCGAGGTCTTCGCCACCGCGCTCAAGCGCTATCCGCGCTTGCCTGCGCCCGCGCCCACAGCGGCGGGCGACGTGGCGGACGATCCCGCCGCCGACCTGATCGACGACGCCGACACGACCTACGGCCCGGGGGCGCTTTGAGCGTCGGCGGCGCGCCATGTTTCCGCACCAGCTGGCCGATCGCAACGCCTTCGCCATCGCGCAGGCATTGATCGATGGATTCAATCGCCACTACCGGCTGTTCCGCGAGACCACCGCCGCCGCCCAGCGGCGCTTCGAGCAGGCGGACTGGCATGGCCAGCAGCGCGCGCAGGCGCAGCGCATCGAGTTCTACGACCAGCGCGTCAACGAAGCGGTCGAGCGGCTGCGCCGCGAGTACCACATCGAAGGCCTGTCCAGCGACACCTGGCAGCAGGCCAAGCTGCACTACATCGGCCTGCTCGTCGACCACCACCAGCCCGAGCTGGCCGAGACCTTCTTCAATTCGGTGACCGCCAAGCTGCTGCACCGCAGCTACTTCCGCAACGACTTCATCTTCGTGCGCCCGGCGGTCAGCACCGAATACATCGAAAACGAGGAGCCGGCGGCGCGGCCGACCTACCGCGCCTACTATCCGACGCGCGAGACGCTGCGGGAGACCTTCGAGCGGCTGATCGAGAACTTCCAGCTGCAGCGGCCGTTTGCCGATCTGCCGCGCGATGTCGGCCATGTCGTCGATGCGCTGGTCGCCGAACTCGGGGGCTTCAGGCCGCGCGCCAACTTCCAGGTCCAGGTGCTGGCCAGCCTGTTCTATCGCAACAAGGGCGCCTACGCGGTCGGCCGCATCATCAACGGCTTCAACGAGACGCCGTTCGCGCTGCCCATCATCCATGACGCCGACGGGCGGCTGATCATCGACGCCGCGCTGTTCGGCGAAGATGAACTGCTGGCGCTGTTCAGCTTCGCGCGCGCCTACTTCATGGTCGACATGGAAGTGCCATCGGCCTACGTGCAGTTCCTGCGCAGCATGATGCCGCGCAAGCCGCGCAACGAGATCTACAACGCGCTCGGCCTGGCCAAGCAGGGCAAGACGCTGTTCTATCGCGACTTCCTCTACCACCTGAACTACAGCAGCGACCGCTTCCGCATCGCGCCCGGCATCAAGGGCA
>JANMAP010000538.1:0-2689 GCA_031359905.1 Burkholderiales bacterium | reverse complement strand
CGGGCTGTACAGCAGGTTGGCGCGCGGCACGTGCGTCGCGCAGACCGGCTTGCACTTGCCGCAGCGCAGGCAGTCCTTGATGCTGTCGGCGATGGCGCCGATCTCGCTGCGCTGCATGATCAGCGACTCGTGGCCCATCAGCCCGAAGCTGGGCGTGTAGGCCGCGCTCAGGTCGCCGGCCTGTACCGCGGGATCGTCCGCCGCGGCGCGCCGGTCGCTGGGCCGCCCGAAGGCCGGCACATCCCTTTGGGGAGCGGCAGTCGCCAGTGTCGAACCGGGGGCCCGTCTCAGCAGCTTGCCCTTGTTGAAACGGCCCTCGGGGTCGACGCGCTGCTTGTAGTCGGCAAACGCGGCCAGTTCGTCGTCAGTCACGAACTCCAGCTTGGTGATGCCGATGCCATGCTCGCCGCTGATCACGCCGTCGAGCCGCCGGGCCAGCACCATGATGCGTGCCACGGCCTCGTGCGCCGTCTGCAGCATCGCGTAGTTGTCGCTGTTGACGGGAATGTTGGTGTGCACGTTGCCGTCGCCGGCGTGCATGTGCAGGGCAACCCAGACCCGGCCGCGCAACACCTCCTGGTGGATGCGCCGACATTCGTCGAGCAGCGGCGTGAAGGCGCTGCCGGCGAAGATCGCCTGCAGCGGCTTGAGGATCTGCGTTTTCCACGACGCGCGCAGCCGCCAGTCCTGCAGCAGCGCGAACAGCGTCTCGCCCGGCGGCCCCGCGGCGTCGGGCTGCACCACATCCAGGTGTTCGAGCCAGAAGCGCCACAGCGTGCCGACCTCGGACAGCAGCGCCTGCGCCTGCTGCACGCGGTCCTCGAAGAGTTCGGCGCTGGGGATCTCGCCGGCGTCGTCGCTCTTGCCGATCGGCAGACCATTCGGCAACTTGCCGCGATTGAAGAACGCCTGCAGCGCGTCGACCAGCGCCAACTTGTTGCGCAAGCTGAGCTCGATGTTGATGCGCTCGATGCCTTCGGTGTATTCGCCCATCCGCGGCAGCGGAATCACCACGTCTTCGTTGATCTTGAAGGCGTTGGTGTGCTTGGCGATCGCTGCGGTGCGCTTGCGGTCGAGCCAGAACTTCTTGCGTGCATCCGCACTCACCGCGACGAAGCCTTCGCCGTGCCGCGAGTTGGCGATGCGCACCACTTCGCTGGTGGCCCGGGCCACGGCGTTCTCGTCGTCGCCGACGATGTCGCCGATCAGCACCATCTTCGGCAGGCCGGACGTCGAACCACCGGTGCCGCCGGCGCCCAGCGCACGCTTGCTCTTGGTGGTGTAGCCGACCGCCTTCAGATAGCGGTCGTCCAGGTGTTCCAGGCCGGCGAGCTTGACATCGGGCTGGGCGAACAGGTAATCCTTGATCTCGACGATGCTCGGCACCGCGTCCTTGGCGTTGCCGAAGAATTCCATGCACACCGTGCGCACATGGGCCGGCATGCGGTGCACGATCCAGCGCGCGCTGGTGATCAGCCCGTCGCAGCCTTCCTTCTGCACGCCCGGCAGCCCGGCCAGGAACTTGTCGGTGACGTCCTTGCCCAGGCCGGCCTTGCGGAAGACGCGGCCGGGAATGTCCAGGCGTTCGCTGCGTTCCAGCACCTTGCCCGCGGCGTCGAAGTAACGCAGCTCGAAGCTGGCGACCTCAACATCGTGGATCTTGCCCAGGTTGTGGTTCAGGCGGACGACCTCGAGCCACCTGGCATCCGGCGTGACCATCTTCCAGCTCGCCAGGTTGTCCAGCGCGGTGCCCCACAGCACCGCCTTCTTGCCACCGGCGTTCATCGCGATGTTGCCGCCGATGCAGCTGGCCTCGGCGCTGGTCGGGTCGACGGCGAAGACGAAACCGGCGCGTTCGGCGGCGTCGGCGACGCGCTGGGTGACCACGCCGGCCTCGCTGCGGATGGTTGCCACCGGCTGCGACAGCCCGGGCAGCACGACCATCTCGACCTCGCTCATCGCTTCGAGCTTTTCGGTGTTGATGACCGCGCTCTTCCAGGTCAGCGGCACGGCGCCGCCGGTGTAGCCGGTGCCGCCGCCGCGCGGGATGATCGTCAGGCCGAGGTCGACGCAGCCCTGCACCAGGCCGGCCATCTCGGCTTCGCTGTCGGGGGTCAGCACGACGAAGGGATATTCGACGCGCCAGTCGGTGGCGTCGGTGACGTGGCTGACGCGGCTCAGGCCGTCGAACTTCAGGTTGTCCCGCGCCGTGCAGCGGCCGAGCACGCGGCGCGCCGCCTTGCGCAGGTCCCAGACCACGCGGAAGTGGGTGGCGAAGCGTTCGACCGCGGCGCTGGCAGCGGCCAACAGTTCGCCAACATGACGGTCGCGCTGAGCGTCCTCGGCCGGGTTGCGCCGCTTGGCGACCTCGCCCAGGCGATGGTGCAGCGCCTCGATCAGCAAGGCGCGCCGCTTGGGGTTGTCGAGCAAATCGTCTTCGAGATACGGGTTGCGCTGCACGACCCAAACGTCGCCGAGCACCTCGTACAGCATGCGCGCCGAACGGCCGGTGCGGCGTTCGTCGCGCAGCATGCTCAGCAGTTCCCAGGCCCGCGCGCCGAGCAGCCGGATGACGATCTCGCGGTCGGACAGCGAGGTGTAGTTGTACGGGATCTCGCGCAGCCGCGGCGCGGTGTCGTCGGCCAGCACCGGTCGCGGCGCCGCCTGCAGCGGATGGGGTGCGTTCATG
>JANMAP010000471.1:0-3263 GCA_031359905.1 Burkholderiales bacterium | reverse complement strand
CGGGTCCACAGGCGCAAACCCCAGAACACCGCGGTGGCGGCCACCAGGGCCCAGATAACGAAGGCTGACAGTCGTGCGAGCATGCACGATTATCATTCAACAGGTCTGCCACTCCAGCCCGCTTCCCCCGGGCAGGAACACCCCATGAGCCTGAGCACGAACCCCACCCTCTCAACGGCGCTTCCCGTTTCGCGCCGCGTTTCGCGCCTGGCGCGCGGTTTCACCCTGATCGAACTGATGGTCGTGTTGGTCATCATCGGTGTGCTGGCCGCGCTGATCGTGCCCAACGTGCTCGACCGCGCCGACGACGCGCGCGTGACCGCCGCCCGCACCGACGTCAACAACCTGATGCAGGCGCTCAAGCTCTACAAGCTCGACAACCAGCGCTTCCCGACCAGCGAGCAGGGTCTGCAGGCGCTGGTCGCCAAACCGACCACCGGCACCGTCCCGAGCAACTGGAAGCCTTACCTCGACAAGCTGCCCAAAGACCCCTGGAACCAGCCCTACCAATACGCCAGCCCCGGCCTGAAGGGCGAGGTGGACGTCTACAGCTTCGGTGCCGACGGCGTGGTCGGCGGCGAAGGCAAGAATGCCGACATTGGCTCCTGGCAATAGGCCGCGCGTGCTGGCGCGCGCGGGCCGGCGGGCGATGCGCGGCTTCACGCTGATCGAACTGATGGTCGTCGTGGCGCTGATCGCGATCGCCAGCGCCGTCGTCAGCCTGGCGCTGCGCGACCCGGCCTCGACCCGGCTCGACCACGAAGCGGCGCGGCTCGTCGCCCTGCTCGAAGCGGCGCGCACCGAAGCCCGCGCTTCCGGCCTGCCGGCCAGCTGGGAGCCGCGCCCGGTGCAGGTCGGCGCCGAAGGTTTCCGCTTCGTCGGCCTGCCGGCCAGCAGCGAACTGCCGAGCCACTGGCTCAACCCCGGCGTGAGCGCCGAAGTGGTCGGCGCGCGCGCGCTGGTGCTCGGCCCCGAGCCGCTGATCGGGGCGCAGACCATCGTGCTGCGTCTGGACGACCAGCGTGTGCTGCTTGCGACCGACGGCCTCGGCCCGTTCGTCGTCGGCGCCGAGCCGGAAACCGTCGCGCGCCCATGAGTCAGGCCATGCGCCAACGCGCCGGCGGCTTCACGCTGATCGAAGTGCTGGTCGCGCTGACCATCGTCGCGATCACGCTCGGCGCCGGCATCAAGGCGGCCGGCGCACTCACCGGCAACACCCAGCGCCTGGGCGACATGACGGCCGCGCAGTGGTGCGCCGACAACCAGCTCACCGGGCTGCGCCTGTCGGGCCTCACACCGCCGATCGGCGATTCCGACTTCACCTGCACCCAGCTCGGCCTGAACTACAACGTCAAGCTGGTCGCGCGGCCCACGCCGAATCCGCTGTTCGTTCGTGTCGATGCGCAGGTTGCAGACGCCGCCGGTCAGCCGATCCTCAACCTCTCGACGGTGCTGAGAAAGTGATGCGGCCCGCCCGCGCGCGCATCGCCGGCTTCACGCTCGTCGAAGTGCTGGTGGCGATGATGGTCATGGCCATCATGGCCGGCATGGCCTGGCAGGGTGTCGACGGCATCGTGCGGGCGCGCGATTCGAGCCAGGCCCGGCTCGAGCAGACGTTGCGGCTGAACACCGTGATCGCGCAGTGGCAACAAGACCTCGCATCGATCCAGGACACCGCCGTCGTGCCGCTGGCGCTGAGCTGCGACGGCGCCAGCGTGCGGCTGACGCGCCGCACGCCCACCGGGCTGCAGGTGGTGGCGTGGACGCTGCGGCCGAGCAACACGGCACCAGGTGCCACCTGGCAACGCTGGGCCGGCCCGCCGGTCACGACCACCGGCGCGCTGCAAGACAGCTGGCTGCGCAGCCTGCAGCTGCAGGGCGACGAGCCTGGCGTGGTGCGCACGCTGACCGGCCTGTCGCAGTGGCAGGTCTACTTCTATCAGGGCAATGCCTGGAGCAACTGCCAGTCGACCGGCAACCTCGCGGCGCCGCCGGCCGCCGGCACAGCCGGCGGCGTGGTCGCGCGGCAGGCGCTGCCCAAGGGGGTGCGCATCGTGCTCAGCTTCGCCGAGGGCAGCGGCACGAGCGGCGAACTCACGCGCGACACGGTGCTCGGGCCATGACGCGCAGCCCACAACGCCACCAGCGCGGCGCGGCGCTGCTGACCGCCATGATCATCGTGGTGCTGATCGTCACGCTGGCGTCGTCGATGGTCTGGCAGCAGTGGCGCGCGGTGCAGGTCGAAGTGGCAGAACGCGCGCGGGCGCAATCGGCATGGATCCTCTCCGGCGCGCTCGACTGGGCCCGCCTGATCCTGCGCGAAGACGCGCGCGGCAAGGTCGATCACCTCGGCGAGCCCTGGGCCGTGCCCCTCGCCGAAGCGCGCCTGTCGACCTTTCTCGCGGCCGACACCAACAACACCGACGACGGGCCCGAGGCCTTCCTGTCGGGCAGCATCACCGACGCGCAGTCGCACTACAACGTCACCAACCTGGTGGACCGCAGCAAAGGCATCATCGACGCGTTCGAGTTCGCCGGTTTCGAGCGCCTGTGCCAAAACCTCGGGGTCGATTCCGCCGTGGCCTCGCTCATCGCCAGTGGCCTGCGCGACGCGCTCGCACCCGCCGGCAGCGCCGGCGCCACCGGCAACGCGCCGCTGCTGCCGGAGTCGGTGGCGCAACTGAGCTGGCTCGGCGTCGATGCGGCGTCGCTCGAACTGCTGTCGCCCTACATCGTGGTGCTGCCGATCGTCACGCCGGTCAACGTCAACACCGCCAGCGCCGAAGTGCTGGTGGCCGTCATCCCGGGCAACGACCACGCCAGCGCCGAACGCCTGCTGCAGGTGCGCCAGCGCACCCCGTTTGAGGACCTGACCAAGTTCTGGGCCCAGGTGCCCGCGCTCGGGCCGCAGGCGGGGGCGGCGACGCGGTCGGCCAATATCTCGGTCAAGTCCGACTTCTTCGAGGTGCGCGGCCGCCTGCGGCTGACCGACCGGGTGCTCGAAGAAAGCTCGCTGGTGCAGCGGGTGCAGGGCCGCCAGGTCGACGTGCTGCGGCGCGAGCGCGTCGCCAGCCGCGAAGACTCACCGCCTGCCAACTGAGCCGCCCGGCCCCGCGGCCGCTTGCCGCAAGGGCCTGATTTCGTTACGGCTTGTACAGGCCCATGCCTACAATGCCGCCAGCCCAGCTCTCCGCATTCCATGTCGACTCTTGTTGTCCACATTCCCCAGCGCCGGCGGCTGCGCTCGCGCAGCCCGGGCAGCC
>JANMAP010000122.1:0-2188 GCA_031359905.1 Burkholderiales bacterium | reverse complement strand
GCACGGGATAGCCCGCGCCAACAGCATTATAAACCAAACGCGGCAAGGGCAAACGCTCGTCTACCCATTTCGACACCGTGCCTTGCGGCGCATATTCTTTTGCCCAGGCGAAGCTCATTTTGGTCTAACTCCTCAGCCGATTTGAACGATAGTGTCGCTCAGGAACGCAAATTCCGGAACGGTCAGATTAAGTGGCGCAGGTCCCTTACGAACACGCGCGGCGGTATCATAATGCGAACCATGGCAAGGGCAGAAATAGCCTCCATACTCGCCTTTAACTTCGCCAGCCGCTGCGCCCAGCGGAACGCAACCCAAGTGGGTGCAAACTCCAAGCGTGATAAGCCAGTTTTCCTTGCCCGGTTTGGTCCGCTCGGCAAGTGTCTGGGGATCGCGCAAAGACTTAATATCAACCTTATTGGCTTCGGCAATTTCTACCGGTGTCAGGTTGCGGATGAAGATCGGCTGTTTCCGCCAGCTTGTCTTGATGGCCTGGCCCGGTTCGATCGCTGACACATCGACCTCAATCGACGCGAGCGCTAATACATCAGCGCTTGCGCTCATCGTTGTCAGTGCTGGCAAGACAACAGCAGCTGCGCCGATGCCGGCAAAGCTTACGGCTGCAATGTTGATGAAATCGCGGCGGCGAACTTCCGGTAACGTAACAGGCGAGCTTTCGAGCGTCGGCGCTGAAATGTCTGTGCCGGGCGTAGTAGCCGCGCCGCTTTTCGAACCTGCCGTTTTCTTAACCGTAGCCATATACTACCCTTACGTGCGAAGCGGAAGCCATACGGCCCGCAATTCCGACAAAACCCCAAATGCCCACTGGCTCGACGATATATAGTCGCCCGCTAGCGCGATTCAGCGGCCTGATAGACGCCTTTCACGTGTTTTGCCAACAGGGAATTTGGCCACTTTATGCTCAAACAGCAATGCCTCAGTTGCAAAAAGCGAAAGCTGCGTGAAATTGCGGCTTAAGCTTGCTTATGCTAACAACATTTGCCTAAGAGGCCCGCCTTTGTTTTGAAATTGTTTGGAGTAGATGAAATGGCGACAACATGGACGCCAGATAGCTGGAGGAAATCCAAGGCTATTCATATGCCGGTTTACCGTGATGCTGCCGCGCTGGCGGCAACCGAAGAAACATTGCACAATTATCCGCCGCTGGTTTTTGCAGGTGAGGCCCGCAATCTGACAGCCGACCTTGCTCAAGTTGTTGAGGGCAAGGCATTTTTGTTGCAAGGCGGCGACTGCGCCGAAAGTTTCGCTGAATTTCACCCTAACAACATTCGCGATACCTTCCGCGTAATCCTTCAAATGGCAGTTGTTCTTACATTTTCTGGTAAAGTACCAGTCGTTAAGGTCGGCCGGATGGCTGGGCAGTTTGCCAAGCCACGCTCGACTGATACCGAAACCATAGGCGGCGTCGAAATGCCGAGCTATTTCGGCGACATTATCAACGACATCGAATTTGTTGCCGAGGGGCGAGAGCCTGACCCAGCGCGAATGGTCCGCGCTTATAATCAGGCCGCATCGACGCTCAATCTGCTCCGCGCTTTTTCGAACGGCGGCTATGCCAATCTGCAACAAGTGCATGCGTGGACTCACGACTATATGGGCCGAAGCCCGTGGGCTAAGAAATACAAGGAAACCGCCGACCGGATTGGCGAGGCGCTTGATTTCATGGTGGCTTGCGGGATTACGCCCGAGACGGTGCCGCAGATTAAGGGTACCAGCTTCTACACCAGCCATGAGGCACTGCTGCTGCCCTATGAGCAGGCGATGACTCGGCAGGATTCGCTGACCGGCGGCTGGTATGACACATCGGCGCATATGCTGTGGATCGGTGATCGCACGCGATTCGAGGGATCGGCGCATGTCGAATATATGCGCGGTATCGGCAATCCGATTGGAATCAAATGCGGGCCGAGCCTTGAGCCGGACGTTTTGTTGCGGCTGCTCGACACGCTCAATCCAGCGCGTGAGCCAGGGCGGATCACCCTAATCTCGCGCTATGGCCATGATAAGGTCGAGAGCGGATTGCCCATATTGGTGAGAGCCGTCCAGCGTGAAGGCCACCCAGTTATATGGTCATGTGACCCGATGCACGGCAATGTTATCAAATCGGCCAGCGGATATAAAACGCGTCCGTTTGAGAGAATCCTTGCGGAAGTACGCGGCTTTTTTGCTG
>JANMAP010000440.1:0-14323 GCA_031359905.1 Burkholderiales bacterium | reverse complement strand
GGCTGCCGAAGCTGCCGACAGCACGCGGCCGAGGGCCGCCACGCCCTGCGCGATGCGCTCGGGCGACACGGTGACGAAGCTCAGCCGCAGCGGGTTGGCGTGGCCGCCCGCGGCGAAGAACGGCGCGCCCGGCACGTAGGCCATGCCAGCGCCGACCGCCCGCGGCAGCAGCGCGGTGGCGTCGAGATGGCCCGGCAGTTCGACCCAGAAGAACATGCCGCCCGCCGGTGTCGCCCAGCGGCAGCCCGGCGGCAGGTGGCGCAGCAGCGCGGCCTGCATCGCGTCGCGCTGGGCGCGGTAGCGGGCGCGGATGGTCGGCACGTGGCGGTCGAGAAAGCCGTCCTTGACGATCTCGAAGACCACCCGCTGGTTGAAGCCCGGGGTGTGCAGGTCGGCGGCCTGCTTGGCCTGCAGCAGCTTCGGGTACAGCCGCTTCGGCGCGACGACATAGCCCAGCCGCAGACCCGGCGCCAGGACCTTGGAAAACGATCCCACGTAGATCGCCCCGCCGTTCTCGCCGATGCCCGCGCTGGCCGCCAGCGGCGGTGGTGGCGGGGCATCGAACCACAGGTCGCCGTAGGGGTTGTCCTCGACGATCGGCAGGCCGGCGGTGGCCGCCGCAGCGACCAATGCCTGGCGTCGCGCCGCGCTCAGGCAGCGCCCGCTCGGGTTCTGGAAGTTGGGCAGCAGGTAGACGAAGCGCGCACCGCGTGCCGCGGCCAGCGCGTCGGGCAGCGGGCCGTCGTCGTCACCGTCGACGGCGACGAACTCGGGCTCGTAGGGCGCGAAGGCCTGCAGCGCACCGAGGTAGGTCGGCGATTCGACGGCCACCGCGCTGCCCGGGTCGATCAGCAGCTTGCCGACCAGGTCCAGGCCCTGCTGCGATCCGGTGGTGATCAGCACCTGCTCGGCAGCGACCTGCAGGCCCTGCGTGGCCAGGTGCGCGGCGACCCATTCGCGCAGCGGACCGTGGCCTTCGCTGGCCGCGTACTGCAGGGCCGCGCGGGCCGACGACGGGCCGTCCGACGGCCCGTCGCGCAGCACGCGGGCGCAGGCCTCGGCCACCGCGTCGACCGGGAAGGTGTCGGCCGCCGGCAGGCCGCCGGCCAGCGAGATGATCCCCGGCTGTTCGGTGATCTTCAGGATCTCGCGGATCGTCGACGGGTTGAGCCGCTCGGCGCGGCGGGCCATCTGCCAGTTCATCGCTCGGGGTCTCCCGCGGCCCGGTGCGCCGGGTGCGCCGGTCGTACCGCGTTGCCGCTCATCCACGACACCGCCGCGGCGGCGTGCAGGGCGGTGGTGTCGAACACCGGCAGCGGGCTGCTGACGGCGTCGATCAGCAACGTGATCTCGGTGCAGCCGAGGATCACTGCATCGGCCCCGCGCTGGCGCAGGCGCTCGATGATGGCCACCACCGCCGCGCGCGATGCGTCGCGCACCTGGCCGCGGCAGAGCTCGTCGTAGATCAGCCGGTGCAGGGTGCTGCGGTCGTCGGCATCGGGCACGCTGACCTGCAGGCCGAAGCGCTGTTCCAGGCGGTCGCGCACGATGCCCGCGTCCTCCATCGTGAAGCGCGTGCCGAGCAGCCCGGCGCGGCGCACGCCAGCCGCGGCCAGGGCCTGGCCGGTGGCGTCGGCGATGTGCAGCAGCGGCAGGCCGCCGCGGGCTTCGATGCGCTCGGCGACCTTGTGCATGGTGTTGGTCGCCAGCACCAGGGCTTGGGCCCCGGCGGCACGCAGGCCGGCGGCAGCCTGGCCGAGTTGCTCTGCCGCGGCGTCCCAGTCGCCGGCCGCCTGGGCCGCGGCGACGGGCGCGAAGTCGACGCTGTGCAGCAGCAGCGGCGCGCTGTGCAGTCCGCCCAGCCGCGCCGCCACGCCCTGGTTCAGCAGCCGGTAGTAGACGGCGGTCGACTCCCAGCTCATGCCGCCGAGCAAGCCCAGCATGCGCAACGGCGCCGCGCCGCTCATGGCGCCAGCGCCCTGGTCGACACCGGCATGCGCCGGCTGAGCAGTACCACCGCCACCACAGCCAGCGAGAACACCAGCGTCAGCGGCTCCAGCCGTTCGCCGAGCACCGGCACGGCGAACAGCAGCGCGACGAACGGCTGCAGCAGCTGCACCTGGCTGACGCGGACCACGCCGCCGAGTGCCAATCCGCGGTACCAGGCGAAGAAGCCCAGCCACATCGAAAACAGCGAGACATAGCCGAATCCCAGCCAGGCCGAGGCGCGCACCGGCGCGGTCGGCCAGGCCCACAGCGCCGCCGGCAGCGTCAGCGGCAACGACGCCACCAGCACCCAGCAGATAACCTGCTGCGCCGGCAGCACCGTCGACACCTGGGCCCCGGCGACGTAGGCGATCGAGGCCGACAGCACGGCCAGCAGCAGCAGGCCGTCGGCCGCACTCAGCCGCCCACTGCCCTGCCAGACGGCAAAGGCCAGGACCAGCGCGCAGCCGGCCACCGCGCAGGCCCAGAAGCCGGCCGACGGCCGCTGGCGCAATGCCAGCGCGCCGACCACCGCGGTGCCCAGCGGCAGCACGCCGGTGACGACGGCGGCGTGCATCGCATCGACCTGGCGCAGCGCCAGGCCGAGGAACAGCGGCCAGCCGACCACCGTGCCCAGCGCGCTGACGGCCAGCGCCGGGGCATGCCGGCGGGCCGGCCACGGCGCGCGCACGGCCAGCAGGTACAGCAGGCTGAGCACCCCGGCGAGCGCCGCGCGGCCGGCGGTGACGAACGCCGGCGGCAGCTGTGGGTCGCTCTGGTCGCCAACCGCCAGCCGCGTCATCGGCAAGGTCATCGCGAAGATCACCATGCCGAGCAGGCCGAGCGCGAAGCCGAGCCGCAGGTCATGCGCGCTGCTGCCGGCTCCGGCCGGGCCTTCGCCGGAAACGACAGGCGGCAACGGGGTGGGTGGGGTCGCGGACATGCCCACAGTCTAGGCCCCGGCAACGCACAGAACCAATACACTTGGCTGCACAGTTGACATATCTGTACTGACGATGCCTCACACACAGCCCGCCGCCGACGCGCCGGCCGCCGACGGCACGCTGCTCGCGCGGGCCGGGGCAACGCTGGCCGAACAGCTCGCCCAGCGCTATGCCGAACGCATCCAGCAGCGCCTGCTGGCGCCCGGCGCGCGGCTGCCATCGGTCCGCGACTGCGCGCTGCGGCACGGCGTCAGCCCGAGCACGGTGGTCGGCGCCTACGATCTGCTGCAGGCCCAGGGCCTGGTGCAGGCGCGGCCGCAGCGCGGCTTCTTTGTCCGCCCCGAGGCCCGCGACCCCGCGCCGCCCGTGCCACGTTCACGGTCTGCTCGGGCTGCGACCGATGCACCGCCCGGCAGCCCAACGACCGCAACGCCGGCCGCCGCCCGCGCCGCGCCGGTCGACGCCACCGCGCTGATCCGCGGCATGTTCCAGGCCCAGGGCGGGCTGCCGGCGCCGGGCATGGGCCCGCTGCCCGAAAGCTGGCTCGATGCGGCCCTGCTGCAGCGCGCCTTGCGCAAGGCGATGGCGGCGCCCGCCGCCGGCGAACAATGGCTGCGCTACGGCGACCCGGCCGGCGACCCCGGCCTGCGCGCCGCGGTCTCGCGCCGCCTGGCCGATGTCGGCGTGCGCGCCGCGCCGGCGCAGATCGTCACCACCGTCGGCGCGACCCAGGCGCTGGACATCGTCTCGCGGACCCTGCTGCGGCCGGGCGACGCGGTGCTCGTCGACGAGCCCGGCTGGGCCGTCGAGTTCGCCCGCCTGGCCTTGCTCGGCATGCGCGTGTTGCCGGTGCCGCGCGGCCCCGACGGCCCCGACCTGGCGGTGATGGAAGCGCTGCTGCGCGCCCACCGCCCGCGTCTGTACGTGACGGTGTCGGTGCTGCACAACCCGACCGGGGCGTCGTTGTCGCCAGCCGCCGCGCACCAGGTGCTGCGGCTGGCCGAAGCGCATGACCTGACCATCGTCGAGGACGACACCTACGCCTGGCTGGCGCCGCCGCACGCCACCCGGCTGGCCCAGCTCGACGCGTTGCGGCGCACGGTCTACATCTCGGGCTTCTCGAAGATCCTGACGCCGCAATGGCGCGTGGGCTACATCGCAGCGCCGGCGCGGCTGGTCGAGCGCTTCGTCGACACCAAGCTGCTGGCCACCTTGACCACCCCGGCCACGCTGGAGCAGGCGCTCGCGGTGTGTCTGGACCAGGGCTGGCTGCGTCGCCATGCCGAGCGGGTGGTGACGCGCCTGGACGCCGCCCGCACCCGCACCGCACGCCTGGTGCGCGACGCGGGCTGCCGCTTCGCCGCGCCGCCGCAGGGCCTGTTCGGCTGGGTCGATGTCGGCGCCGACACCGAGATGCTGGCGCAGGCCCTGCTCGACCGCGGCTGGCTGACGGCGCCGGGCAGCCTGTTCCACGCCACGCCGCGGCCGACGACGCTGATGCGGATCAACTTCGCCAGCGCGCAAGACGCGCGCTTCTGGCAGTTGTTGCAGCGCCTGCGCACGGCGCCGGGGACGGGCCGAACGAGCGGTCACAGCTGAAACAGCCGCGACGCGCGGAACCTGGCGCCAGCCGTTTGAATCTATCGCGTCCGCGCGTGTTGCTTCTTCCCCGACGACACCCGACGACACCCGACGACACCCGGCCACAACCGGCCACAACCGACCACCAAAGGGGCGTGTCCGTCACGGAGCTCCCCATGTTCGAATCCACCCAGCCCACGGAAACCGCCGACCTGATGCGCATCAGCGCCTTCAGGCGCTACCTCGACGAGAGCGGCCGGGAAACCGAAAGCGGCCGGCTGTCGACCCGCCTGTCGACGCTCAACCCGACGCTGTTCCGCGATCTGCAGCGATTCGAGCAGCGCGACGGTGACGGCGGCAACGGGCTGGAACCGCTGGAAGTGCTGGCGGCTGCGGTGCGCCATGCACGGCGGCTGCGCATCTTTGTGCAGCACGACGCCCGCGTCCTGCCGCTGACGGTGTTCCCGGTCGAACGCCAGCTGCACTGCCCGATGCCGCTGCCGCGTCTGCTCGAGTCCCGGCTGGACACGCTGCGCGTCCTGCACGTCGAGCCTGCCGAGCTGGCCTCGCCGGGCGCGCGCGACGACGCCTCGCCGGGCACGCGAAGCAACGACGCGCCGCTCGATCTGCTGCTCTGGGAACTGGCGCTGCGCGGCGCGCGCGAAGACCTGCTGCCGGAGATCGCCGGCCCGGTGGCCTACCGCATCGCGCCGGGCTGCGATCTGCGCGGCCTGGCGCTGGCTGGCTCGCTGGCCGCGGCGGTCGATCGGCTGCGGCGCGACACCCACAACCTGCGCGACATCGCTGGCTGGCCCGGCTTCGACCGCCCGCGGGCGATGCGCATGCTCAACGGGCTGTACCTGCAGGCGGCCTTGATGGTCAGCCGCACGCACCCGGCAGCCGCCGACGCGGGCTGACAAGCGGCCACCGCGCCGGCCCGAGCAGGTCGCGGGCAGGTCGCCCTACAGTCCCAGCCAGCTGCCCAGGGCGAGCAGCGCCGCGGTGTCGTACGGCGCGTAGCCCTGGATCTTGAGCGGCTCCAGCTTCTTGCGGCCGGCGTCGGTGGTGTCCAGCGCGATGAAGTAGTCGCGCACGCGCTGCACCTGATCGGGGGTCAGCGCGGGGCTGGCGATGACGTGTTTGATCGGCACCGGCCGCGAACTGGCCAGCACCTTGCCACCGCCGGCCTGCCATTGCTTGACCAGCCCGTTCGACGCCGTGGCACCGGCCTGCGTGAAGGTGTTCTCGACCATGAAGGGCACGGCGTCCTGGAAGCGCGTGTAGGTGATGGCCACCTGCCGGGCGTCGCCGAGCGCGTCGCGCAGCGTGGCACGCACCATCCAGGCGGTGATGCTGTCCTCGTCGGGCGCGCCCAGCTTGCGCCCGCGCAGGTCGACCAGGCCCTTCAGCGGCGAATCGGCGCGCACCAGGAAGCGCGCGGTGTAGTCCTGGAAGCCCTTGGTCACCGCCACCAGCTGGTAGCCGCCCTTGATGGCGGCGATCGACAGGTGCGCCGGATGCACCAGGGCCAGGTCGAAGGTCTTGTCGGCCAGGCCCTGGCGCAGGGTCGGATAGTCGCCCACGGGTTCGACGCGCACCGGCTGGTCGAGCAGCCTGGACAGGTCGCTGGCGATCGGCGCATAGCGCGCGCGGATCTCGTCGTTGCCGACCCGGTAGGTGACGCCTTCGTTGACCGCCAACACCAGGGCCTGCGCCCACGGCGCGAGCGCCAGCAGGGCAACGGTGAGGGCAGAGCGCAGCGTGAAGCGTTTCATCGGCGTGAACGGCGGTGAGCCGCTGACCAGGGTGATGCCCGCGATCGTAGGTGGCGCCCCGCGCGGCGACTGCGCACAGTTGCCGCTGTCGCCCGCGGTTACAGACGGATGCAAGCCGGCGCGCGCCGCGGCGGTCATCTTGAGGCCGCGGTCTTCAGGCCGCGGGCTTCAGGCTGCGTTCAGGCCGCCGTCTTCTTGGCTGGCGCCTTCTTCGCCGGGGTCTTGCCGGCCACCCGCACCGGCCGCGGCTCGAATTCGAAGCTGACCTTGCCTTCCTTGGCATCGAAGGCCAGGTAGGCCTTGAACTTGCGCCGCGTCTTGTTGGACACGAAGTTCTCCAGCAGCGCCGTCTTGCCGGTGGCCAGCAGGCGACTCATCTGTTCGCGCTCGACCGGCTGCTGCAGGATGATCTTGCCGCTCTTGAAGTCGCAGGTCACATGCGCGCCGACGCTGTGTTCGCAGACATAGCTGCTGCCATGCTCGTAGACATGGCCCTTGCACTTCGGGCAGGCGCCGAGGCTTTCGTGGCCCGAGAAATCGACCGGCGCGCCGTCGCCCTCGGCGTTCTTGGCGTCGTCGCCGAAGTCGAATTCGAGCTTCCAGTTGCTGATCTCGTCGTCGAAGGCCAGCTTGATCTCGGCCGTGAACGGCCAGCCGGCCTTCGAACGAAAGCCTTCCAGCGGGCCGATCTTCTTGTCGCGGATCAAGCCCTCGGCCTCGGCCGTCTCGAAGGCCCGGCCAGCCGGGATCTTGGTGATCGAGAAGCCGCAGCCTTCGTCGGCGGCGGCAACGCCAGCGGCGCTGCCCGATGTTGCCCCCCCGCCGGTGCAGGCGAAGCGGCGGTAGTTTTCCTTGACCACGCCGCCGCAGTTCGGGCACGGCGTGGCCAGGGTCGCGTAGTCGCCGGGGATGGTGTCGCGGTCGTATTCCTTGGCCTTCTTGACGATGCGCTCGGCCATCTTGGCGATCTCGGCCATGAAGGTGTCGCGCTTCAGGCGACCGTGCTCCATCTCGGCGAGCTGGTATTCCCAGTTGCCGGTCAAGTCGGGCCGCGTCAGGTCCTCGATGGCCAGACCGCGCAGCAACGTCATCAGCTGGAAGGCTTTGGCGGTGGGCACCAGGTCGCGGCCGTCGCGCAGCATGTACTTCTCGGCGATCAGGCCTTCGATTGTTTGTGCTCTGGTCGCCGGCGTGCCCAGGCCCTTTTCCTTCATCGCGTCGCGCAGGTCCTCGTCCTCGATCAACTTGCCGGCGCCTTCCATCGCGCTGAGCAGCGTGGCCTCGGTGTAGCGCGCCGGCGGCTTGGTCTTCAGCGCCGCGACGTCGACCTGCTCGGCGCGCACCAGTTCGCCGGCGGCCACTGCCACCAGGTTGGCATCGTCTTCCTGCGCTTCCTTGCCGTAGACCGCCAGCCAGCCCGGCTTGACGAGCACCTTGCCGTTGGTCTGGAAGTGATGCGTCGTGGCACCGGCGGCGATCTTGCTGATGCGCGTGGTGACCATGTATTCGGCCGGCGGGTAGAACACCGCCAGGAAGCGCTTGACCACCATGTCGTAGAGCTTGGCCTCGATCTCGGTCAGGCTCTTCGGCGCCTGCAGCGTCGGGATGATGGCGAAGTGGTCGGAGACCTTGCTGTTGTCGAAGACGCGCTTGACCGGCTTGACGTAGCCCTCGTTCAAGCCGACGCGCGCGTGGCGCGCCAGTTCGCGCAGCGGGCCCGGCAGGTCTTCGCTGGCGATCATCTCGAAGGTGTTCTTGACCGTCGCCAGGTAGTCTTCCGGCAGCGCGCGCGAATCGGTCCGCGGGTAGGTCAGCACCTTGTGCTTCTCGTACAGCGCCTGGGCCAGGCTGAGCGTGGTCTTGGCGCTGAAACCGAAGCGGCCGTTGGCCTCGCGCTGCAGCGTCGTCAGGTCGTAGAGCAGCGGGCTGCTCTGGCTGCTCGGCTTGGCTTCCTCGCTGACGCTGGCCGGCTGGCCGATGCAGGCGGCGCGGATGGCCTCGGCGTCGGCGGCGGTCCACAGCCGGTCGGCGCGCATCTCGACATCAGGGGCGGCGTCAGCCGGGGGCCCTTCCCCGGCCCGGGGGTTCTTCTTCCACGCCGGGTCGAACCACTTGCCGTCGTATTCGCCGGCCTGCGCCGCGAAACTGGCCTTGACCTCCCAGTAGGCGCGCGCGACGTGCTTGCGGATCTTCTCTTCGCGCTCGACGACGATCGACAGCGTCGGCGTCTGCACCCGGCCGACAGTCGTCAGGAAGAAGCCGCCGTCGCGCGAATTGAAGGCCGTCATCGCCCGTGTGCCGTTGATGCCGACCAGCCAGTCGGCTTCCGAGCGGCTGCGCGCGGCGTCGGCCAGGCCCTGCATCTGGGCTTCGCTGCGCAACTGGTCGAAGCCGTCGCGGATGGCCTGCGGCGTCATGCTCTGCAGCCACAGGCGCTGGATCGGCTTGTGCAGCGGCGTCTTGCCCTGGTCGGCGTACTGCACGATCAGGCGAAAGATCAGCTCGCCTTCGCGCCCGGCGTCGCAGGCGTTGATCAGCGCCGTGACGTCCTTGCGCTTGACCAGCTTGACCACCGCATTCAGCCGCGTCTTGGCCTTGTCGATCGGCGCCAGATCGAAGTGCGGCGGCACCACCGGCAGGTTGGCGAAGCTCCACTTGCCGCGCTTGACGTCATATTCCTCGGGCGCCTTGATCTCGACCAGATGGCCGACCGCCGAGGTGACAACGTAGCGCTCGCTCTCGAAGTGATCGGCGTGCTTCTCGAACTTGCCGGCGCTGGGCGTCAGCGCGCGCACGATGTCCTGCGCCACGCTGGGCTTCTCGGCAATGATGATCGTCTTGCTCATGGTTCCTTCATGCGTGCCGCGCGGGCACGGTGTTCATGTTCGGCGCCCGTAGCGGGCGCAATGTCCGGCGGCATGTGCTTGCAGGTCCCCGGCCGATCGAGGCCGCCCGGGCCGTGCCTACAATCCGCCGGTCTCGCGCGCACGCGCTCACGCGCACGCGCCCATGTTTTCAATGTACCGAATGGCCAAGACACCGCAAGCCGCTGCGACATCCCCCCGTTCAGCCCCGTCCCGTCCGGTGGTCGGCAAGCGGCTTCAGGTGCGGCGCTCCGGCGTCCACGGCAAGGGCGTCTTCGCCCTGCAGCCGATTCCCGCCGGCACCCGGCTGATCGAATACACCGGCGAGCGCATCACCTGGCCCGAGGCGTTGCGCCGCCACCCGCACAACCCGGCCGAGCCGAACCACACCTTCTACTTCCACATCGACGACAAGACGGTGATCGACGCCAACGTCGGGGGCAATGCGGCGCGCTGGATCAATCACGCCTGCGACCCGAACTGCCAAGCCGACGAAACGGATGGCCGCGTCTTCATCGAAGCCCTGCGCGACCTGCAGCCCGGCGAAGAACTGTTCTACGACTACGGCCTGATCATCGACGAGCGCTACACGCCGAGGTTGAAGAAGGATTACGAGTGCCGCTGCGGCAGCCCCAACTGCCGGCGCACGTTGCTGGCCCCCAAGCGGCGCTGAGCACGGCGCCGGACCACGATGTTCGAGGCCCGACACCTGCCCTGGGGCGCCCAATCACTGTGGCAGCAACTCGAGCCGCTGCTGCCGGGGCTGAGCGTCGAGGTCGTCGCCCGCGTCGATTCGACCAACACCCGGCTGCTCGAACGGGCGCGCGAATCCAGCGGCCAGCGCGACGCGCCGATTTCGCGGCCCGGGGATCTCGACCCACACAACGAACCGCGCACCCCGCTGGGCCGCCGCGCCGGTGACGTGCAGCCCTGCCTGCTGGTGGCCGAATCGCAGACCCGCGGACGTGGCCGCATGGGCCGCGACTGGCACGCCAGCATCGGCGCGTCGCTGACCTTCTCGCTGGCCCTGCCGCTGGCGCCGGCCGATTGGTCGGGGCTGTCGTTGGCTGTCGGCCTGGCGCTGGCCGACGCCCTCGACCCGGTGCCGACCTCGGCAGGTACCGAAGCCGCAGCCCCGCGCATCGGCCTGAAGTGGCCCAACGACCTGTGGCTGATCGAAGGCCCGGGCCGCGGGCGCAAGCTCGGCGGCATCCTGATCGAGACCGTCAGCGTCGGCCAGCGCCGGATGTGCGTGGTCGGCATCGGCCTGAACATCGAGCCGCAGCCGCTCGACGGGCCGAGCGCAGGTTCGGCCTGCCTGCAGGAAATCGACCCCGCCGCCACGGCGCCGGGGGTGCTGGCGCGGATCGCCGTGCCGCTGGTGCACATGCTGCTGGACTTCCAGGCGCGAGGCTTTGCGCCGCACGCCGCGGCCTACGCGCGGCGCGACCTGCTGTGTGGCCACCCCGTGACCACCACCGCGCCCGGGGTGCCCGAAGGCGTGGCCGAAGGCGTCGACGCCCAGGGCGCGCTGCGCATCCGCGCCGGCGATCTGCACCAGGTGGTCAGCGGCGAGGTCAGCGTCAGGATGCGACCCGTCGCCAGCGGGGCCGCCGGGTGTTGAGAGGCCTGGTCGCCGCGCTGCTGCTGGCCAATCTGCTGTTCTTCGCCTGGGCCCGCGGCTGGCTCGCGCCGACCTGGCAGGCACCACGCCATGGCGAACGCGAACCCGAGCGCGTGGCTGCGCAGGTGCGGCCCGACAGCATCACCGTGGTGTCGGCCAACGCCGCCAACGCGGTCGTCGCCGCGGCGCGCGCCGCCGGCCTGACCTGCCTGGATGCCGGCCCCTTCAACGACAGCGACCTGGCCGCCGCCGAGAACCTGCTGGCCAGCGCCAACCTGCCCCCGGGCAGCTGGACGCGCCACAGCGTGCAGCCGCCCACCCCGTGGCTGGTCTATCTCGGCCGCTTCGCTGACGCCGCGGCGCGACGGGCCCGCGAAGCCGAATTGAGGAAGTTCGATCTGGCCGTCGAAGCCGTCGGCGCGCCGCCCGACCTGGCGCCCGGCCTGGCCTTGTCGGTGCACGACAGCCGTGCGGCTGCCGAAGCCGCGCTGGCCGCGCTGCCGGCCAGTGCGGCCACCGCCACCAGAGGCGTGCGCATCGTCAGCGGGCCGACACCGCCGGCGCAGCGATGGCTGCGCGCCACGCAGGCCGACAACGAGATGCAGTCCAAGCTCGAAACCCTGCCCGCGGCCGTACTCGCCGGCGGCTTCAAGCCCTGCGCCGAAGCGCCGCGTTAGACCATCGGTCAGGGCAGCGCGCGCCGGGCGCGCCGCTGGGCCCGCTGGTCGACCGCCGACATCGTCGACAGCACCGCGGCCGCCGCAGCCAGCAGCGCGATCCAGACGGCCGACATCGCACCACCACCGCCACCACCATTGCCCGCCGCGCCGGGCGGCGCGGCGGCCACCGCCACCACCTGGTCGACGCTGGCACTCAGGCCCAGGTCGTCGGTCACCGTCAGGCGCACGATGAGATTGCCGGCCGCAGTCGGCGTCAGTTCGGCGCTGGCCGCGTTGGTCGCGCTGCTGAAGCCGCTGGCGATGCCCCCGCCGTCGACCAGCACCCAGCTCCAGGCCACGATGCTGTGCCCGGCCGATGTGCTGCTGGCGCCGGCCGAGACCTGCAGCGGGCTGCCGGCCACCGGGCTGGCGGTCAACACGCTGATGCGCGCGGTGACGCTGGCCACCGCGGCCACTGCCGCGCCGGCGTCGAGCATGCCCGCGCCGCACAGCGCCGTGCTGCAGTAGCACTGCAGCTGTTGCACGCTGGCCGAAGGCGCGACGCACATCGACACCGGCGTGGGGTCGCTGCCGTTGTCGCCGCCGCTGGTCGGGAACGGTCGTGCGGTGGCCTGCAGCGCGCTGCGCACCTGCGTCGGCGTCAGCCCGTTCTGCTGCGAGAACATCAGACCGACCGTGCCGGCAACCAGCGGCGTCGCAAAGCTGGTTCCCACCGTGATGCGGAAGCTGTCGGACCAGCCCGACGCAGCCGGCCCCTGGCTGCCGCTGTTGGTGGCAGCCAGAACCGGGTACAGGCACGGCGAGCCGCTGGCAACGTTGATGCAGTTGCCACCCGGCGCGGCGATGGCGATCTCCGGGCCGAGATCCGAAAAGCCGACCTTGGTGCCGACATGCCGCAATGCCAGCACGCCGATGGCGCCGCGGCAATTGCCCGGCACGCTGACCGGCCCGCCAGCGCTGTTGCCGGCCGCCACCACGACCACCGCGCCGCGTTCCAGCACATCGTCGACCGCGGCCTGGTAGGCCCGGTTGCACGCGCCGCTGCCACCCAGGCTGAGGTTCAGCACCTTCGCCGGGTTGGGGTTGTCGGGAACGCCATCGACGTGGATGCCGGCGGCCCAGCGCATGCCGGCCTGGATGTCGGCGTCGCTGCCGAAACACTTGCCGAGCACGCGCACCGGCAACACACTGACGCCCGGCGCCGTGCCGGCCATGCCGATGCCGTTGTTGGTGGCTGCGCCGACGAGGCTGGCGGTGCTGGTGCCATGCCAGCTGCTGCTGCTGACCCGGCAGTCGCCGAAGCGCCCGGGATCGCCACTGATGTCCTGTGCGGTGACGTGGTCGCCGGGGTCGCTGGGGTCGGCGTCGCGGCCGTCGCCGTCGTTGGCAACGACGCTGTCGCTGACGAAGTCGTACCCCGGCAGCAATCTGCCGCCGCTGGCCACGCGGCCGAGATCGGGGTGTTCGAAGCGCACCCCCGTGTCGAGCACCGCGACGACCACGTTGGCGCTGCCCAGCGTTCGCGCCCAGGCGGCTTCGACGTCGATCGACGAGACCACGCCGTTGCCCGGCGCGCGCAGGTACCACTGGCCGCTGTCGGGGCCGCTGGGCCGCACGCCCGGTGCGACGGCGGCGTACAGCGGGTCGTTGGGCGCGGCCAGCACGCGCGCGCGGCCGTTCGGCACGGCGAATTCGACATCGTTGTCGGCGGCCAGCTCGCGCAGCAGCGTGGCGGTGTCGACCCCCGCGGCGCGCAACACCTGTGTGCGTTCGCCGACGGCGCTGCCGGCTTCGAGGTTGCGGCCCAGCCGCGCCGAGAGAATCGCCGCCCGGCCGGCCAGGGCGTCGCGCGCGCCGACCGCGCTGCTGCCCGCGGCCAGCGCGTGGGCGCGCAGCACCGAGGCATCGCTCTTGAATCGCACGATGACCTCGCCGGACACCGGCGCGAGTGCAGCACGCGGTGCGAGTGCAGCTAGTGCGTTCGCCTGTTCGGCAGCGCCCGCGGCGCCGACCATCCACCACGACAAGACGACGAATGCGACACGCAGGGACAACTTCATCGACCCAGTGTAGGGGCCGCGACACCCGCGCCGAGGCCGCGGCGTGTCAAGTTTCGTGAACGTCGGCGTGCGGCGTCAGCGCGCGATCACGCGGACCATCTCCAGCACCTTGTTCGAATAACCCCACTCGTTGTCGTACCAGGCGACGACCTTGACGAAGGTCTTGTCCAGCGCGATGCCGGCGTCGGCGTCGAAGACGCTGGTGCACGGCTCGCCGCGGAAGTCGGTCGACACGACCTTGTCTTCGGTATAGGCCAGCACGCCCTTCATCGGCCCGGCGGCGGCGGCCTTCATCGCGTTGCAGATGTCGTCCCAGCTGGCTTCCTTGACGAGTTCGGCGGTCAGGTCGATGACGCTGACGTCGCTGGTCGGCACGCGGAAGCTCATCCCGGTGAGCTTCTTGTTCAGCTCAGGAATGACCACGCCGACCGCCTTGGCCGCGCCGGTGCTGCTGGGGATGATGTTTTCCAGGATGCCGCGGCCGCCGCGCCAGTCCTTGTTGCTCGGGCCGTCGACGGTCTTCTGCGTCGCCGTCGTCGCGTGCACGGTCGTCATCAGGCCGCGCTTGATGCCGAAGCTGTCGTTCAGCACCTTGGCCACCGGGGCCAGGCAGTTGGTGGTGCAGCTGGCGTTGCTGACGATGGTCTGGCCGGCGTAGGTCTTGTCGTTGACGCCGAAGACGAACATCGGCGTGTCGTCTTTGCTGGGCGCCGAGAAAATCACCTTTTTGGCGCCGGCGGTCAGGTGTTTTTCACCAGCGGCCTTGTCCAGGAACAGGCCGGTGGCTTCGAGCACCACATCGGCGCCGA
>JANMAP010000429.1:0-3352 GCA_031359905.1 Burkholderiales bacterium | reverse complement strand
TCGGCGCGCTGGCCGGTGGCTGGCTGTCGAAGGACAGGCGCCTGCCGCTGCTGCTACTGCTGGCCGTGATCGAGGGGTTGACGGCTGCGTTCGGCCTGGTATCGCTAGCGATCTTCGAAGCTGTCGGCGGGCTGGTGCTGGGCGCACCGCTGGTGGTCAGTGCACTGGTCACCCTCGCGCTGGTCGCCGTGCCGACCGTCCTGATGGGTGCCACGCTGCCACTGCTGGTCGGCCACCTGGCTCAACGCTCGGGCAACGTGGGCAACGCTGTCGGTCACCTGTACTACGTCAACACACTGGGTGCTGGCGCCGCCTGCCTGACCGCAGCCATCGCGCTGTTCCCCTGGCTGGGCATGCAGGGCTCGGTGCTGGTCGCGGTCGGCTTCAACGCGGCAGTCGCCCTGGGCGCCATCGCCGCGCACTTGCTGGACCGCCGGCGCGAAGCTGGTGGCACGGCCGCACCGCTGCCGCCGGCGCGCGACTCGGCAAACCCACCCCCGCTGCCGTTCGCCGCCGTGCTGTTGATGTCCTGCGTTGGCGGCCTGGTTTCGCTGTCGTACGAGATCTTCTTCTTTCGTGCCATGTCCTACGCCACGGCGAGCAGCCCGCTCGCGTTCGCGACCACCCTCGGCGCCTTTCTCGTCGGCCTGGCCTCGGGCGCGCGGCTCGGTGCCGAGGCCAGCGCACTGCCCGGGCACCAGGCGCTGGTCTCCCGCATGCAGCGCGCCCTGCTGCTGGCCACACTCTTCGGCTTCCTGTTCCTGCCCGTGCTCAGCCATCTGGCATGGCTCCAGTCCGGCATCCTCGGTGTCGGCCTGCTGATGGTCTACCTGCTGGCGCGCCAGTGGGGCATGGTTCTGCCCTGCCTGGCCCATCTGGGCGTGGCCGCCGATGCCCGCGCCGGCATGCGCACCGGGCTGCTCTACCTGGCGAACATCATCGGTGCGGCCACCGGTTCGGTGCTGACCGGCTTCGTGCTGATGGACCACCTGAGCCTGCTCCAGGTCGGGCAGCTGCTGGCGGCCCTGGGCATCGGCTGTGCCCTGGTGCCCAGCCTGCTGGCCGCGCCTTCGCGGAAGGTGGGGCTGCAACGCTCCGGCTCGCTGCTGCTGGCTGGCACCCTGGGTTTGGCTGCGCTGCCCGCAGCCAGCGGCAGGCTGCTCGAGTCGCTGCAGTTCAAAGGTCTCCCACAGGCCGGCACCCCTTTCGCCCAGGTGATCGAGAACCGCAGCGGCATCGTCACCGTCGACCGCACCGGCACCGTCTTCGGCAACGGCGCCTACGACGGCCACTTCAACGTCGACCTGACGAACGATGTCAACGGCATCGCCAGGCCGTATGCGCTGAGCCTGTTCCACCCCGCGCCGCGCGACGTTCTGATGATCGGCCTGGCCTCGGGCTCCTGGGCCCAGGTGCTGGCCAATCATCCGCAGCTGGCGTCGCTCACCATCGTCGAGATCAACCCTGGCTTTGTCTCGCTCGTGGCCGGCCGGCCCGAGGTGGCGTCGGTGCTCACCAACCCCAAGGTGACATTGGTCGCCGATGACGGTCGCCGCTGGCTGCGCCTGCACCCGACCCGGCGCTTCGACGCCATCGTCAGCAACACCAGCTTCCACGTCCGCGCCAACAGCACCAACCTGCTGTCCACTGAATTCATGGCGATCCTCAAAGCGCACCTGAACCCCGGTGGCGTCGTCTTCTACAACACCACGGATTCCAACCGCGTTCAGCGCACCGGCTGCAGCAGTTTCGCCCACGGCGCGCGCTTCACGAACCACATGCTGCTTTCCGAGCAGCCGATCGACTGGGACTTCGACCGCTGGCGGCGCACGCTGGAGATCTACCGCATCGACGGTCGGCGGGTGCTGGACCTGACCCGCCCCGAGCACCAGCGCGGACTGGACAGGCTGCTGGCGATTGCACCGCAGATCCGGCCCGACGCAACGCACACCGCCGGCGACTGGATCGAACCCTGCGAGCACGTGCGCCAGCGCACGGCGGGCAACGCCCTGGTGACCGACGACAACATGGGCGCCGAATGGCAAGCGATGCGAGGTCCGCAGTGAACCCAGGCAACGAACAACCAACGAGACCGCCCGAAGGCCCGCTGACCGAATGGCTGCTGCGCTGCTTTGCGCTGCTCGCATTTGGCTTCGCTGTCGGCAACTTGGCGGGTGGATGGTGGGCCGACCACACGCGGTTGACCCTGCTGCTGCTGCTGGTGACCGAGGGCTATACGCTGGTCCTGGTGCTGCTGGCGCGCAGGGGCAGCCATCGCGACATGGCGCCGCTGACCGTTCTGGCAACGATGTATGCCTTCGTGTTCATCGTGCTGCTTGACGCCAGCGATACAACGCGTTTCGTAGCGGAATGGATCGGCGTCACACTGCAAGTCTGTGGCGCCTGCTGGCAGTTCAGCGCCAAGATCTTCCTCGGCCGTTCCTTCGGCCTGTTGCCAGCGCAACGTGGCGTGGTTCTGAACGGGCCGTACCGTCTGGTGCGGCATCCGATCTACTTCGGCTATCTCATCGGACACATCGGCTTTCTGCTTGTCAACTTTTCGTGGCGCAATGTCGCCGTGATGGTGCTGGTCTACGTCGCGCAGGTGCACCGCATCGGGCGCGAAGAAGCGGTGCTGGCGGCGACGAGTCCCGCCTATCTCGACTACCAGCAGCGAGTTCGCTGGCGCCTTCTGCCCTTCATCTACTGACCCCGCTTCGCTCAGGGGCAGGAGCAAGCTCCCCCTGCCGCAGCGGCGCACCTCCCATGCTTGCGCGCCGCGCCCGGCCTAGCATTTCAGTGATGCAACTCGGCGCGGCGGCAACGCACCATCCCCCAAGCTCGGGCGCGGCACTGGCTGTGATGGTGGTCGATGACCAGCTGGCAGTACGCGAGGGTCTGTCCCGCCTGGTGGCCTGCGCCCCGCTGCCTTGGCGCGCCATCGCCAGCGCGGCAACCGTGGGCGAGGCCATGGTTCTCGCAGCCCAGTTGCACCCCGACCTCGTGCTGTTGGACGTTGACCTGGCTGGCGAGGACGGGCTGGCCCTGATCCCGCACTTGGCACCCGCCGCCGCCGTGCTGGTGATCACCTGCCACGGCGACCCCGCGACGCGGGCAAGGGCGCAGCGCCTGGGCGCACTGGGATTCATCGAGAAGCATCAGCCGGCAGCGGACTTGCTGGGCGTTGTGGTGGCGCTCGTCAACCAGCGAACCGGGGGGGACAAAACTCCCGGTGTAGAGGGCAGAACGACCCACCCGCTCCAGGTTGCAAGCTCAGACGCTGCCTGATGTCGTCGTATCAGCCTCGCGTACGGCCCAAAAGAGTTTTGATGCGCCTGCTGCGATTTCGGCG
>JANMAP010000119.1:0-3696 GCA_031359905.1 Burkholderiales bacterium | reverse complement strand
CGCCCATCGGGGCTGATGACGGCCGACTACATCGACCGCCTGGAACTGGCCGACGCCACGACGGTGTGCCTGTCCTTCTTCAGCCCTGAGCCCAAGACCGCAGCGCAGACCTTCTGCCGCCGGCTGCGCCGCCGCTGGCCGCACCTGCGCGTGGTGCTGGCACTGTGGAATGCGCCGCCTGAACTGCTGGACGAGCACGCGCGCCGCGATCTCGGCGCCGACGCCGTGGTCACGTCATTGAGCGAGGCCATCATGCAGATGGCGCACGCGCTCGGCATCGACATCCAGGCCGGTTTCCTGGCCGCGCCGGTGCCTGAGAACGACGCGATCCGCGTCACCGCGCTGCGTGACAGCGGCCTGCTGGATGGGCGCGCCCAGCCGCTGCTGGAAGCCGTCTCGCGCCGCGTCGCGGATATCTTCGACGTCCCGATCGCGATGGTGTCGCTGATCGACGCGCAGCAGCAGCGCGTCCAGGCGCTGTTCGGGCCGCCGCCGCAAGAACAAGGCAGCGGCCTGAGCCCACTAAGCCCGCCGAGCTTGCGCGCAGAGGACCTGCAAATGCCGCGCGCAGCGTCCTTGTGCGGCCATGTCGTTGCCAACGGTCGCACGATGGTCGTTCCCGATCTCGCGCGCGACCTGCGCTTTGCGGGCAACCCGGCGCTGAACGAGAAGGGCCTGCGCTTTTACGCCGGCGCGCCCTTGCGCGACGCCGAGCAGCATGCGCTGGGCACCTTGTGCATCCTGGACGTGCAACCGCGCTCGCTGACGCGGCGGGAATTGGCGCTGCTGGAATCGATGGCTGACGAACTGATGACGCAGCTGCGGGTCCAGGTTCTGGCCTGGGGAGATCTGACATCCGTAGGGCCCGATGCGACGCAGCGGCCTTCGGCGACGGTCGGACAGCCGCTGCCGGCCGCAAGTTGAGAGGGCAACAAGGTGTCTCTGTTCCGCTCGTCACTGAGAAGTCCCGTCCTCCGGTGGCAGCGACGGGCGACTAGATGCTGCGCCGCAACCTGCGCAGGGCCCAGTGGGCCAGTACGCCGGCGGCCACGCCCGTCACGCCAACCGTGACGCCCACCGTGACAGGCGTGGCGGCAGGAGCGCCGGCCGCCGCCGCCCTGACCGGCACCGGGGCCGCCACGGCTGTTGCAAGGGCAGTGGATTCTTCCGCTTGGCGCACCGGGTCAGCACTCGGCTTGCCTGTCGGGGAATCCGTCGCCGGCGTGAGCGCCAGTGTCTTCGGCACCTCGTCCTCGGCGAGGTGGCGGATCGAGCCGAAGGTCTTGGCGTAGGCCCAGGTGAATTCGGCCCCGATGAGGAAGATCTGTGCCGAGTAATACACCCACACGAACACCACGATCAACGAGCCCGCGGCGCCGAAGGTGGAAGCCACGCCGCTCCTGCCGATATAGATGCCGATGATCAGCCGCCCGATCGTGAACATGGGTCGGGGCGCCAACCGGCGCCCGCTGGGGCTTCCGGCTGATAGCTTGCAGGAAGGTCTGCCGAAGTGATGTGCCCGCAAGTTCTTAAGCTGTGCGCCGCGCCTCGGTCGGCCTTTGTACCGCCTGCCTATGTGTGTCCTCGGCAGCGGTCCTGCGAACAGGTGTCTGTGTGCGGGTCCGACCGGCAGCTTCGGGGCGCCGAGTTCAGGGCCGCGAATGGCACTGATGGGTCGAGATGGTGAGGTCAGCGCACGGAAGACCGGCCGTTCAACCCGCGGCAGATCGAATGGCCGCAAGTCGGCGTCTACCTTGAACTGGTCGTAACGGCCACAGGGCGACTTCATTTAGGGCAGCTTCGGCTGCCGATCGGACACGAGATCCGCTGCGCAGTAGTCTGTTGCCACCTTGATGGGTATCCCAAAGCGCTCCCCATTTTAGATCGAGCCCAGCTTCCACAAGACCGCTCACCGTCCGGGGCGGCGCTCATGCACCCGCAGCGCCTGAGGCCGAGTGCGCCACCCCGTATCCGATGCCGATCTTGTGTTCACTTGCGCGGGGGCGAGACACCTCTCAAAAAGACTGGCGTTAACCACACCGATGCGCCCGGCGCGCGTGCTACTTGCCGGGCGGACGGAACTTCGCGGCGACGGCGCCGGCGCCCTTCATCGCATCGACCATTTGCCCCATCGTGATCAGCTCAGTCGACTCGACGGCGGTGAAGCCACCGCTGGCCATCACGACCATGCCGGCGACTGACCCCGCCACCGCGTCGCCCTCTACAACGCAGATGACTTCGCCATTGCCCGAGTACCACATGTGCTGAAGCTTGATGCCGGCAGCCTCGAACATCGCCCTGCCTGCGGCCTCCCGGTCGGACGGGTTGGCGACCATGCCCTTAAAAGCGTCTTGGGAATAACGGGCTCGGGTGAGATATAGGCTCATGGAATCGGCTCCTCGTTGGTCGCGCGCGTGTATGGAATGTGCGGCGCGCTCGCACGGTGCATCGCGATGGCGACACCCCCCACCGCTTATACGCGCCACATAGGCGGTGCGAGCGGCTTCCCCTAGGTTGACCCGCGACAGCCAGGATGCCGTACTCGACGAAGGCGTCGAACTCCTCCTTGATGAACCGCGGCAGCTCGCATCCCGTGCTGGCCTCTGTGTGGGCGATGAAGCTGACCACGTGCGGCTGCACCAGGCGTTACAGCGTGGTCTGCTCGGGGCGGTGTCGCTCGTAGTGGACCGGGGCACCAGCCGGCGCCCGCTGGGGCTGCCTGCAAATGGCTTGCACGCAAGGCTCCCGAAGTGGTGCTCCGGGGCCCCGCAACGGGTACCGGTGTGCGGGTCCGACCGGCGGCCTTGGGGCGGCGAAATCAGGACAGTGGATGTGTCCTGAGGGTCGAGATGTTGAGCTGCCTTGAGGAACCAGCCGTTCAAGCCCCGCCAGATTGAGAGACCAACGTCGGACTTCACATCGAACTCACTGCCCCGGCTAGCTTGGATGGCTCCCCATACAGGCCGAGCCCAGCTCTCGGGTGGCCCAGATTCAAGGGCAGAGGACCACCACCTTGATGAGCTTCGCTCCTCGGGGTTCGACGCCCCCAGTGAGCACGTGCCCGACGTCCGAGCGCCATGCGAGCTCGCAGCTCGTCGCGTCGATGCGGGTAATTTCTCTGGCACTGCCTGCCGCGATGGCCGAATGATGGATCAAGCGGCCGTGCCGACGGATCGTTCGTCCCGGCGCAGCAAGGAGACCACCAGATGACCGATCTGTCCGTCCACTCCACCCAGGCCGCTGGCGTCTGGCTGGCCGACTTCAACAGCGCCCTCGAGAAGCAGGACGTCGACGCCGTGGTGGCGCTGTTCGGCGACGACAGCTACTGGCGCGACCTGGTCGCCTTCACCTGGAACATCCGCACGCAGGAAGGCACCGAGGCGATCCGCGAGATGCTGCAGGCGCGCCTGGCCGACGTTAGGCCGTCCAGCTTCGTGGTCGAGGGCCAGGCCACCGAGGCTGGCGGCGTCATCGATGCCTGGTTCACCTTCGAGACCACCGTGGCGCGCGGCCGCGGCCACCTGCGGTTGAAGGATGGCAAGGCTTGGACGCTGCTGACCACGATGACCGAACTGAAGGGTTTCGAGGAGAAGAGGGGCGCGAACCGCATCAAGGGCGCCGAGCACGGTGTGCATCCCGGGCGCAGGACCTGGGCCGAACTGCGAGAGGAAGAGACCAAGACGCTGGGCATCACCG
>JANMAP010000424.1:0-19913 GCA_031359905.1 Burkholderiales bacterium | reverse complement strand
CGCGGCCATGTCTCGCTGCGCGTGCCCGGCGACCCGAGCCACTTCTTCATGAAGCCGCACAGCCAGGGGCTGGACGAGATCACGCCGGACAACATCGTGCTGTGCAACCTGGCTGGCGAGAAGGTCGGCGGCGGTGGCCGGCGGCACAGCGAGGTTTTCATCCACAGTGAGATCTACAAGGCCCGGCCGGATGTCAACAGCGTGATCCACAGCCACCCGACGCACGCCGTGGCCTTCTCGGCCACCGGCCGCGCGCTGCTGCCGATCAGCCAGCCGGCAGTGGCCTTCGCCGACGGCGTGCCGTACTTCACCGACACGATCGAGCTGATCCGCTCGCAGGACTTCGGTGCCGGCGTGGCGCGCGCGCTCGGCGGCTGCAAGGCGGTGCTGCTTCGCAACCACGGCGTCGGCGTGGTCGGGGCGTGCATCGAGGAAAGCGTGGTGCTGGCGATCCTGCTGGAGAACGCCTGCCAGATCCAGCTGCTGGCGCAGGCCGGCGGCGGCATCGGCGAGGTCTTCGATGCCGAGTGCGTGCAACGCCTGCAGCACAACATCACGCGGCCCGAGCAGTACACGATCAACTTCGACTACCTCAGGCGGCGTGTCGAACGGGGGCAGCGGGTATGAAGCGCCGTTCGATGCTCGCCGCGCTGGTCGGCGCCGGTGCCGCGCCGCACGCCGCCCGTGCGCAGGACCGCGCGCAGGACGCCGGCAAGGCCGCGCGCGACCTGGCGATCTACCAGGGCGCCGACCGCCACGACAAGCTGCTGGCCCTGGCCAAGAACGAAGGCGAGCTGTCGGTCTACCACGTCTACCCGGCGCTGCCGGTGATCATCGCGGCGTTCACCAAGAAGTACGGCATCAAGGTCAAGGCCTGGCGTTCGGGCAGCGAAGCGGTGCTGCAGCGGGTGATCGCCGAGTCGCGCGGCGGCCGCTTCGAGGTCGACGTGATCCAGAACAACGCGCCGGAGAACGAGGCCGCGTACCGCGAGAAAGTGCTGCAGGAAACCTGGTCGCCCGGCCTGAAGGATCTGGTTGCCGAAGCGGCGCCGGCGCACCGTGGGTGGGCTGGCATCACGCTCGACATCTGGACCGCGGCCTACAACACCAACAGCGTCAAGAAGGACGAGCTGCCGCGCAGCTACGCCGACCTGGCCGACCCGCGCTGGAAGGGTCGCCTGGGCATCGAAGCCAACAACCACGCCTGGTTCGGCAGCCTGCTGGCCGAACTCGGCGAAGAGCGCGGGCTGAAGACGTTCGAGCAGATCGTCGCGCGCAACGGCATCTCGGCGCGCAAGGGCCATTCGGTCCTGGCCAACCTGGTGGCGTCGGGCGACATTCCGTTGGCGCTGACGGTCTACAGCTGGATCCCGGAGCAGCTGAAGAAGAAAGGTGCGCCGATCGAGAACTGGGTCATCCAGCCGCTGCTGGCACAACCCAGCACCAGCGCCATCGCCCGGCGCGCGCCCAACCCGGCGTCGGCCCTGCTGTTCCACGATTTCCTGCTCGGCGAAGGGCAGAAGCTGCTCGCCGAGGCCAGCTTCGTGCCGGCCAGCCGCACTGTCGCCAGCCCGCTGGGCAACACCCCCTTCAAGATGCTCGATCCGGCCAAGGTGCTGGACTTGCAGGACAAGTGGTTGAAGACCTTCGACGACCACATCGTGAAGAAGGCCAAGTGAGCCCGGGTCGGCCGTTCGTGGCTGTGCCCGGTTGAGCGGCTGAGCGGCTGACAGGGCACATGGCGCCACGCCGCATCCGTGTCGGCATCGCCGGGCTGGGCGCCGCCGGGCGGGCCTTCGTCGCGCCGCTGCGGCGGCACGCCGGCTTCGAGTGGGTCGCTGCGGCCGACCCCAGCGACGCGGTGCGCGATGCCGCGGCACGTGATGACGGTGTCGCTGCCTACGCCGGCTTCGATGAACTCCTCGCCCACCCAGGCCTCGACGCGCTGTGCATCGCCACGCCGACCCCGCTGCATGCCGCACAGGCCCGCGCCGCTGCGGCGGCGGGCTTGCACCTGTTGCTCGAAAAGCCGATGGCGGTGACGCTGGACGATGCGCGCGGCGTCGCCGAAGCCGCCGAACGTGCCGGCATCGCGCTGGTGCTCGGCCATTCGCACAGCCACGATCTGCCGATCCGCCGCATGCACGACCTGATCGCCTCGGGCGACTTGGGCCCCGTCCGCATGGCCCAGCACTGGTGCTTCAGCGACTGGATGCGCCGCCCGCGGCGGCCCGACGAACTCGATGTCGCGCAGGGCGGCGGCGTGACGCTGCGCCAGGGATCGCACCAGTTCGACGTGCTGCGCCTGCTCTGCGGCGGCCGCGCGCGCAGCGTTCGCGCGCAGGCGTTCGACTGGGACGCATCGCGCCGCGGCATCGGCGCGCACAGCGCCTTCATCGTCTTCGAGGGCGGCGCGGCGGCCACCGCGGTCTACAACGGCTACGGCGGCTTCTCGACGATGGACCTGACGTTCGACATCTCGGAATGGGGTTTCCACCAGCCGCCGGGGGCGCGCCCCACGCTGCCCGGCGCAGCGCTGACGCCGCAGCAGGAACTCGCCGCCAAGCAGGCCCGCGCGCGCGGCGCGATCCCCGACGCCGCGCCGTTCCAGTCGATGTTCGGCCTGGCCCTGGTGAGCTGCGAACGCGGCGACATCCGCCAGTCGCCGACCGGGCTGCTGGTCTACAGCCCCGGCGGGCAACGCGAGATCGTTTTGCCGAACGACCGCAGCCCGCGCGACCTGGTGCTCGACGCGTGGTGCGACGCGATCCGCGGCAGCGCACCCGCCTTGCACGACGGCCGCTGGGGCCTGGCCAACCTCGAGCTGTGCCTGGCCGCGCTGGCCTCGTCGGCCAGCGGCAGCGAGGTGCTGCTGCACAAGCAGGTGGCGGTGCCCGCGGCGCGCGGCGCAGCAGGGCCGGGCGACTCCCACGGCCTTCTCCCGCCACCCTGAAACCCCACCCGTCGAAGGGCTGCCGCTCAGGGTGATTCCCGAGCGGGTTCGCCTTGACACCCCTGGCATCCCTGCCTACATTCCCGTATCGCTATGCGGACCAGAGTTCCGCATATAAGAACAACATCATCACCCCCGAGACCATGGCCGAAGCCGCCGCGAACGCGCCCCGCACTGCCGTCGATCAACCGCCCGCGTTGGGCGGCGGCACGGGGCTGGCTGCCTGGCGCGACTGGCTGAGCTGGAAGTCGCTGGTCATCGGTGTGTGCGTGGTCTTCACGGTCTACATCGCGCTGGTGCCGCTGGGCTTCCTGCTCTGGCAGAGCTTCTTCACGCCGCAGACGGCCAGCAAGGCGGCCGTGTTCACCTTCGGCAACTACCTGACTGCATACACCAGCAGCGACACCGCGCGGCTGTTCTGGACCAGCGTCCAGTTCGCGATCGGCACGGCCACCTTTGCGTTTCTCGTCGGCACCACGCTGGCCTGGATGAACGAGCGCACCAACACGCCGTTCAAGGGCCTGTTTTTCGCGATGTCGCTGATCCCGCTGGTCATCCCGGGCATCCTCTTCACGGTCGCCTGGATCCTGCTCGGCAGCCCGAAGATCGGCATCGTCAACCTGTCCCTGATGGCCATGTTCGGCCTCAGCGAACCGGTCTTCAACATCTATTCGATGTGGGGAATGATCTGGGTCGACGGCCTGCACTATTCGCCGGTGGCCTTCCTGCTGATGACGGCCGCCTTCCGCGCGATGGACCCGTCGCTCGAAGAGAGCGCGATGATGTCCGGTGCCAACGTCTTCCAGGTGCTCTGGCGCGTGACGCTGAAGCTGGCCTGGCCAGCGATCTTCGCCACCTTCCTGATCCTCTTCGTTCGCGCCATCGAATCGTTCGAGGTGCCGGCGCTGCTCGGCCTGCCGGTCGGCATCCAGGTTTTCACGAGTTCGATCTACCAGGCGGTGCACCGCTACCCGAGCCAGATCGGTCTGGCGTCGAGCTATGCGGTGACGCTGCTGGTCATCACCTCGGTGGGCATCTTCTTCATCAGCCGGCTGTCGAACAGCGGCAGCAAGTACGCGACGATGACGGGCAAGGGCTTCCGCCCGCGGCAGATCGACCTCGGCCCGTGGCGCTGGGTGGCGGCGGCGCTGTTCATCGTCTACTTTGCGCTGATCGTCGCCATGCCCTTCGCCGTGCTGTTGTGGAGCAGCTTCCAGAAGTTCTATTCGGTGCCGTCGATGCAGGCGCTACAGAACCTGACGCTGGACCCCTACCGCTTCGTGCTCAGCTACCCCAACCTGAGCCGCGCGCTGTGGAACAGCCTGCTGCTGAGTTTCGGCTCGGCCACGCTGATCATGCTGATCACGTCGGTGATCTGCTGGATCGTCGTCAAGACCAAGCTGCCCGGCCGCTGGCTGCTCGACAACCTGGCGTCGCTGCCGATGGTCTTTCCGGGCCTGGTGCTCGGGCTGGCACTGATGATCTTCTACCTGAACGTCGACGTCGGTGTCTACGGGACGATGTGGATCCTGTTCATCGCCTACGTCACGCGCTTCATGCCCTACGGGCTGCGCTTCAACACCACGTCGATGCTGCAGATCCACAAGGAACTCGAAGAAAGCGCGGCGATGAGCGGCGCGAGCTGGGCCACCACCTTCCGCCGCATCGTGCTGCCGCTGCTCAAGCCGGGTCTGCTGTCGGGCTGGATCTACATCATGATCGTCTCGATCCGCGAGCTGAGCAGTTCGATCCTGCTCTACAGCCCGGGCACCGAGGTGGTCTCGATCATCATCTGGGAGCTGTGGGAAAACGGCCAGTACGTCGAGCTGTCGGCGCTCGGCGTGATGTTCATCCTGATGCTCTTCGTGCTGGTGATGATCTCGCAGGCCATCGGCAAGAGATTCGGCATCAAAGAATGACATGGTGCCCCCAAGCTCGCTGGCGCTCGCTACCCCCCAGGCCCTGTCAAGGGCCCCTTCGTGGCCCGGGGGCCGTCCGCCAGCGGCCCGGCAAAGCCGGTTCCGCGGCGGGAAGCTTGGATCAAACCCTTACGTGCAGCGCGGCGCGCCGGAATGACTGACATGCTGAAGATCGAATCGCTCTACACCGAATACAAGAACGAGCTCGGCCAGCCGGTGAAGGCCGCGCAGGACGTCAACATCGACGTCCCCGAAGGCCATTTCTTCACCCTGCTCGGCCCCAGCGGCTGCGGCAAGACGACGACGCTGCGCAGCATCGCCGGGCTGGAGCGGCCGAACGCCGGCACCATCTCGGTCGGCGACGTGGTCGTGTTCTCGGCCAGCCGCGGCATCTTCGTGCCGCCCAACCAGCGCGGCTTCGGCATGGTCTTCCAGAGCTACGCGATCTGGCCGCACATGGACGTCTTCACCAACACCGCCTTCCCGCTGCAGGTCGGCAAGAAGAAGCTCAGCCGCGACCAGATCGACGCCAAGGTGATGCGCGTGCTGAAGGCCGTGCAGCTCGACCACCTGCGCGACCGCGAAGCGACCAAGCTCAGCGGCGGCCAGCAGCAGCGCCTGGCGCTGGCCCGCGCGCTGGTGATGGAGCCCAAGCTGCTGCTGCTCGACGAACCGCTGTCCAACCTCGACGCCAAGCTGCGCGAACTGATGCGCTTCGAGCTGAAGCGCCTGCAGCGCGACCTGAAGATCACCACCGTCTACGTGACCCACGACCAGAGCGAAGCGCTGGCGCTGTCGCACCAGATCGCGGTGATGAACGCCGGCCGCATCCAGCAGATCGGCAGCCCGCGCGACATCTACGAACGGCCGCAGACGCAGTTCGTCGCCGACTTCGTGGGCACCACCAACTTCGTCGACGGCACGGTGCGTGCTGCCGACGGCGAAGACCGCTTCTACGTCATCGACACCGCGCTCGGCGCCCTGCGTTCGTATTCGGTCGAGACGGTGCGCCCGGGGCAGAAGGTGATCCTGTCGATTCGGCCCGAGGACGTGCGCCTGTCGGAGACCCAGCCGGCCGCCAGCGGCAACGTCATCCGCGGCACCGTCGACCAAAAGGTCTTCCTCGGCGAGTCGCTCGACTGGCAATTGAAGGTCGGCGACCGCACCGTGCTGTCGCGCACCCACCCGACGATCTACACCAAGATCGGGGAAACCGTGTGGGCGCACATCGACGCCGCCAAGTGCGTGGCGATGCCGGACGAGGCCGAACTCAAGAAGGCGGCCTGAGGATGGGCAAGGCCGAGGAGTTCGACCGCGTCGAGCGGCCGAAGAAGACGCCGGCCGCGGTCAAGCCGAAGGATCGCTGGGGCGGCGACGTCATCGTCGACCTGCTGCACCGCTACCAGCTGCCCTATGCCGCGCTGAACCCGGGCGCCAGCTACCGCGGGCTGCACGACAGCATCGTCAACTACGGGGGCAACTCCCCGGTGATGATGCTCTGCCAGCACGAAGAAACCGCGGTGCAGATCGCCCACGGCTACGGCAAGGCCAGCGGCCAGCCGATGGTCGCCATCCTGCACAACCTGGTGGGCCTGCTGCACGCCAACATGGCCGTGTACTACGCCTACATCGACCGCGCGCCGATCTTCATCGTGGGTGCGACGGGGCCGATGGACGAGACCAAGCGCCGGCCGCGCATCGATTGGATCCACAGCGCGCAGACGCAGGGCGCAGCGATCCGCGACTACACCAAGTGGGACTACCAACCGACCACGGTGGATGGCATCCCGGAAGCTTTCGCGCGCGCCTACTCGGTGATGATGACCGAGCCGCGCGGCCCGGTGTACATGTGCTACGACGCCTGGCTGCAGGAGGGTCAGCTCGAGCACCCGGTGCCGTTGCCGCCGAAGGGCTTCCAGACCGTGCCGAGCCGCATCGCACCCGACCCCGCGGCGCTGCAGCAAGCGGCAGACACGCTCGCGAAGGCCAAGCGCCCGGTTATCCTGACGGAGTACGCCGGTCGCGACCCGCAGGGCTTCCACGACCTGGTGGCTTTGGCGGAGGCGCTCGGCGCCCCGGTCTACGACCTCAACATGCGGCTGAACTTCCCCAGCCACCACCCGCTGAACCTGAGCATGGACAAGTCCATGTTCGAAGATGCCGATGCGGTGCTGCTGGTCGACGTGCGCGACTGGGAACGCCCGACGACGAAGCTCACCAGCACCACACGCGAACTCGTCAGCCTGACGCCGAAGAACTGCCAGTGGATCGACATCGGCTTCGGCGACATCAACATCAGCGCCTGGGCGATGGACTACCAGCGCCTGCTCTACGCCAACCAGCGCATCGTCGCCGACACGCTGCTGGCGGTGCCGGCGCTGACCGCCTTGCTGAAGAAGCTGGCGAGGAACGACGAGACCTTCGCCGCGCGGGTGCCCAAGCGCACGGCCAGCATCACCAGGAAGCACAAGGCCTTGCGCGACGGCTGGGCCAAGGAAGCGCTGGTCGACCGCGACGACAGCCCGATCACGCTGCCGCGCCTGGCGTCCGAAGTCTGGGCACAGATCAAGGCCGAAGACTGGGTGCTGACCGCCGGCACGCTCGAAGACTGGACGCGCAAGCTCTGGAACTTCGACAAGCCCTACCGCCACGCCGGCAAGAGCCTGGGCACCGCCACGCAGTTCGGCATCAGCCTGGGCGTGGCGCTGGCGCACCGTGACCACGGCCGGCTGGTCGTCGACATCCAGCCCGACGGCGACCTGATGTTCGATGCGGGTGCCTTGTGGGTGGCGGCCAAGCACAAGATCCCGATGCTGGTGGTGATGTACAACAACCGCGCCTACTTCAACGACTGGGAACACCAGATCCGCATGGCCCAGCAGCGCGGCACGCCGGTCGACCGGGCGTACATCGGCATGGACCTGGACGACCCGCCGCCCGACTTCGCCACGCTGGCGCGCAGCATGGGCTGGTACGCCGAAGGCCCGATCGACCAGCCCGGCGACGTGGCGGCGGCCTTGCAGCGGGCCATCGCCCAGGTCAAGGCCGGCAAGCCGGCTTTGCTCGACACGATCACGCAAAAGCGATGAGCGCTCCCCGGCCGCCCGCGAGAGTTCGATCGACAGCCCGCATCGACGCGCGCGGCACGAAGGAGCCCGTGTGAGCCTGCACCTGCACCTGCAGCGCCGCCTGCTGCTGGCCGGTGCTGCCGCCGCCGGCCTGAACGCATTCGAGGCGCAGGCGCAGGTGCAGGTGCAGGTGCAAGGTGCCGCCGCCGCGGTGCCGCTGACCCCGCCCGACCCGCAGCTGGCCGACAAGGCGCGCCGCGAGGGCAGCCTGAATCTGTACGCGTCGATGGCCGAGAAGGACCTGCAGCAGCTGGTCGAGGCCTTCACCGCGCGCCACAAGGTCGAAGTCAAGGTCTGGCGCTCGGGCAAGAACAAGGTGCTGCAGCGCGCCGTCACCGAAGCCCAGGCCGGCCGCCGGTCGGTCGACGTGGTGCACAACCCGGCGCCGGAGATGGAAGCGCTGCACCAGGAAGGCGGCCTGCAGCCGCTGCGCGTGGCGCTGCACGACGGCCTGATGGCCGCGGCGCTGCCGGCGCACCGTGCCTGGGCCGGCCTGCGCGTGTACCTGTTCGCGATGGCCTACAACACCGACAAGGTGAAGCCCGACGAACTGCCCAAGCGCTGGGAAGACCTGCTCGACCCGCGCTGGAAAGGCCGGCTGGGCATCGAAGCCAAGGACCAGGAATGGTTCGTCGCCTGGGCCCAGGCGATGGGCGAGGCGCGCGGCATCAAGCTGCTCCGAGACATCGCCGCCGGCAACGGCCTGTCGGTGCGCAACGGCCATGCGCTGCTCAACAACATGGTCAGCTCGGGCGAAGTGCCGCTGGCCGTCGTCACTTACAGCTACCTGCCCGAACAGGCCAAGCGCCGCGGCGCGCCGGTGAATTGGTTCGTCATCCCACCGGCCATCGCCTACACCGACGGCATCGGCATCGCACGCCAGGCGCCGCACCCGGCGGCCGCGCGGCTGTTCTACGAATTCGCCTTGACCGAAGGCCAGACGCTGCTGGCGCAACTGGCGCACATCACCACGCAGCGCAGCGCCGAAGGCCCGCTGAAGGCGCTGCAGCCGGTCTTCATCGACCCGGCCGCAGTGCTGCGCGACCTCGACCGCTGGACCACGATCTTCGAGGCCACCGTCGCCGGCCGCACGGTCAACTGAAGGGGCGCGCCATGCACATCACCCGCGAGCAGAACGAAGCGCTGACGCGCACCGGCCCCGGCACGGCGATGGGCCGGCTGTTCCGCAGCTACTGGATCCCGGCGCTGCTGGCCTCCGAACTGGCCGAGCCCGACGGCGCGCCGGTGCGCGTGACGCTGCTGGCGGAAAAGCTGATCGCCTTTCGCGACAGCCAGGGCCGGCTCGGCCTCGTCGACGAGTTCTGCGCCCACCGCGGCGTCTCGTTGTGGTTCGGCCGCAATGAAGACAGCGGCCTGCGCTGCCCGTACCACGGCTGGAAGTACGACGTCACCGGCCAGTGTGTCGAAGTGCCCAGCGAGCCGGCCGAAAGCGGCTATTGCCAGCGCATCAAGCTCAAGGCCTACCCGCTGCTCGACCGCGGTGGCGTGCTCTGGACCTACATGGGCGACCCGGCGACGCAGCCGCCCGATCCGGCGCACGACTGGGCCACGCTGCCGCCGGGCCACGTCTATGCGTCCAAGCGCATCCAGCACTGCAACTGGCTGCAGGCGATGGAAGGCGGGCTGGATTCGATCCACTCCAGTTTCCTGCACCGCTACTCGGTGGGCGAAGACCCGCTGCTCAAGCGCGACCCGGTCAGCGCAGCCCTGATCAAGGGCGACCCGCGGCCGGTGTTCATCCCGGCCGAATCGCCGGGCGGGCTGCACATCGCCACCCGGCGCAACGCCGGCGGCGCCGGTGGCGCTGAATGCGATCAGCACGCCCAGCACGACCAGCACGACCAGTACTACTGGCGCGTCACGCAGTGGCTGATGCCGTGCTTCAACCTGTTCCCGCCGTATGCCGGCAACCCGCACGGCGGCCACGCCTGGGTGCCGATCGACGACGAGAACTGCTGGACCTTCAGCGTCGACTACCGCCCCGACAGGCCGCTCGAGGCCGCCGAATTGCAGGCCATGCACGAGGGTGCCGGCATCCACGCCCAACTCCAGCCGGACAGCTTCACGCCGCTGGCGCACCGTGGCAACGACTACCTGATCGACCGCGCCGCGCAGGCCGCGCGCCAGACGTTCAGCGGCGTGCGCAGCATCCCGATCCAGGACGCGGCGATCCAGGAGAGCATGGGGCCGATCGAAGACCGCGCGCGCGAGCATCTGGTCTCGACCGACAACGGCATCATCAAGACGCGCCAGCGCCTGCTGCGCGCGCTCGACGATCTGGCCCGCGGCGTGCAGCCCCCGGGCCGCGAGGCCAGCCAGCAGCGGCTGCGGGCTTTCTCGGCGGTCCAGCCGAAGGCGATGACGCTGACCGAGGTGGTGGCGCGCGCGTCAGCCGATCTCCAATCGAAAGCAACAGGAACGACGACATGACGACCGTGGGTGTGATCGGTGCCGGCCGAATGGGACAACCCATCATCGGCCACCTGGCGCGGGCCGGCTTCGAGGTCACCGTCAACGACCTCGACGCGCGCAAGCAGGCCAGGGCCGAAGCCGCCGGCGCGCGCTGGGCCGGCGATGTCGCCACGCTGGCAGCCGGCAGCGAGGTGATCCTGGTCTGCGTCGGCTACGACCGCGAGGTGCGCGAACTGCTCGCCCCGGGCGGCGCGTTGCGCCGTGCGCCAGCGGGCGCCATCGTCGCCATCCTGTCGACCGTCTCGCCGAAGACCGTGCAGCAACTGGCGGCCGACGCGGCGCCGGCCGGCCTGCACGTCATCGACTCGACGGTGTGCCGCGGCGGCGAGGCCGCCGACAAGGGCACGCTGCTGTCGTTCGTCGGCGGCCCGGCCGATGTCGTCGAACGCATCACGCCGGTGCTGCGCGCCTATTCGGCCGACGTCGTGCACACCGGCGCGGTGGGCAGCGCGCAGGTCGCCAAGGCGGCCAACAACCTGATCCTGTGGGCCTGCCTGGTGGCCGACCACGAAGGCCTGGCGCTGGCCCAGGCGCACGGCCTGGACCCCGAGGTGCTGCGCAAGGCGCTGATGATCAGCAGTTGCACCAACGGCCCGCTCGACAAGTGGGGCACGCAGAGCATGGCCTGGGCCGAAGACGACATGGCCATCGTCGCCGAGATGGCCGAGCAGGCCGGCATCGGGCTGCCGCTGTGCGGCGTGGTGCGCGAGGTCTGCCGCCCGCTGAAGCCGCGGCGCTACAAGCGGGAGCAGTATGGCCGCTGACGGCGCGAACGCGCCGCCCGCCGCGGCAGGCCCCACGTTGCCGCGCCGGCGCCGGCTGGCGCTGGCCTGCGGCATCGGCGCCTGCATCGCCGCGGCGCCGGCGTTGCTGCGGGCGCAGGGAACGCAAGCGACACAGGACACCGCCGCGGTCGCCGGCCTGCAGGGCGCCGACCGCGCGCAGCGGCTGCTCGACGGCGCGCGGCGCGAGGGCCAGCTCAACCTCTACACCTCGCTGACAGTCGACGACATGGCGGTGCTCAACACCGCCTTCGAGCGGCGTTACCCGGGCGTCAAGGTGCGCATGTGGCGGGCCGGTTCCGACAAGGTGCTGCAGCGCGTGCTGGCTGAAGCGCGCGCCGGCCGGTTCGACGTCGACCTGATCGAGACCAACGCGCTGCCGCTGGAATCGCTGCAGCGCGAAAAGCTGCTGCAGCCGGTGCGCTCGCCGCACCTGGCGCAGTTGATCCCCGGCGCGGTGCCGGCGCATGGCGGCTGGGCGGCGTCGCGGCTGAACGTCTTCGTCCAGGCCTACAACACCCAGCGCGTGCCGGTGGCCGATTTGCCGGCGCGGCTGGAAGACCTGCTGCAACCGCGCTGGCGCGGCCGCCTGGCCATCGAGGGCAGCGACGACGACTGGTTCTCGGTGCAGGTGCGCCAGCGCGGCGAAGCGCAGGGCCTGCGGCTGTTTCGCGATCTGGTGCGCAGCAACGGCCTGTCGGTGCGCAAGGGCCACACGCTGCTGACGCAGATGGTGGCCTCGGGCGAGGTCGACTACGCGCTGACCGTCTACAACTTCACCGCCGAGCAGCTGCGCCTGAAAGGCGCGCCGATCGCCTGGCACGCGCTGCCGCCGGTGGTGGCGCGCAGCAACGGCGTGGCCCTGCCGCTGCGCGCGGCGCATCCGCACGCCGCCGTGCTGTACTACGACTTCATGCTCGGCGACGAAGGGCAGAAGATCCTCGGCGAGCGCGATTTCGTTCCGGCCAGCCGCAACGTCCCGTCGCCCCTGGCCAACGTGCCGATCACCGTCGTCGATGCCGCGCAGCTGCTGGGCGACGGCGACAAGTGGGCCCGCCTGTACGACGAGATCGTCGTGCGGCAGATCAATTGAAGGAGCCACCATGCGCAACGACACCCCGGTGATCGACCCGGCCGCCCCCGCCCCGGCCCCCGCCAAAACCGCCGCGGCCACCGCCGTGGCCCCCAACGAGAGCCACTACCACTCGAAGAAGGACCGTGTCTTCGTGCGCGGCGTCCAGGGCAGCTACAACCTGACGGCCGAGCTGGCCCGCCTGCGCGCCCTGCCGCGCGTGCGGAAAGGGTCGGAAATCAAGTTCAACGACGGCCCGCAGGCCTTCAGCCGCCATTACGTCGAGCCGAAAGACGGCATCACGCAGACCTTCCACCTGCATCTGGAAGAGTACGGCCCGGGCGGCAAGAGCCAGAAGCACGGCCACGTCAACGAAGCGGCGTTCTACATCCTCGACGGCGACGGCTACGAGATCCACGACGGCGTGCGCTACGACTGGACAGCGGTACATCGCCATCGTCCACAACAACTGCGTGCACCAGCACTTCAACGCCAGCAACACCAAGCCGGCGCGCGCGCTGGTCATCAAGACCAAGCCGATGTACCTGTTCATGAACATGCTGTTCCAGCAGCAGGTCGAGCCGCGCTCGAGCGTGCCGGCACCGGGCGGCGAGGGCTTCCAGTGCCGCGAAGCCGAGACCGACTTCAACCATCCGGAGGAATGATGCAGCCCCCGAGCTCGCTAGCGCTCGCTACCCCCCAGGGGGGCCGTCCCCCAGCGGCCCGGCGAAGCCGGTTCCGCGGCGGGAAGCGTGGTCAAATAACAGGAGAGTCTCATTGCAAGGAGTGAAGCGAAGGCGTGGCTGCAGGGCAGCGCGCACCAGGACCTGTACCAGCAACTGCTCGACGACGCCACGCAGGCGCCGGCGCGCAACGCCAAGCGCAGGAAGGTCGTCAAGCCGGCCGACATGCCGTGGGAGATGGCCCGCCAGGGGCTGCTCAAGCACCTGCTCAACGAAGGCATGAACACGCGCATGGAGACGGTCGACGCCTACATGCAGATCATTCCGCCGGGCAGCAGGAGCGGCAAGCACCGCCACCTGGCCGAGGAATGCCTGTACGTCGTCGAAGGCCGCGGGTACGACCTGCACCAGGACTGCGATGTCGAGATCACCGACACCTACCACTGGACGGCGCAGGCCGAGATCAAGCGCTACGAGTGGGAAGCCGGCGACGTGATCTACATCCCGCCGAACACCATCCACCAGCACTTCAACGCCAGCCCGGATCGCCCCGTGCGGCTGATCAGCGCGATCAACCGCATCTTCAAGAACAGCGGCCTGAACGACCTGGAACAGCTCGAAGACGCGCCCGAGTTCGAGCCCGGCACGGTGCTCACCGCCGAGCTGGTGGCGCGCTACCTGAAGAAGATCCCCGTGCCGGCCTGACGAATGGACGCACACCCCCACGCAGCCCCGAGACCGCCATGAATGCACCCGTGAAGAACGCCCTCGTCAGCGACGCCGTCGCGAAGAAATTCGAGACCGAGAAGGCCACGCCCTACACCCGCTGGATCGAACGCGAAGGCCTGGACATCATCCCGTCGCTGTTCGTCGAAAACCTGCACACCGTCGAGCTGAAGGCCTGGGCGCGGCGCGGCGGCAAGGGCGTCTACCTGAACCACGACGCCAGCCGCACCAGCAACGACTGCTATGTCTGCGAGATCCCGCCGGGCCAGGAACTCGCCCCGCAGCGCCAGCTGTTCGAGGAAATGATCTACGTGCTCGACGGCCGCGGCAGCACGACGGTGAGCAACGGCGCCGGCGCCAGGGTCAGCTTCGAATGGAAGGCCGGGGCGATCTTCGCCATCCCGCTGAACACCACCCACCAGCATTTCAACGGCAGCGGCAGCGAGCCCGCGCGCTTCGTCGCCGTGACCAACGGCCCGCCGATCATCAATGCCTTCGGCGACACCGATTTCGTCTTCGGCACCGCGTACGACTTCAAGGACCGTTTCGCCGGCGAGAGCAACTACTTCGCCAACGGCGGCGAGCAGAAGGGCCTGCTGCTGGACACCAACTTCGTCGCCGACGCGGTCAACCTGCCGCTGATCAGCGCCAAGGAACGCGGCGCCGGCGGCGGCCACATTCGCTTCAGCATGGCGAAGGGCTCGATGAACAGCCACATCAGCCAGTTCCCCACCGCCACCTACAAGAAGGCCCACGCCCACGGCCCGGGCGCCCACGTGATCATCATGAGCGGCAGCGGCTACAGCCTGATGGGCCCCGACGAGGAGTCGCTGAACCGCTACGAGTGGCGCGAAGGGACGATGATCGTGCCGCCCAACATGTGGTTCCACCAGCACTTCAACACCGGCACCACGCCGGCGCGCTATCTGGCCTTCAAGGCCGAGGGCGTGTCGATCCGCAATGCCCAGGGCGTGCCGAAGGCCTGGATCAGCCGGCGCGTCGGCGGCGACCAGATCGACTACGCCGACGAGTCGCCGTTCATCCGCCAGACCTTCGCCGAAGCGCTGTCCAAAGTCGGCCTGCAGCCGCGGATGGACGAGGCCTACCAGGCCGAATTGGCGGATCTGCCGCCCAAAGTGTCGCTATCAGCATGAACCCCGCAGGCCCCCGAATTGACACTCCGGCGGCCGCGGAGCAACGTTCGGAAATTCGTTCCGCTCATAGAACCCAAGTTCTTTCATGCGGAACGAAGCAGGTCTTGAGCCAAAAAGACGAACCCTCTGGAGAGACACCGACATGAAGAAGCTTCCTCTCGTCGCGGCCCTGGCCGCCGCTTCGCTGTGCAGCATGGCCGGCGCGCAAAGCGTTCAGGTCTACGGCCGGCTGTACCCCTTCGTGCTGCAGGAAAGCGGGTCGGGCCCGACGGCACTGGGCACCACCGTGTCGACCCTGTCGGTGCCCGCCACCGGCACCAAGGGGGTGGTCACGGTCACCGGTGAATCGGCCGGCAATTCCAACCTCGGTTTCCGCGGCAAGGAAAACCTCGGCGGGGGCCTGCAGGCAGAATTTCAGATCGAAGGCACGGTGGTCGTCGACACCGGCAACGCCGCAGGCTTCCAATGGAACCGCAACACCTTCCTCGGCCTGAACGGGGGCTTCGGCAGCATCAAGCTCGGCCTGATGGACACGGTGTTCAAGGAATACGGCGACACGCTCGGCATCCTGGGGATCAGCAGCGGCACACCGATGTCGTCGAGCAATGTGCTGCGCAAGCCCAGCTTCGGCACCAACCGCGCCTCGCGCTTCCACGAAAGGGTGGCGAATTCGGTGCGCTACGACTCGCCGGAATTCGGTGGGTTCGCCGGCGCCCTGCAATGGGCGACGACCGAAGCGCCATCCGCCAACGGCAACACGGCGTACACCTATTCGCTGGGCATCAAGTACGACGCGGGCCCGTTCTACTTCGCGCTGGCGCAGGAAAATCACGACAACTTCTTCGGCGGCTCGTTGAACGTGCCGACAGCGCAGCGCAACAACGGCGCGGCCGACCGGGTCACGACACGCGACATGGCCACGCAGGCCACCATCGAGTGGCGGGTGACCAAGGAACACAAGATCGAGTTCGATTACATCCGCAAGAGCTACAACGAGAAGGCCACCGCCGTCGGGCGCTTCCGCAAGTACGAGAACAACGCCTATCTGATCGCCATCGACAGCCGCTGGAACAGCCAGTGGCGCACCGCCGCGCATTACGTGCGGTCGGACGCCGGGTCGTGCGAACGGGTCGCCGCGGCCTGCACCACCGATGGACTGGAAGGCTCGAAGTTCACCGCCGGCGTGTCGTATTACCTGAGCCGCCGCACCTACTTGTTCGGGGTCTACGACCAGATCACCAACGGCAAGTCGGCGCGCTTCTCGAACACCGAGTTCAACACGCCCAACCCGGGCGAGGACATCAAGCATTTCATCGTCGGCATGTCGCACGGCTTCTGACGCCTTGCCGGGGCGCGGTTGGCAGGGTCGACGCGCCCCTCGACTCTTGAGGGATTGAGATGACCGCTGCCGTTCCCGGTGACCGCACCCGTCGCCAACTGTTGGCGGCGTCTGCCGGCGCCATGCTGCTGCCCAGCGCCTGGGCGCAAGACCCGTCGGCACGCAATCGCGAGATCTACCTGCGCCAGGGTGCCGACCGCGACGCCCGCCTGATCGACGGCGCGAAGAAGGAAGGCCAGCTCAGCCTCTACACGTCGCTGAACACCAAGGATTCCGGGCCGATCACCGAAGCCTTCGAGAAACTCTACGGCGTGAAGGTGCTGCTGTGGCGCAGCAGTTCGGAAAAGGTGCTGCAGCGCGCCGTCACCGAAGCCCGCGCCGGGCGCTTTGCCTGCGACGTTCTCGAAACCAACGGCCCGGAGATGGAAGCCCTGGCGCGCGAGAAGCTGCTGGCCGAGTTCTACAGCCCGCATTTCAAGGATCTGCCGCCGGCCGCGTTCCCGAAGCACCGCCTGTGGGTGGCCGACCGCTTCAACTTCTTCACCATCGGCTACAACACCAACCTCGTCAAGCCCGACGAGGTGCCCAACACCTACGAGGACCTGCTGCACCCGCGCTTTGCCGGCAGGCTGGCCATCGAGGCCGGCGACAGCGACTGGTTCGGGGCCATCGTCAAGCACATGGGCGAGGCCAAGGGCCTGGCCTTCTTCCGCAGGCTGGCGGCGACCAAGCCGCAGGTGCGCAACGGCCACACGCTGCTGGCCGAACTGGTGTCCTCCGGCGAGGTGCCGATCACTGCCACCATCTACAACCACAACATGGAGCGGCTGGCCGCGCGCGGTGCCCCCGTCAAGTGGAAGGCGCTGTCGCCGACCTTCGGCCGACCGAATGCCATCGGCATGGTGGCGCGGGCGCAGCGGCCGCACGCGGCGCTGCTGTTCGCCGATTTCATGCTCTCGCCGCAGGGCCAGCAGTTGCTGAAGGAGCGCAACCGCGTGCCGTCCAGCACGGCGGTGGACACATCGCTGAACAAGTTCCCCTACGAAATGATCGACCCCGTGATCACCCTGGACGAAGCCGACAAATGGGACAAGCTCTGGTCCGAGCTCTTCCTGGGCGGCAAGAAGGCCGAGAAGGAAACGGAATAGGAACCCCATGCAAAGACGTCAATTCACCCAACTGCTCAGCGGCGGCGCGGCCGTGCTGGCCTTGCCGCTGGCTGTCAAGTCGGCCAGCGCGCAGACCCGCGGCAGCGCCGTCGAGCTCGCCGCCTACATCGGCGCCGACCGCCAGGCCCGCCTTGTCGAGGGCGCCAAGGAGGAAGGCCCGCTGTCGATCTACACCTCGGCGCAGAGCGACGACATGGGTGCGCTGGTGGCGGCCTACGAGAAGAAGTACGGCCTGAAGACCACCGTCTGGCGCGCCGGCAGCGAGAAGGTGCTGCAGCGCGCCGTGACCGAGGCGCGCGGCAATCGCCACACGGTGGACATCATCGAGACCAACGGCCCCGAGCTCGAATCGATGAGCCGCGAAAAGGTGCTGGTGGCGGTGAAGTCGCCGTACACATCGCAACTGATTCCGCAGGCCGTCCGCCCGCATGGCGACTGGGTGGGCACCCGGCTGAACGTGTTCGTGCAGGCCTGGAACACCAAGCTGGTGAAGAAGGAAGAGCTGCCCAAGTCCTGGGAAGACCTGCTGCACCCGCGCTGGAAGGGCCGCCTGGGCATCGAGGCCGAAGACCAGGACTGGCTGTCCGGCGTGTGCAGCGAGCTCGGCGAGGCCAAGGGCATCAAGCTCTTCAAGGACATCGTCGCGGCCAACGGCATCTCGGTGCGCAAGGGCCACACGCTGCTGACCCAACTGGTGGTCAGCGGCGAGATTCCCTTCGCGCTGACGGTCTACAACTACAAGGCCGAGCAGCTCAAGGACAAGGGCGCGCCGATCGACTGGATGAGCATCGGCACGCCGATTGCGCGCGCCAACGGCGTGGGCATGGCCAAGGCCGCCCCCAACCCGCATTCGGCGGTGCTGTTCTACGACTTCGAGATCAGCGAGGAAGGCCAGAAGGTGCTGGCCACGCGCGACTTCGTGGCCACCAGCACCAAGGTCGACAACCCGTTCAGCAAGACGGGCCTGCGTTTCGTCGACAGCGGCAAGATGCTCGACGAAGGCGACAAGTGGACCAAGCTGTACGGCGAGATTTTTGCTGGGAAGTCATGACCCCCCCCCGAAGCTCCTTCGGCGCCTCCCCCGGTGGCCCTGAAAGGGCCGCTCCGCGACCCTGGGGGCGCCGCCAGCGGCCCGGCAGAGCCGGTTCCGCGGCGGCTACTTGGTCGCGGCGGTTGATGCTCGTTGGTCTTCTCGCTGCCTCGGCGGCCCGGGGGCAAACTTCACTTGCCACGTACGAAGGCGCCGACCGCCTGCAGCGCATCACCGAGGCGGCCAAGCAGGAAGGCACGCTGACGCTGTACACGACCATCGCCGAAAAGGATCTGCCGGCGCTGATCAAGCCTTTCGAGACCAAGTACGGCATCAAGGTCAACGTCTGGCGTGCCGGCACCGACAAGATCCTGCAGCGCACGCTGGCCGAAGCCGCGGCCCGGCGCGACGAGGTCGACGCCGTGCACTTCGGGTCGCCCGAGATGGAAGCGCTGGCCCGCGAAAAGGTGCTGCAACCGGTGAAGTCGCCGACCTACAGGCTGCTGACGTCGGGCTCGGTGCCGGCACACAACCAGTGGGCGGCGACGCTGTTGTCGGTGTGGGTGCAGGCCTACAACACCGCGGCGATCAAGAAGGACGACCTGCCGAAGACCTACGCCGACCTGCTGGACCCGAAGTGGAAGGGCAAGCTCGGCATCGAGGCCAAGAACCAGGACTGGTTCCAAAGCGTCGTCGACATCATGGGCGGCGGCGACAAGGGCCTGAAGTTCTTCCAGGACCTGGTGGCCAGGAACGGCATCAGCCCGCGCACCGGCCACACGCTGCTGACCAACATGGTCGTCTCCGGCGAGGTGCCGCTCGCGCTGACGGTCTACAACTACATGCCCGAGCAGGCCAAGAAGAAGGGTGCGCCGGTGGAGTGGTTCGCGCTCGAGCCGGCGATCGCGCGTTCCAACGCCATCGGCGTGGCCGCCCGTGCCAAGCACCCGCATGCCGCGCTGCTGTTCCACGAATACATGCTGACCGATGCACAACTGCTGATGGTCGGCATCGACTACGTGCCCACCAACACCAGCGTGCCGTCGCCGCTGAAGGGCGTGAAGATCCTGCTCACCGACCCCCTCAAGTCGCTGGACGACGCCGAGAAATGGGGCAAGCTCTACGACGAGACCGTCATCAAGAAGGCCAAATGAAGGCCCCCCAGCTCGCTGCGCTCCACGCAACGCCAGAGGCGTTGCTTGCTTGGCCGTCCCAGTCCGCGCAGGCGGACTTGGAGCCGCGGCCTTCGCCCCCCCCGAGGGGGAGGTGGGGCCGCTTGCGGCGGCCCGGCGCTGGCCCCGTCACCGGCGGACCCGACATGACCGCCATCGCCGCCGCACCGCCCGCGCAGTCGCAGTCGCAGTCGCAGTCGCTGCGCGAGCTGTGGCTCATCACGCTGGGCCACGCGCTGACGCATTGGTACCCGGCCACGTTCTACCTGCTGCTGCCGATCATCGGCAACGAA
>JANMAP010000401.1:0-3232 GCA_031359905.1 Burkholderiales bacterium | reverse complement strand
TCGCGCCGCCGCACCTCGGGCGGCAAGGCGCCGTAGATCACCGACACCGGATGGCCGCTGCCGGCGATGCGGTCGCGCAGCATCAGCACGTCGCGGCGGCTGAAGGCCACCACCGCGTCGCCCAGCTTCAGTGACGCGATCGGCACCGGCTTGGGCAGCAGCTCGACATGCTGCTTGCGCGGGAACTGGCGCACCGTGCAGCGTTCGCCGCACAGGCCGAGCAGGTTCTCGATCGCCGGGACGGCATAGGCCGAGCAGATGATGATGACCTCGGTCGCCGGCACCGCGACGATCGCCTGCGTCCAGGCCCAGCCGCGCGAGTTGTCGAAGACCAACTGCGCTTCGTCGATCACCGCCACGTCGATCGGCGTGTTGGTGCCGACCATCTCGATGGTGCTCGAGACCACGCGCGCGCCGGGCGCCGGCACGTTTTCTTCGCCGGTCAGCAGCGAGCACGGCACGCCGCGCGCCACCAGCCGGTCGCGGCCTTCCAGCGCCAGCAGGCGCAGCGGCGCGAGGTAGGCGCCGTCGAAGGCCTGGGCCAGGCGTTCGAAGGCCGCGTGGGTCTTGCCGCTGTTCGGCGGGCCGACGTAGAGCGTCACCTTGCGGCCGATGCGCCGCGCCTTCTGGAACGTCGCCGGATAGCCCTGGAAGGCCAGTTCGCTGTTCAGCCCGGCCAGGGTGTCGAGTTCGGCGACCTGGTGTTCCCAGCGGTCCTGGGCGCGCGTGCAGGCCGCCTTCAGCTCGGCCAGGCCTTGCGGCACGGCGCATTCGGCCTGCAGGCGCGGCAGCAGCGAATCCAGGTGCTGCGGCGCGCCGTCGCGGCTGCGCACGACCAGCGCGTCGAGGTGGGCGATCAGTTCGGCGGCGTGCGGGAAGGGTGGCGGCGGGCCCAGTGCGGTTTGCAGCGCGGCGACATCGCCACTGCGGTAGAAAGCCCAGACCGGATCGGCGTCGACCGGCATGCGGAACAGCACCGGCACCTTCCACGGTGCGAGCGATGGACTGATCGAGACAGGCAGGCTGTGGCTGATCAACCGCCGCCACTGGCCGGCATGGCGCGTCACGCCCAGGCCCTGCAATGTGGCCGCGCGTTCGAGCATCAGCGGGCGCACGGCCGGTCCGCTGCCGACGGCGTCGAGATGGGCCAGCGCGGCGTCCAGCAGCGCCGGATCGATCCAGCGGCTGGGGCGCTGCCCGGCCACCGGCTTCTGCAGCAGCACCAGCCCCAGCCGGTCGAGGTGCTCTTCGAAGCCCGGACTGTGCTCGGCCAGATAGTCGGCCGGCTTGACGACCTGGGGCAGCGTGTACGCGGCCTGGCGGATGCGGGCCACGGCATCCTTGCCGATGTGGGGCGGCAGCCGCTGGGCGTGGCGGGGGTTGGGCAGGTTGGGTGCGCTGGTCTGGGGCATGCGCGATTGTCACGGGCTGCGCCGCGCTGGGTCCGGGGTGGTGCCGGGCGGGGTGCTGGACGTGATGTCGGGCCCGATGCCGGGCCTGGTGACGGGCGTGATGCCGGGCCTGATGCCGCGAATGCCGCGCCTGGGTTCGGACTTCATCCGCACCGAGACCGCACCGGATAATCACCCATGAATGAGTCCCTGACAGCGCCGGCCGACGGCGCTCCTTTCAGCAGCCTGCCGCTGCCGCCTGCCGTGCTGGCCAATCTGCAGCGCCTGGGCTACGCATCGATGACGCCGATCCAGGCCGCCAGCCTGCCGCTGGCGCTGGCCGGGCACGACGTCATCGCCCAGGCCAAGACCGGCAGCGGCAAGACGGCGGCCTTTGCGCTGTCGCTGCTGGCGCGGCTGGATCTGCAGCGCTTCGAGGTCCAGGCGCTGGTGCTGTGTCCGACGCGCGAACTCGCCGAGCAGGTGACGCAGGAAGTGCGCCGGCTGGCGCGTGCCGACGACAACATCAAGGTCGTCACGCTGTGCGGCGGCACGCCGCTGCGCCCGCAGCTGGCCAGCCTGGAGCACGGCGCGCATGTCGTCGTCGGCACGCCGGGCCGGCTGCTCGACCACCTGGAACGCGGCGCGCTGCAGCTGCAGGCGCTGAACACGCTGGTGCTCGACGAGGCCGACCGCATGCTCGACATGGGCTTCCACGACGACATCGCGGCGGTCGCCAGGCGTTGCCCCCCGGCCCGCCAGACGCTGCTGTTCTCGGCCACCTACCCCGACGGCATCGCCAAACTGGCGGCGGCCTTCATGCGCCAGCCGCAGATGGTGACGCTGAAGGACCGGCCCACGGCGATGCAGATCCGCCAGCGCTTCTTCGAAGTCCGCGACGACGAACGCCTGCACGCGGTGGGCCTGCTGCTCGACCACCACCGCCCGGTCAGCACGCTGGCCTTCTGCAACACCAAGCAGCAGTGCCGTGACCTGGTGCAGGTGCTGCGCGCGCAGGGCTTCAGCGCGCTCGAGCTGCACGGCGACCTGGAGCAGCGCGACCGCGACCAGGTGCTGGTGCGCTTTGCCAACCGCAGCGCCAGCGTGCTGGTGGCCACCGACATCGCCGCGCGCGGGCTGGACATCGCGCAGCTCGAAGCCGTGATCAACGTCGACATCTCGCCCGACCCGGCGACGCACACCCACCGCATCGGCCGCACCGGCCGCACCGGCAGCACGGGCGGTAGCGGCTGGGCCTTCAGCCTGGCCAGCCTGGACGAGATGGGCCCGGTCGGGCGCATCGAGCAGACGCTGGGTTTCACGTCGGAGTGGCTGCCGCTGGCGTCGTTGACGCCGGCCGGCGGCGCGCCGCTGCGCCCGCCGATGGCCACGCTGCAGATCCTCGGCGGGCGCAAGGAAAAGATCCGCCCGGGCGACGTGCTGGGCGCGCTGACCAAGGACCTGGGCTGCGCGGCCGCGCAGATCGGCAAGATCAACGTCAACGAGTTCTCGACCAACGTCGCCGTCGAACGCGGCATCGCCGCCGATGTCGTGCGCAAGCTGGGTGCGGGCAAGGTCAAGGGCAAGAGCATCAAGCTGCGCCTGCTCGAGGACTGAAACGCGGCGCTGCCGCGCCGGGTTCGGTACACGACAGCATGTTCAGCCTGCCCTTCGGCATCGGCTTCACGAATGATCGCCGCGCGGGTGCATGTCGCCCAGGCCTTCGAGGCCGGCAACAACGCGGCTTCGGCCACGGCAGTTTCTTCGACACGGTGCGCGAGAACACCCGCGTGATGGATCACTTCTACGAGAACTGGCAGAACCTGTGGGGCATGTTCGGC
>JANMAP010000382.1:0-3550 GCA_031359905.1 Burkholderiales bacterium | reverse complement strand
CTTTCGTGCTGCTGAAGGAGCTGTATTCGACGCCCGCGCTGGTCGGCAACCTGCTGGCCGACCACTGGCAGCTAACGCTGGGCATCACCATCATCGCCTTCGTCGCGCTGCTGCCCAAGGGCTTGATCGGGCTGGCGGACGCCTGGCGCGCGCGGCGCGCGGCGGGGCGCAGACCGTGACGGCGCCGCTGCTGTCCTGCCGCGGCTTGACGCGCCGTTTCGGCGGGCTGACCGCCGTCAACGAGGTCACGCTGGACCTGGTGGTCGGCGAGGTGCACGCCGTCATCGGCACCAACGGCGCGGGCAAGAGCACGCTGATCAACATGCTCAGCGGCGAGCTGCCGGCCAGCAGCGGCCGCATCGAGCTGGCGGGTCAAGACGTCACCGGCTGGACCCAGCCGCACCGCGCCCGCGCCGGCATCGGCCGCAGCTACCAGCGCACCACCGTGTTCCCCGAATTCACGGTCTTCGAGAATTGCCGACTGAGCGCGCAGGCCGCCCACGCCAGGCCCTGGGCCTGGTGGCAGAGCGCCGCGCTGTGCACCGTCAGCGGTCGCATCGCGAACGACGCCCTGGCGGCGGCGGGCCTGGCCGACGCGGCCGGGCGGCGCGCGGGCATGCTCAGCCACGGCGGCAAGCGCCAGCTCGAGATCGCCATGTGCCTGGCGACCCAGCCGCGCGTGCTGCTGCTCGACGAACCGCTGGCCGGCATGGGCGCCGAGGAGACCGACCGCATGCTGGCGCTGCTCGCCGCGCTGAAGCCCGGCCATGCGATCCTGCTCGTCGAACACGACATGGACGCGGTGTTCCGCATCGCCGACCGCATCACCGTGATGGTCAACGGCGAGGTCATCGCCAGCGATGCACCGGCCGCCATCCGCGCCAACCCGCAGGTGCAGCTGGCCTACCTCGGCGAAGCGCACTGAGCCGGCGCGAGCACAAACGCGCCGAAGCACCGAAGCACCGAAGCACCGAAGCACCGCACGCCAGGCCATGCTGCAGATCGCCGAGTTGAACGCCCATTACGGCGACAGCCATGTCCTGCGCGGCGTCAGCCTGGACCTGCCGGCGCGCACCGCGCTGGGCCTGCTCGGCCGCAACGGCATGGGCAAGACGACGCTGATCCGCACGCTGATGGGCTACGTGCGGCCGAGCGCCGGCCGGATCCACTGGGACGGCGCCGCTGTCAGCGGCCAGCGGCCCGAACGCATGGCGCGGCTGGGCATCGGCTACGTGCCCGAAGGCCGCGGCATCTTCCCCAACCTGTCGGTGCGCGAGAACCTGGTGATGGCCGCCCGGCCGGGTGTCGACGGCGCGCGCGACTGGACCTTCGACCGCGTGCTGGTCACCTTCCCGCGTCTGGCCGAACGCCTGACCCACGGTGGCCAGCAGCTCAGCGGCGGCGAGCAGCAGATGCTGGCCATCGGCCGCGCGCTGATGACCAATCCGCGCCTGCTGATCCTCGACGAGGCCACCGAAGGCCTGGCGCCGCTGATCGTGGCCGAGATCTGGCGCGTCGTCGCAGCGATCCGCAGCAGCGGCATCAGCACGCTGATCGTCGACCGCAACTACCGCGCGGTGCTGGCCCACACCGACCGCGTGGTGGTGCTCGAAAAAGGCCAGGTCGTGCTGGCCAGCGATTCGGCGGCGCTGGCTGCCGATCCTGATGCCCTGGCCCGCTTGTTGGGCGTGTAGCAGCGGGCGAGTCGCGGTTGCGCGCGACCAATTTCGGACGACAGCAGCACCGCGCGCCAGGCCGTCGTTTCCGCCGTCTTCAGGCCCCGGGCGGCGCGGCCTGCCCAGACTTTCCCCGTGAGTGCGGGGCTGGCGGTGGCCGGGTGCTGTCGGACAATCGCCGACTTGATTGGAGGTTACCCGCACGTGTCTACCTTGCCCCGCCTGCTGCGTTCGCTGCTCTCGACCCTGGCCCTGGCCAGCGCCCTGGTGTCCCCGGCGTGGGCGCAACCCAAGCCCAACGTCAAGGATGTGGGGATCGAGAACCTCACCTCGGCCATCTACATCGGCAACAGCTTCTTCTATTACAACAACAGCCTGCATGGCCACGTCAACGCGCTGCTGGACGCCAGCACGCCCAAGCGTTCGCTGCGCGCGGTGTCGGCGACGATCAGCGCGTCGAGTTTCAGCTGGCACGATGTCGATTCGTACTTCCGGCCGAATGCCGTCAGCGCCTTCTCGTTCACCGCCGACAACCGCATCGTGATGAACAAGTTCGACCGCTTGTTCGACGTGGCCATCATGATGGACTGCAGCCAGTGCCCGGTGCATCCCGACTTCGCGGCCCAGTTCCACGAACTGGCCAAGAAGCACAGCGCCACCGTGCGCAAGCACGGCGCCAAGCCGGTGCTCTTCATGTCCTGGGCCTATGCCGACAAGCCCGAGATGACGGCCCAGCTGGCCGACGCCTACACCCAGGCCGGCAACGCCAACGACGCGCTGGTGATCCCCGCCGGCCTGGCCTTCGCCCGCGCCGTCGCGCAGCGCCCGCAGCTCAACCTGTACGCCGCAGACAAGCGCCACCCCAGCATGCTCGGCACCTACCTGTCGGCGGCGACGGTCTACGCGACGCTGTTCAAGAAGTCGCCGGTCGGCCTGCCGTACACGGCCGGCATCGACGAGCCCACCGCGCGCTTCCTGCAAGGCGTGGCCTGGGAGACGGTCAGCGACTATCTGCGCTGACGCGCGACGCGCCGGTCCCTGCGCGTCAGTGTGCAGCGACCGGCCTGACGACACTGGCGCGCAGCGGCTGTTCCGGCATCAGGGGCGGTGGTTGCTGTCCCGGCATCAGCCGTCATAGCGGCTGCCCTTGCAGCAGCGGCTACAGCGGCTGCAGCAGCTACCGCGGCATCGACGGCAACAGTTGCAGCGCCCGGCCTTCGACGCGCAGCGCCAGCCGGGCGTCCGCCGGCCAGGGCAGCGGCAACGCAGCGAAGCGGCCGTCACCGAGGCCCCGCCAGAACAGCAGCGGCGCGCCGGGTTCGGCGCTGTCCAGCGTGACGATGTCCACCACGCCGTCACCGTCGACGTCACCCGCCACCGCCGCCAGTGCCGTGCCGCTGATGGCGGCCTGGACCACGCGGTAGCGGCCGTCCGGCTGGCTGAGAACCAGGCGCGACGGACCATGATTGCAGGCCACGAAGCCATCCGGCCGGCCGTCGGCATTGAAGTCCGCGGTCAGGGCCTGGGCCGGATGTGCGCAGAGCTGCCGTTCGACGCCCGGGCCCAGCAGCTCGGCGCTGCGATCGGCCCAGGCGCCCTGCGCGTCGCGGGCCCACAGCGAAGCCACCGCCGCCGTGTCGGCGCCCGGCACCACCACCAGCCGCGACCAACGGCCTTCCTGAAAGAAGTCGGCCAGGGTCTGCAGGCGCGACAGCGCCTCGGGCATGTCGCGCGGCGCGGCGCCGGCCAGTCGCTCGTTGTCGGTCGAGGTCGCGGCCACCGGCAGCGGCACGGTCAACGACACGCTGCGGCTGACGACCGCGCCGGCAGCGCCGCGGCAGGCCACCGTCAATGGCAGGACGCCCGCCGACAGC
>JANMAP010000378.1:0-1785 GCA_031359905.1 Burkholderiales bacterium | reverse complement strand
CAAGCAGTCAGGTCGCGCAGTAGGTAGCCTCGATGATCGCTTCAAATCTAATATCCGCTCCGCCCCTAAATAACAAAACTGCGCCCGACGCGCTTGAAATCATGGGGGCACATTTAGAGCACTACTGGACGCTGTTTGTCGCATGGATACAGGGAAACCTGCTTGAACTGGCGATTGCCTCTATCGCCGCTGTGCTGCTGTTTTTCGCGCTCAGTTGGCTTCGCCGGGTAGCCGCCCGCATCGCTCGTGAAAGCGAACACCGTTCAGAAATGAAATCAATTATCGCGCGTACAATATCGCGGACGAGCAAGTTCTTCCGTGTGATGGTTGCGGTCGAACTGGTTAACAGCGTTGCCAATGCGCCAGCCCCGCTGGCTCGAACGATCGGGGTGCTTTTTACCATTGCGATCGTCGTTCAAGTCGCAATATGGTTACGCGAGATTATCCTCGGCCTTATTCAACGACGCGCAGGCGACGGCGAACATGAACATGAAACGCTGGCCAGCGCGATGGTCCTGATACGAATCCTCGTGAGTTTCGCATTGTTCGCGGTGGCCGCGATAGTTATCCTTGATAATCTTGGAATCAATGTGACCGGATTGATCGCTGGCCTCGGCGTCGGCGGCATCGCCATCGGGCTTGCCGCTCAAGGTATATTTTCCGACCTGTTCGCTGCCATCTCGATCATTTTCGACAAGCCATTTAAACGCGGCGACACCGTGACCTATGACACGACGACTGCCCGGGTCGAGAGGATCGGGATGAAGAGCACAAGGCTGCGAGCGCTAACCGGCGAGGAAAAAATCATCGGCAACAGCAAATTGCTCGACAAGGAAATCACCAACAACACACTCACCATTTACCGCCGGGTTAACTTTCCATTGGCGCTGGTTTGCCAAACGCCACCTGTGCTCGCGGCCAGGGTGCCCGACATCTTGCGCGAGATAGTCGAGGCCAATGGCGCCCAGTTCATTCGGGCTGGCTTCACCACATTCAGCCCGAGCGCGCTGGATTTTCAGCTGGTATTTGACGTCAACAGCGATGACGTTGAGGAGATGTTCAAGGCACGCCATATCGTGGGCATCGCGATTATCGAACGCTTTGCAAAAGAGGGCCTCGAATTTGCATACCCAACGCAAACGACATACACAGCCGCCCCGGACGGGACGCTGGTAATGCCCTACGCAGCGGTCCCCGCACCGCCCAAAAGGCCCACCAAAAGTTGATTCGCGCCAATTGATGTGCAGGCGAATAAGCATACCGTAGCGGCAAACGCGCAGGCCTTGTATTAGCCGTTGGAAAGCGGCAGACTAGGCCAAATTTAGTCGAGAAAGAGGATTCCCTATGACAACAACTACCCCAGCCGAACTGGCAACAAAAGTCGGCGAACTGGTCGGCACTTCGGAATGGATATTGGTCGATCAGGACATGATCAACAAATTTGCCGACGCGACCGGCGATCACCAGTTCATCCATATCAACGAAGAAATGGCGAAAATGACTCCCTTTGGCGGCACGATTGCTCACGGATTTCTGACGCTATCACTGATGCCGGTAATGTCGGCGAAGTCGGATATGGCCAAAATCGACGGCGTCAAAATGGGGGTCAATTACGGCGGCAACAAAACCCGCTTTCTCTCACCCGTCCGTTCGGGCAAGCGCGTTCGCGGCCATTTCAAGCTTCTCGACATGGTCGAAAAGCGCCCCGGCCAGTGGCAGCAGACAATGGAGCTGACCGTCGAAATCGAAGGCGAGGAAAAGCCTGCGTTGATGGCTGAATGGATC
>JANMAP010000358.1:0-9686 GCA_031359905.1 Burkholderiales bacterium | reverse complement strand
GGGTCGCCGCCGGGCCGGCGGCGGCCGGCGGCGCGGCGTCATCGCCCAGCCCGGGTCCGGCGAGCCCGGCGAGCAGCGCGCGCCAGACGGCGGCCTGCCAGCGCTCGTCGGCGCGCAGCAACGGGTCGGCGCCGGGCAGCGCCACGCTGCCGCCGGCCTGCCAGGCCTGCAGCCAGTCGGGGCGGTAGGTGATGTACTGGTCGAACACAGCGGCCACGCGCTGTGCCAGTTGGAAGACCGCCAGCGCGTCGGCGCCCTGCAGATAGCTGCCGAGCCGTCGGTGGGCGGCGGCCAGCGGGTCGGGCTGCGCCAGGATGTCGTGGATGCGCCAGACCAGCACGTCGGGCGCGAACGGCGAACGATCGGCGACCTGCGGGTCGAGCTGCGCCGCCTGACGCCACAACCACGGCGCCAGGTAGCTGAATTCGATCTGCGCGCAGACCCCGTGGCGCGCGGCGATGGCCAGCGTCAGCGCGCGCTGCACCGCGCTGCTCGGCACGATCAGCGTCGGCCGATCGAAGACGCCCAGCGGGCGGTCGGCGAGGTGCTCGAGCAGCAGGTCCTGCAGGACTTCGAAGCGGTTGGAGAAATGAACCTGGAACATGGGCGCGGCCATTGTCGACGCGCCACGCTGCGACTCGCACGGCGCATCAGTCGCCGGTCGCACCGGGGGCGTCGTGCAGGCCGCTCGCGGCGGCCGCCGTGCGCCGCGTTGGCCGCAGCGCGGGTCAGAAGCTCGACCCGGGCTCGGTCAGGAAGCGCAGTTCCTCGTCGGTCGACGCGCGGCCGAGCACGGCGTTGCGGTGCGGGTAGCGCCCGAAGCGGTCGATGATCGCCTTGTGGCGCAGCTCGAAGTCGTGGTTGCTGGCCGGTGCGTAATCACGAAACAGGGCTTCGGCCACCGTGTGCACCAGCCGCGATTCGCTGTGCATGTAGGGCATGTAGAGAAAGACACGCTGTTCGATCGGCAAGGGCCGGTCGGCGCCGGCGGCCAGCGCTTCCTGCGCCAGGCCGAGCGCCAGCGGGTCGTTGGCAAAGGCCAGCGCGCTGCCGCGGTGCAGGTTGCGCGAGAACTGGTCGAGAACGATGATCTCCGCCAGCCGGCCCGCGGGCGTGGCGCGCCAGCCGAACAGTTCGCAGCGCGCGGCCTGGGCGTGCAGATCGGCGAAGCGTTCGGCGATCAGCGCGTCGAACGCCGGGTCGGCCTTCCACCACTGCGCCGGTTCGATCTCGCCGAACCAGAAGTCGATCACTGCCTCCTGCATGGTCGGTCCGTTCGGCCCGCGGTTCAGCCGGCGCTGGCGAACCAGCCCTGGCGCTGGGCCTCGGCGAGCCGGGCGTCCAGGTAGTCCCACAGCGCCGGGCAGCCGGCGCGGATCGGCTCGGCAATGCGCCGCACCACGCGGTCGTGGCTGATGCCGTTCTCGCGCCAGCTCTGGCCCTGGTTGGCCAGGTTCAAGAGCACCGGCATGGCGCGGTCGGCGGCGTTGGCAAAGCGCGCTTCGGCGGTGTCGCCGGCTTCGAATTCCAGCCACAGGGCCATGAAGCGGTCGCGCTGCGCAGCCGGCAACAGGCCGAAGATGCGCTGCACGGCAGCGCGCTCGGCGGCTCGCCGCTCGTCCCAGCCGCCTTCGACATAGACCAGCGTGTCGCCGGTGTCGATCTCGCCGATGTCGTGCACCAGCAGCATGGCGACGACGCGGGGCAAGTCCAGCGGCGTGGTCGCGTGATCGGCCAGCGACACCGCCAGCAGGGCGATCTGCCAGCTGTGCTCGGCCGAGTTCTCGTAGCGATCCAGGCCCAGCGGGCGGGTCTTGCGCGACACCGCCTTGAGCTTGTCGAGTTCGAGGATGAAGTCGACGATCTGCTGCACGCCGGTCTCGGCTGTCAACGCCGGGCTGCGCTGGATGCGGCTAGCCCTTGCGGCCGCCCATCACCAGCAGCAGCCCGCCGGCGACGATCGCGCCGATGCCGGCCCACACCGGCACGTTGATGGTCTTCTTTTCCTGCACCGAAACTTCCAGCGGCCCGAGCTTCAGCGCCGTGGTGTCCTTGTTGTACGAGAAGCCGCCGTAGAGCAGGGCCAGCACGCCGGCGACGACGAGAACGATGCCGATCAGGCGCGTGGAGTTCATGGTGGGGGATCCTTTGGAGAAAAGCGAGGGGGGCGCGGCCGGAGGCCGTCGACGTTCGGCCCGCGGGCAGGATTGAAGCACAGGCCCGAACGGCGGCCGGGCTGCGCCGGTGTCGGGGGGGAAATCCGCAGATTGCCGGATCGGCGGATCGGCGGATTGGCAAAGTCGGGCCGGCGACCCTGCGCCGGTGACCCTGCGCCCAGTCAGGCCTCGGGCGTGCCGGTGTCCTGCAGGCCCCGGCTGAGTTCCTCGCGCGCGCTGCTGGCCAGAGCCTGGTACTTCAGGCGGAAGGCATCCAGGCTGTCGGCTTCAGCTCTTCGAGGTCGAGCAGCGCGTTGTGCGCGCCGCGGGTGGCGCGGATCAGTTCGTCGAGCTTGAGCTGGATGGCTTCGGTGTCGCGGTTCTGCGTGTTCTGGATCAGGAAGACCATCAGGAAGGTGATGATCGTCGTGCCGGTGTTGATGACCAGCTGCCAGGTGTCGCTGAAGCCGAACAGCGGCCCGGTCACCAGCCAGACCAGGATCACCAGCACGGCCACGCTGAAGACACGCGGCCGGCCGCAGAAGCGTGCCGCGCCCTTCGCGAAGCGCGCGTACCACGAGGTCAGCGGGATCACCGTTTCAGCCATGCGGCGGGCCTTTCAACTCGATGGTGTTGCCGTCGGGGTCGTGCAGATACAGCGACGGCCCGACCCCTTCGGCGCCGAAGTTCTGCTGCAGCGTGCCGTCGTGTTCCAGGCCGTGCTGCCGCAGGTGGGCGGCGATGGCCGCGGCATCGAAGGGATCGACGCGCAGACACAGGTGATCGAGGTTGCGCCCGCCGCTGCCCGGCGCCGGCCCGCCGGGGCGGCCGAGCCGACCGTCGACCGCCACCAGATCGACCATCGACACGCCGGCACGCAGGTGCACCAGGCCCAGGTCGTCGCGGCGCTTGACGACGGCGCAACCGAGCACCGCGCCATAGAAGGCGATGGATCGTTCGAGGTCTGTCACGCGCAGCACCAGATGGTCGATGCGCGACACGCTGAAAGGTGGCATGGCTGCTTGCTCCTTGCTGCAACAGCGGGCGGGGCGGCGAGGCGCCGTTGCGGATTCTGATGCAGCAGCTTGGCGACGTGTCGCTCGGGTCCGTGGGCCCTGGCGGCAAAGTGCGGCCCGGTCAGAGCGACACGCCGCCGGGTGCCCGCCGGGCCGGTCAAGATGGCGGCATCGCGGGGCGGCGGGCCTGCAGGGCATCGTGTAGCGCGCCGAACAGCGCACCGAACAGCGCCATGCTGACGACCCCGGGGCAGAGCACGAACCACACCTCCAGCCCGCCGAGTTGTCGTGCGATATCGGCCTTCGGCCGTTGCGCGCCGTGCAGTGCGTCGAGCGCGAAATTGGCCGCGGCGAAGAACAGCGCGAAGAACAGCGCATAGAAGGCCAGCCTGGCCCAGCCGACCCAGCCGCTCGACCCTGCGCGCGTGCCAGGCGAAGCATCAGGCAAAGATCCAGTTAAAGCGCCAGTTAAAGCGCCAGGCAACGCGCTGGGCAACACGGTCAGCGCCAGCGCCACCAGCACGACCAGCGCGTACAAGGCCGCCCAGGCAGTGCCCGACACCGCCGCTGCCGGCAGCCAGGCCACCAACGACCAGAACAGCACGGCCTGGGCGGCCAGGGCGATGGCGCATGCCAGTGCGATGATCGCGTTGCGGCTCCGCCTCATCGCACTGGTCTCCACTCGTCGCGCAGCAGGCCGAAGCTGATGACGTCGCGTGCCGCGCCCTTGCTGACCCAGCGTTGCCGCGCCAGCCCTTCGCGCACGAAGCCCAGGCGCTGCAGCAGCCCGGCCGATGCGGCGTTGGCGGGGGCGACCTCGGCTTCCAGGCGGCGCAGCCCCAGGCTGCCGAAGGCGGTGTCGATCAGCGCCACCAGGGCCTCGCGCATCAGGCCCTGGCCCCAGAACGCACGACCCAGCACGTAGCCGAGTTCGCAGCGCGCGCTGCCTTCGTCGAAGCGGAACAGCAGGCAGGTGCCGATGACCAGCGGCGGGTCGGTGCCGGCGTGGTGGACGACGACGAACTGCAGGGTCGTTCCAGTGGCGCGCTGGGTTTCCGTGCGCTGCAACCAGGCCTGCGCGTCGTCGAGGCCGCGCCAGCTGTCGTAGGGCAGGAACTCCGTCACCGCGTCGTCGCCGTTGACGGCCATCAGCGCCTGCAGGTCGGCCGGCGTGGCCAGGCGCAGCAGCAGCCGCGGAGTGACGATCGGCGGCGGCTCGATCAGCGGCATGGTGGGCCGGCCGGCGGCCGGGCCGGGCGGATCACGACGACGACGTTCCGGGCTCGCGCGGCGGCGCGAAGCGCAGGCGCGAACGCTCGCGTGCCTTGGCGGCCTCCACGTCGCGGTCGCGCGCCGGCGCGCCGCTGACCAGCGACGCGATCAGCCGCCGCGCCGACGCGGCCACCTCGTCGACCGCGTTGTCGAACGCCGCCTGGTTGGAACGCGACGGCAGGTTGAAACCGCTGAGCTTGCGAACGAACTGCAGCGCGGCGTCGCGGATCTCGATCTCGCTGGCCGGCGGCTCGAAGTTGAAGAGGGTCTTGATGTTGCGGCACATGGCGATTCGCGGTTGGTCAGTGGCAGTCGACGCGTCGCTGTCGAATTCGTTGGCATCGGTTCGGTTCGACACCGCCGCGCATCAGGTCCCTTGCGTGACCGCGGTGCGGGTGGGGTGGGGCGGTGCAGCAGTGGACAACGACCACCACGTCGATTCCGCGCTCACGCCTTCTCACTTCTTGCACGAGCCGCCGACCGACACGCTGCCGTCCTTGCATTCAGTCAACAGGGCGTCGTTGCGCGGGCGCTGCCGGATGGGCGCTCTGCCGGGTGGCGGCGGTGCGGCCAACGCACCGGCGGCCGTTTGCAGATAGACGATCTTGCGCGCGCCCAACTCGCAACTGCCGACGTTGCGGCCAGGCACCGCCGCATCGCTGTCGACCACGTTCAGGCTGAATTGGGTGACGCCGGTGGCCCGGATCTTCGCGTCGATCTGCGAGCGCAGGACATCGCAGGGCGTGGCCTGGCTGCTGCAGCCGGACCAGGCCAGCGCACCGGCGATCAAGACGCGACCGAGCATCATCCGATCAGTGTAGCGCCCGCCGCCGGGGCCTTGGATCGGCGCCATGGCCCTGGCCGGCGCGACCGACAGCGGCAGGGGGCGCCGCTGGCGAAACGCAGCCTGCGCGGGGACCGGGTCTCGTCGACAGGCATCCAGCCGAAGCGTCAAACCAGCGCGCTTGGCCTGTCGCGCTGGCTGGCACGGCGCCAAGACAGCGCAGCCCGCCACGATAATGAGGCAATGAGAATCTTCTATTGGACGATGGGCGTGCTGATCGTCGGCACGTTCGTGCCATCGCTGGTGTTGCTGCTGGTGTATGCCGTCACCGGCAACGACGCTGCCGCGCGCCGCGCCCGCGCCCTGTGGAATATCTCGCGCGTCTTGACGCTGTTGGCCACGAACTTGTTGATCTGGGGCCACGTCGTCGTCGGGCTGTGGCAGATCTGGTTTCGGTAGCGCAGTTCATCGAGCCGCACCTGAGCGTCGATCATGCGAGATCCTGGTTGCGCGTTGAAGGAGACTTACTCGAGCAGCGGCGCCATGGCGGCTGAAGCCGGTGGGTGGAGCCGCCGTTCAGAGCCCGGCCCTCAGCGCGCAGTCCGCGGCGGCAGAGGCGCGGGGAACGCATCCAGCGGACCCCTCCACTGGCGGAAGAACGACCGCGCCTCGTCGACGGGGCACTGCAGCCAGCGGTCGTATTCGGCCGGGTCGAGGATCAGCACCATGCGCTTTTCATCGCCCGGTGCGCCCATGCGTTCGTAGACCGGATGCTGCTGGGCGCCGACCGTGAGCATGGCAAAGGTCCACAGGAAGCGGCCGTCCACCGCCCGCCAGCGGCGGTAGACGCCGGCGATTCCGAGAGGAACGTCGCCCGGCTGGCGGATGCACCAGCGCGTTGCCTTGCCCGTGTCGTAGCACTGCTCGAAAACCGCCTCGGCCGGGATGATGCAGCGTCGGCCATCCGTCCACGCATCGCGGAAGCTGGGCAACTGGTGAACCGTCTCCGAGCGCGCGTTGTAGGTCTTGCGTCCATAGGCCAGCTCCTTCGCAAAGTGCGGCAGCAGGCCGAACAGGCCGTTGTCGATGATGCGGTTGCCGGAGCCGGCCTCGTGCAGCCGGATGAACGGTGCCAGGCCCAGCGGCCAGACCTCGGGCGGTGTCGGTTCCAGCAGGTTGCGATCGACGCCGAAGAAAGACAGCAGGCGATCCATCCGGGTGACGGGCTGGTAGTTTGCGCACATCGCAGGGGTCAGGCCCGGCCGCTCACGGGCGGATGACGCCGGGCGGTCGCGGCGATTGCCACGCCGATCGGCTGGGAGCGTTTGTTGCTGGGGTTCGGCTGGAGGGGAAGTTCAAACTGCACCCGGGCGCGACAGGCTGAGCCACATGTGGGCTTTGGATTTAAAGCCAGCGGGCGTCAGGACAGCCATCGGCTCGACCCCGTACGTTTTGAAGCCGAGCGACTCGTACAGAGTGAGTGCAGGAGCATTGCCTTGCGTCACCTCGAGCTGGACGGCGCAGATGTCGCCGCGCGTGATGCAGAACTGGATTGCCGCTTGCAGCAGTGCGCGGGCAACTCCTCTGCCTCTCGCTGCGGGCATGACATACATGCCGATCACCAATGCCTTGTGCTTTGTCTTCGGCTTTGCCGAGAATTCCAAGGCAACTGTTCCGACGAGATGCTCGCCTGCGAAGTGCCCGAAGGCCACCGTGATTCCCGCAGGGTGGGCGATGCGCCTGATCCACCAGTCGTCAGGTTCCTCGGCACGCTCTTCAGGTGTCGACGTGAAGGCGTCGGCGGCATGCTGGTAGGCGTGCAACATCAGCGCCTTGTAGCGCGCTGCATCCGATGCGGCGAGAACGACAACTGTCACGTCATGGGCCGTTTCAAATTTCGAAGTCGGCAGGCAGTGGCGGCAACGCGCCCGATTCAGGCTGGAGACAATGATCTGCGTTGCGCCACACCGGGCTGGAGGCGTGCCGTTGGCGATTGCTCAAGCTCGAACGCTAAACTTGATGCACCATGATTCATCGCGCGCGGATGACCGCTCGACCCGAAGGCGACTTCGTCGTCTTTCTCATTGGCATGCGCATCAATCGACCCTTGTTGATCCACAAATGGCTGCCTGTGGCAACCGCCATGCCTCGGATGCTGAGCGAGCTGTATCACCAACCGGAGCTTGGCCTGCTGAGCCACGAGATGTGGTTCTCCAGAACCATCATTCTCGTCCAGTATTGGCGCAGCATGGACAAGCTGATGAACTACGCCAAGTCGTCGTCTGCGGAGCATCTTCCCGCTTGGCAACACTTCAACCGCCACGTGGGCGCCGACGGCTCGATAGGCATCTGGCACGAGACTTACCAATCCCAGCGCGGTGGCTACGAAAGCGTCTACGTCAACATGCCGGCGTTTGGCTTGGGCAAGGTCGGCCCGCTCGTCGAGGCGGTTGGCTCGCTGAAATCAGCCTCGAGTCGTCTGCACGGCGATGCCTAAAAACGCTTGCGCAGCCGCGGAATACTCGATGCCAAAGCACGTCCGAGCGCACGAAGCGGCAAGAGCCGCGTTGATCGCGTTGCCTTTGTGCGTGGCGGCAATGGCCGAAACGCCAGCGCTGTTCGAACTGACCGCCGCACAGTCAGCGACCCAGAACGCCAAGGGCTTGAACATGACGCTGCGAGAAACAGAACGAGCAGCCGACTACTCGCTTGTCGAAGTGACCTTCACGAGCGGTGGAAGTGTTTCCTCTTCGATGTTCGTCCTCAAAGGAATGTGCGGCGTGACCCGTTCCCGCGGCGAAGCATTCTTCGCGATCACGGAAGAGGGGAAGTCTCCCCGCCAGTACCGAATTCGCTTTCCTCGCAGCCCTGCGCCTGAACAGCTGTCCGGCCGCGATAACAAAATCTTCGCGCTCACAGATTGCGCGCTTCTCAATTTCTAGCCGCCTTCACGCCTGAATCACTTGAACGTGAGTCGTGCAGGAGCACGCTGTGATCCGCCCATCATGAAAGTCAGCGCCTCTGTGAAAACGCTGCCGCGGGTCATGAAGTCGCCGTCGCGACCGCCGGAAGGGTCAGACCGCTGCCGGTTCCGAGCAAGGCCGCTGGCACAGGCTCGAATTTGAACGGAGGATAGTTCCTGATGCTTGCCCTTGCCACGTGCTGTTGCAATGACATCCATCGAGAAACACAGCGGCTCGGCGTCCAAGTCGGCGGGGTGGAAGGCGAGGCGACCGCGGACTTTGACGGTGTCGGGATCAGCGCCACCAAAACTCAACACCACGCATCGCTTCAACCCGCGTCCCAGGAACTGGTGGAAGCTGCTTCAAAACACCGACACATCGTCGCCGAGGCAGAGCACGCTGCGCGCCGCATCCGTTGTCACGCGCCGCCGCGATGGAGCGAGCAGCGCCTGGCGTCATGCGATCGCGTTGGGGGGCGATGGCCGATTCTTCCGGTGCGAGTTCTTGAGGGAAGTCTTGCCATTCTCGAAAGTGAAGACACGTGAGCACCCCTTCCCCCCGTAGCCGAGCCAAGCTTATATCCCGCACCAGGCGCACCAAATGCGGCAACCCATCGTTCAACCGGACCCGCTACGGCAGGCCCTTCGCCCAGCCTGAGTTACGCAGTACATTGTCTCAGCCCGAGCCAAGGCGTCCTGCCTCCGCGGTCCGGTTAGCTGGAACGTTAAGGCGCATAGACTCAAGTTTCTCTCGTTCTGTGTCACCATAAGCAATGAAAGTCCTGCTGCGCGCGGTTTCGATAGTCCATGGATTCGTGGCGATTTTGTTCACCTGCGCTGCACTCATGCTTATCATCATCGCCACCAAAGTAGGCTGGCTTGCATTTGTAAGCGGGCTGGATCGTACTGTCGCACAGCAGATCATTGAAGCTGTTGGGCTGCTGGCGGCAGCGGTGGTGGCGTTGCAGATCGCGCAAACCATCGCCGAGGAAGAGGTCGTACGCGACGCGCACATCAGTGGGCCGACCCGCGTGCGGCGTTTCCTGTCAAGGTTTCTCGTTGTCGTCGTTGTGGCGCTGGCCATCGAAGGGCTGGTTGCAACCTTTAAGGCAGCACACGAGGATCCAGCACACTTGATGTATGCCGCAAGCATCGTTCTCTCTGCAGGGGTTCTACTCGCAGGCTGGGGAGTATTCGTACGCCTGAATCGCTACGCCGAGGAGCTCGAACCGGAGGCCATGGCAGATGCCAAGCGTGAAGACAGCAAACTCAAGTAGGTGCCGCCGAAAGCGCCCTAACAGGCCGTTGAAATACCGATCGACGTCGCCATGCTCGTTGACGCGACCGGCGGCGCCGATTGGTACTTCGACGGCCTGTTAGGCGTCGTCGCGCGCCGGCAGTGCCGCATGCTTGGCTTTTCGGGCGGACGAAACAACTTCGAAGCCGTGACGGGTGTACCACTGAAGGGGCCAGTCGTCCTCGTCGGCGCCAACGAC
>JANMAP010000295.1:0-5467 GCA_031359905.1 Burkholderiales bacterium | reverse complement strand
ATGCGCGCCCACACCGAAGGCTGCCGCGCGCTGGCGCTGGTCGCCGCCAGCGCGCGCGACGCCGCCCACGCGCATACCGACGCCGAGGTGCGCAAGCAGAACAGCGCCTTCTACGAATTCATGGTCCCGCTGGTCAAGGGGCTGTCGACCGAGATGAGCCTGGAAGTCGCCAGCCTCGGCGTTCAGGTGCACGGCGGCATGGGCTTCATCGAGGAGACCGGCGCTGCGCAACACCTGCGCGACGCCAAGATCTTGACGATCTACGAAGGCACCACGGCGATCCAGGCCAACGACCTGGTCGGGCGCAAGACGGCGCGCGACGGCGGCACCGTGGCCCGCGCCATCGCCGGGCAGATCGAAGCCACCGAAGGGGTGCTGAAAGCGCGCGACAGCGTGGCCTGTCGCTCGATGGCCCGCCACCTGGCTGCCGGGCGACGCGCCTTCCTCGACGTCGTCGACTTCGTCACTGCGCAGGGCAAGAGCCAGCCCAACGCTGTCTTCGCCGGCAGCGTGCCGTATCTGATGCTGGCCGGCACGGTGATGTCGGGCTGGCAGATGGCGCGGGCGCTGCTCGCCGCCGAAGACCGCCTGGCCGAAGGCAGCGACGCCGACTTCATGCGCGCCAAGATCGTCACCGCGCGCTTCTATGCCGAGCACATCCTGAATCAGACACCGTCGCTGCGCGACAGCATCGTCGAAGGCGCTGACGCCGTCACCGCCCTGTCGCTGGAGTCGTTCTGATGGCGCTGCCCCCGACCCTGCGGCGCGTGCGTCTGCCGATCATTGGCTCGCCGCTGTTCATCATCAGCAATCCCAAGCTCGTCATCGAGCAGTGCAAGGCCGGCATCGTCGGCGCGATGCCGGCGCTGAACGCCCGCCCGGCGGCACAGCTTGACGACTGGCTGGCCGAAATCACCGAGACCCTGGCCGCCTGGGACCGCGCCCATCCCGAGGCGCCCGCCGCGCCGTTCGCGATCAACCAGATCGTGCACAAGACCAACGACCGGCTCGAGCAGGACATGCTGGTCTGTGCCAAGTACAAGGTGCCGATCGTCATCACCAGCCTGGGCGCACGCACCGACATCAACGATGCTGTGCACGGCTGGGGCGGCATCGTGCTGCACGACATCATCAACAACAAGTTCGCGCACAAGGCGATCGAGAAGGGCGCCGACGGACTGATCGCGGTGGCCGCGGGTGCCGGCGGGCATGCCGGCGTGAAGAGCCCGTTTGCGCTGGTCCACGAGATCCGCGAGTGGTTCGACGGGCCCGTGGCGCTGAGTGGTGCCATCGCCACCGGCGATGCGGTGCTGGCCTGCCAGGCGATGGGGGCCGATTTCGCCTACATCGGCTCGGCCTTCATTGCGACCGAAGAGGCCCGCGCCTCGGACGCCTACAAGCAATGCATCGTCGACAGCAGCAGTGACGACATCGTCTACTCGAGTCTGTTCACCGGCGTGCACGGGAACTACCTGAAGCCGTCGATTCGCAACGCCGGCATGGACCCCGACAACCTGCCCGAGAGCGACCCCAGCGCGATGAACTTCGGCGGGGGGCCGGATGGCCAGCCCAGCGCGAAGACAAAAGCCTGGAAGGACATCTGGGGCGCGGGGCAGGGCGTGGGCGCGGTCAAGGCCGTCGTCTCGGCAGCTGCCCTGGTCGCCCGCTTGGAACGCGAATATCTGGCCGCGCGTCAGCGCGTCGGCTTCAAGGCCACGACGGGAACAGCCGTCGCGGCCTGATTCACGGACTGCGTCAGGCGGCCTTCCAGAAGATGTAGTCAGCCTGATACTTGACGATTTCCTTGCGGCCCTTGGTGTCGCCGGTACAGACCGTTGCAGGCGCCACGCCGCCCTTGGTGGCGACCCGCTGGATGTAGCTGACGCCGGTCATCGCGCCGCTGCCCATCGCCGGATTGGCCTTGACCAGTTGCAGCGGGAGGCTGCCGGCTGACGCCGGAGCCACCGCGACCTGCGCACCGGTGATCTTTGATCCGTCGGCGTTTTCCCAGGTGGCAGGCGGGCCGTAGTAGGTGCCGATCTGCTTGCCAGCGCGGTCATTCAGCGCGGCCTTGGGCCCGACGAAGACCCACTCGTACTGGCCGGCAGCCGCGGCCTTCTCGCGGCATTCGTAGGTGATCTCACCCACGCCGACCGTCTCCATGGCCACCTTGTTGCCGGCGGGAACCTTCACGGCGTCGGGCAAGGCGTCCTGCGTGAAGGTCATCATGGGGGCCATCATCGACGAGGCACAGGCTGCCAGCAGGCTGGCGGAGGCGATCGCGCCGATGGTGGAAAGACGCAAGTTGTTCATGGTGTTGACCTCAGTCTGAGAAATGGGATTGGCGCAATGCTCGCGCCATGGTGGTGCATACGCCATTGTCCGGCCAGCGGATGCATCAGGGCAGCGCAGGGCTGCCGGGAGCGGTCCCATGCAACGTCATGCCGCGTCCAGACAACGCGTCCGGCAGGCACCGAAGGCGCTGCGGGAGGCGCTCACCTGATCGATGTGAACCTGGCCTCGGGCCGGTCATCCGAACGGTGCACGGTGGTCACGCCAGCCTTCATCGCCCACGGCCGCATCTGGTGGTGCAAGGGGATCAACAGCACCTCGTCCTTGATGCGCAGCAGCGCTTCGCGGATCATGGCGTTGCGCTTGGTGATGTCAGTTTCGGTCTTCATTGCATCGGTCAGGCGGTCGACCACCGGGTCGCTGATGCGCGAGAAGTTGAAGTTGCCGTCAGCCCCACTCGTCTTGGTGCGCACCAGCGACTGGATCGCGTATTGCGCGTCGTAGGTCGCGACGCCCCAGCCCAGCATGTACAGCGAGGTGTCGAAGTTCTGGAACTTCTGGCTGTAGGTGGCGAAGTTCTCAGCTGCCAACTGCGCCTTGATGCCGATGCGCGCCCACATCGCGACGATCGCCTGGGCGATTTCCTCATCGTTGACGTAGCGGTTGTTCGGCGCGCTGAAACGGAACTCGAAGCCGTCCGGGTAGCCCGCCTCGGCCAACAGCTTCTTGGCTCCTTCGATGTCGACCTTGGTAATGGCGTCGATGTCCGGCGCGTTGCCGTTGACGCCGGGCGCGACGATGACGCCGGCCGGAATCGACAGGCCACGCATGATGTTGCGCTTGATCGCCTCGCGGTCGATGGCCATGCTCATCGCCTGGCGCACGCGCTTGTCGGCGAACGGGTTCTTGCCCTTGACGCTGCTGTACTTCAGCTCGGCGCTGCCGATGTCCGGGGCCAGGAAGATGGTCCGCACCTCGGGCCCGTCGACGACCTTCAGCTTGGCGTCGCTGCGCAGGCGGGCGACGTCCTGGGTGGGCAGGTCGGTCAGCAGGTCGACGTCACCCGACAGCAGCGCGGCCACGCGCGTCGGGTCGCTCTTGATCGGCGTGTAGATGACTTCCTTGATGTTGCCCTGCGGCTTGTCCCACCAATCGGGGTTGGCGGTCATCGTGATGCGCTGCTCGGGCATCCAGCCGGTGATGCGGAACGATCCCGTGCCCATCACGTTGCGCGAGGCGAAGTTCTCTTCCTTGGCCTTGTAGTCCTGGACGTTGGTGGTCTTGTTCTTTTCCGACCACGCCTTGCTCATGATCCTGAAGTCGATGATGTTGCGCAGCAGGATCGGGCTGGGCGCCGACAGGATCAGGTCGACCGTGGTGTCGTCGACCTTCTTCACCTCGCTGATGCCGGTGACGTAGATCTGCATCGTGCCCTGCGGCTGCTTGATGCGGCCGAACGAGAACACCACGTCGTCGGCGGTGAAGGGCGTGCCGTCGTGGAATTTGACGCCCTTGCGCAGTTCGAAGCGCACCTGCGTCGGCGACAGGTAGGTCCACTTGGTGGCCAGCGCGGGCTCGATCTGATAAGTCGGGCCGTACCGGGTCAGGCCTTCGTAGGCGTGCATCAGCATGGCGTTGGTCGTGGCGTGGTTCTGCGAATGCGGATCCATCGTCAGGATGTCGTTCTGCGCCGCCCAACGCAGCGTCTGGGCGCTGGCCGGGGCGACCAGCGCCGCCGTCAGCGTGGCAATGGCCATCAAGGACTTGAGACTCATGCGGACTGCTCCGAAAGCTGCAAAGCCTTGGATGCTAGGCGCTGCGGTGGCGTTGGCGAAGCGGGAAAGTCCGCTGTGTTCGGATGCTAGAGTTCGGTCGGCAGTCAAACGGTCCTTCCCGTCCCCTTGCGTGCGGTTGATGCAGCAAGGCGGGTCGCTCGTCCGCTTGCCCGGTGCAGCCGGGGCCGCGGAAGGTTGATCAACCCATCGGAGTCTTGGAAACCAGGACGAAAGGTGAGCGAAAGATGATGCAGCAATACAGGGCCAACTCGTACCTGTTCGGGGGCAACGCGCCCTACGTGGAAGAGTTGTACGAGGCGTACCTCGACAATCCCGGCAGCGTGCCCGATACCTGGCGCAGCTATTTCGACAACCTGCAGCACGTTCCCGCCGTCGACGGCAGCGACAGCCGCGACGTGGCCCATGCGCCGATCGTCGAATCCTTCGCCCAGCGCGCCAAGGCCAATGCTTTTGCGCTGAAGGCCAGCGAGGCCGACCTGGCCGTCGCCCGCAAACAGGTTCACGTCCAGAGCCTGATCGCCGCCTACCGCTTCCTGGGCAGCCGCTGGGCCGATCTCGATCCGCTCAAGCGCACCGAACGGCCGAAGATTCCCGAACTCGAGCCGGCGTTCTACGACCTGACCGAGTCCGACCTGGACATCACGTTCTCGGCCGCGAACACCTACTTCAGCAAAGCCGAGCAAATGAGCCTGCGCGAGATCGTGCAGGCCCTGCGCGAGACCTACTGCGGGACGGTCGGCGCCGAATTCATGCACTGCACCGACCCGGCAGAGAAGCGCTGGTGGCAGGAGCGGCTGGAGAGCATCCGCAGCAAGCCGACCTTCAACACCGAGGAGAAGAAGCACATCCTCGACCGCCTGACCGCCGCCGAAGGTCTGGAGCGCTACCTGCACACCAAGTACGTCGGCCAGAAGCGCTTCTCGCTGGAAGGCGGCGAGAGCTTCATCGCCAGCATGGACGAACTCGTTCAGCGCGCCGGCGGCACCGGTGTCCAGGAGATCGTCATCGGCATGGCCCACCGCGGCCGGCTGAACGTGCTCGTCAACACGCTGGGCAAGATGCCGGCCGACCTGTTCGCCGAGTTCGACCACACCGCGCCGGAAGCGCTGCCGTCGGGCGATGTCAAGTACCACCAGGGCTTCAGCAGCGACGTCACCACGCGCGGCGGCCCGGTGCACCTGAGCCTGGCGTTCAATCCGTCGCACCTGGAGATCGTCAACCCGGTGGTCGAGGGCTCGGTCAAGGCGCGCATGGACCGCCGCGGCGACAAGACCGGCGCGCAGGTGCTGCCGGTGCTGGTGCACGGCGACGCCGCCTTCGCCGGCCAGGGCGTGGTCATGGAGACGCTGGCGCTGGCGCAGACGCGCGGCTACTACACC
>JANMAP010000104.1:0-12464 GCA_031359905.1 Burkholderiales bacterium | reverse complement strand
GGCCGCGCGTCTTGGCCTCGTCGGGGCTGCGGCCGAGCACCTTGATCTGCGCCAGCGTCAGGTTCTCGGTGACGCTCAGGTGCGGGAAGAGTTCGAAGTGCTGGAAGACCATGCCGACGCGGGCGCGCAGCTTGGGCAGGTCGGTCTTCGGGTCGCTGATGCTGATGCCGTCGACGACGATGTCGCCCTTCTGGAACGGCTCGAGCGCGTTGACGGTCTTGATCAGCGTGCTCTTGCCCGACCCCGACGGGCCGCAGACCACCACCACCTCGCCCTTCTGGATGCTGGTGGTGCAGTCGGTCAACACCTGGAAGCTGCCGTACCACTTGCTGACGTTCTTGATGTCGATCATGTCGGTTCTCGGCGAAGAAGCATCTCGGGGGCGGCCGCGGGACGCGGCGGACGGGGCGAACGTTTGCGAACGGGGCGATTGGCCTGAACGTCAGCGAATGATGGCGATCTTGCTTTGCAGCCGGCGCACCAGCATGCTCAGGCTGAAGCAGATCGCGAAGTACACCAGCGCAGCGACCAGATAGGTCTCGACCGGCCGGTTGTAGTTCTTGCCGGCAATCTCGAACCCCTTCAACAGGTCGTAAGCGCCGATGGCATACACCAGCGAGGTGTCCTGGAACAGGATGATGGTCTGCGTCAGCAGCACCGGCAGCATGTTGCGGAAGGCCTGCGGCAGCACGATCAGCTGCATCGTCTGCCGGTAATCCATGCCCACCGCGTAGCCAGCATGCACCTGGCCCTTGGGCACGCTCTGGATGCCGGCACGCATGATCTCGCTGTAGTAGGCGGCCTCGAACAGAGTGAAAGTGATCATCGCCGAGATCTCGGCGCCCAGCGGCCGCCCGGTGAGCAGCGGGATCAGCAGGAAAAACCACAGGATCACCATCACCAGTGGGATGCTGCGCATGGTGTTGACGTAGAACGACGCCGGCATCACGAGGATGGGCTTGCCCGACAGCCGCATCAGCGCCAGCAAGGTGCCGATGACGATGCCGCCGACCATCGCGATCAGCGTCAGCTGGACCGAGAACAGAAAGCCCTTGACGACGAAGCTGGCGATGACCTGCCAGCTGAGGAACCCGAAGTCGAGATTCATGAAGCGACCTGGCGCGATCCGGCCATCACTTGCTGCCGATCATGCCGGGAACGCGGACGCGGTTTTCCACGCCGAGCATGACCCGGTTGATGGCGAACGCGCTGATGAAGTACAGGCCGGTGACGGCCAGGTACATCTCGACGTTGCGCGCCGTTTCCTCGCCGGACTGCATCGCGAACATGGTCAGCTCGGCGATGCTGACCGCGAAGGCCACCGACGAGTTCTTGACGATGTTCATGCTCTCGCTGGTCAGCGGCGGAATGACGATGCGAAAGGCCATCGGCAGCAGCACGTAGCGGTAGGCCTGCGGCAGCGTCAAGCCCACCGCCAGGCCGGCATAACCCTGCCCCTTGGGCAGGCTCTGGATGCCGGCCTTGACCTGTTCGGAGATGCGCGCGCTGGTGAAGAAGCCCAGCGCGAAGACCACCAGCAGGAAGCTCGGGATGCCGCGCAGGCTGATGAAGATCGACGGCAGCACGTGGTACCAGAGGAAGATCTGGACCAGCAACGGGATGTTGCGGAACAGCTCGGTCCAGGCATTGGCGATGAACACCAGCCGCCGGTCGGGCACGGTGCGCAGGATGCCCATCAGCGAGCCCGTCAGCATCGCGACGATCAGCGCCAGCACCGCCACCGACAGCGTCCAGCCCCAGGCCGACAGGATCCAGTTCAGGTAGGTGAAATCGCCGCCGCGGCCGAAGCAGCCGCGGATCACGTCACCCGAGGTGGTTTCCTTGCAGAAGACTTGCCATTCCCAGGTCATGCGCGGCGCCCGGGCTTACTTCTTCAGGTAGTCCTCGACCGGCTTGTCGTTGGGATTCGCCCAGGCCAGCTTGGTGGCGTCGCTGGCCGGCAGGCCGACACGCGTGTTGCTCGGCGGGATCGGCTGCACGAACCACTTGTCGTAGGCCTTGGCGATTTCGCCGGACTTCATCATCGCGCCGAGGCTGGTGTCGACGGCCTTCTTGAAGGCCGGGTCGTCCTTGCGGATCATGATGGCGATCGGTTCGACCGACAGCACCTCGCCGACGATCTTGAAGTCGGCCGGGTTCTTGGCCTTGGCGATGTTGCCGGCGAGGATCTGGCCGTCCATCACGAAGGCATCGGCACGGCCGCTTTCGAGCAGCAGAAAGCTGTCGGCGTGGTCCTTACCGAAGATCTCTTTGAAGTCGACGCCGCTGGCGCGCTCGTGCTTGCGCAGCAGTTGCACCGAGGTGGTGCCGGTGGTGGTGGCAACGCTGCGGCCGTTCAGCTGGGCGATCGACGTGATGCCCGAACTGGCCTTCACCGCGATGCGCACCTCTTCGACATAGGTGGTCACGGCGAAGGCCACGTCCTTCTGCCGTGCCGCGTTGTTGGTCGTCGACCCGCACTCGATGTCGACGGTCCCGTTCTGCACCAGCGGGATCCGGTTCTGCGACGTCACCGGCTGGTACTTGATGTCCAGCTTGGCCAGGCCCAGGCTCTTCTGAACATCGGCCAGCACGCGCTGGCACAGCTCGACGTGGAACCCGGCGTACTTGCCATCGCCCAGGGTGTACGACAAGGCGCCCGAGGATTCGCGCACCCCCATCGTGACGCTCGCGCTGTCCTTGATCTTGGACAGCGTGTCGGCATGCGCGGCGCCGGCGAAGACCAGCGCGGCGAACGCACAGACGGACAACAGTTTCGGCTGGTTCATGGGGGCTCCTGAATGAATGGAAACGGAATAGACAATGAGAAGATTCTAGGCAGTCCTGATCGCCGGCCGCTGCGTGGAAGCCCGCGGCGGCCGGTGGCATCGATGCTGGTGCACGCGAAGGTCGACGCAACGGTCGACGCAAAGGTCGACACCGGTCTCAGGCCGACGTTTCACGCCGTGGCGTGGCCGGCAGATCGACACCGGCGCCGAGAAAATCCCACAAGGCCTGCACCGCCGGCTTGGCGTGGCGCGCGATGCCTGGGCGCTCGCGGTAGATGCGCACTTGCATCGTCAGCTCGCAGCTCCCGCCCGGTGCGGCCGACACCAGCCGCCGCGACTTCAACTCCTTCTTGACCGAACTGTGCGGCAGAAAGGCCAGGCCATGGCCTTCCAGCGCCATCGCCTTCAGGCCCTCGGCCATGTCGGTCTCGTAGATGGCTTCCAGATGCAGCGGCTGCCCGACGTCCTTCAGGATCACCTCGACCAGCCGGGCCATGTAGGCGCCCGACGCGTAGCTCAGGAAAGGCACGCGATCCGCGGGGTGGCCGGGCACGCGGAACAACGGCGCGCCGTCGGCCGTGGCCTTGGCGTACGGCGCGAGGGTCTCGCTGCCCAGGCTGAGCATCTCGTAGCGCTCGGGACTCAACTGCAGCGGCTGGGACGGGTGGTGGTAGGCGATGAGCAAATCGCAGCCGCCTTCCGTCAGGCGCATCACGGCGTCGTGCACGTTGAGCGCGGTCAGCCGCGTCTTCACCGCGCCGAATTCCTGGCGCAGGTCCATCAGCCAGTGCGGGAAGAACGTGAAGGCCAGGGTGTGCGGGACGGCGAATTCGATCATGTCCTGCCCGGCGACCTGGTGGCTGCGCATCATGTTGCGCGTGGCCTGCAGCGCGTCGAGGATCTCCAGCGCCTGGGCGAGGAAGGTCTCGCCGGCGGGCGTCAAGCGTGTCGGATACGAAGAACGGTCGACAAGATCGATGCCGGTCCAGGCTTCCAGGGCCTGGATGCGTCGCGAGAACGCGGGCTGGGTGACATGCCGCAACTGGGCCGAGCGCGAAAAGCTGCGGGTCTCGGCAAGGCTGACGAAGTCCTCGAGCCACTTGGTTTCCACGCTGGGCAGTGTATCGGCGACAAAGCTTTACACCCCGGAAGCCGCCCCCGCGTGAACCCGGGGATGACCAAGACCGTTGTGGGTGGGTGGCGCGGCTTCTCCGCGGCGCTGCAGCAACTGAAGGAGTTCAGCACCATGCACAGCAAGCATCTCGCCATCCTGGCGCTGGCCGTCGCTGGCCTCACCGCCGGCGCAGCCGCGCAGGCCAACGGCTCGGCCGACATCCGCTGGTCGGTGACCATCGGCAGCCCGTACTACCAGCCGTCGGTGTCGGTGGTCGAGCCCGTCTATGTCCGCCAGCAGCCGGTCTACGAATCGCAGCCGGTCTACGTTCCGCAGGCTGTTTACGTGCCGCAGCCGGTGTACGTGCCCCAGCCGGTCTACGTGCCCCAGCGTGTGTATGTGCCGGCGCCGGTGTACGCGCCGCGCGCGGTGGTCGTGGCCCCGCGCGGCTATGTCGCCGCAGCCAGCTACGGTTACGGCGACCGCTACGACCGTCGCTACCACCCGCACGGCGACCGCAACGGCAACGGCATTCGCGACCGCTTCGAACAGCATCGCGGCGGTTATGACCGCGACCACGACGGCGTGCCGAACTGGCGCGACCGCAACGACGGCCGCCGCGGCGGCTACTGACAGCTGGATTGACCCGGCCGCTGGGGGCCTGCCCGCCCAGCCCGCCGGGCGCATTCGTCAGCCCGATGTCAGAGCTATGTCAGCGATCCGCCAGCGCCGATCAGGGTGTGTCCTGACCCGCCTGCTGCAGCCTCCACATCTGCGCGTAACGACCATCGCGGGCGAGCAGTTCGGCGTGCGGCCCGCGTTCGACGAGGCGCCCGCCTTCGAGCACCACGATCTCGTGCGCGTCGACGACCGTCGACAGGCGGTGGGCGATGACCAGCGCGGTCTTGCCCTGCGACACGCTTTTCAGCTCGGCCTGGATCGCCCGCTCGTTGGCCGAGTCCAAGGCTGACGTGGCTTCGTCGAAGATCAGGATCGGCGGGTTCTTCAACAGCGTGCGGGCAATCGCCACGCGCTGCTTCTCGCCACCCGACAGCTTCAGTCCGCGCTCGCCGACCATCGTTTCGTAGCCCTTGGGCGTGGCGGCGATGAAGTGGTGGATGTGCGCCGCCGCGGCCGCAGCCTCGACCTCGGCACGCGTCGCTCCGGGCCGACCGTAGGCGATGTTGTATTCGACGGTGTCGTTGAACAGCACGGTGTCCTGCGGCACGATCCCGATGGCCTGGCGCAGGCTGGACTGCGTGACGCTGCGGATGTCCTGGCCATCGATGGTGATGCGGCCCCCGCCTGCGGCGTCGACATCGTAGAAGCGGTACAGCAGCCGCGCCAGCGTGCTCTTGCCCGCACCCGACGGGCCGACCACGGCCACTGTCTTGCCGGCCGGGATCTCGAAGCTGAGGTCCTGGAGGATCGGCCGAACGCGGGCCGCGGGCTCACTGCGCGGGACGCCGCCCGGGGGCGCATCCGAGCCCGCGGAGCCCGTGCTCGACGCCAGGTCGTACGCGAAACAGACGTGCTCGAAGCGCACCACGCCCTGCGTCACCTGCAGGGGCTGCGCGCCGGGCAGGTCGTCAACCTCGCGGTTCTTCTCAAGCAGGTTGAACAGCTTGTCGAGATCGGTCAGCGCCTGCTTGATCTCGCGATAGATCACGCCCAGGAAGTTCAGCGGGATGTACAGCTGCAGCATGAAGGCGTTGATCATCACCAGGTCGCCCAGCGTCAGCCGGCCTTCGGTGACGCCCAGCGTCGCCCGCCACAGCATGGCCACCAGCGCGGTGGCGATGATCAGTTGCTGGCCGGTGTTGAGCAGGCTCAGCGTGGTCTGGCTCTTCAGCGCCGCGCGGCGCAGCTTTTCAAGGTTCTCGTCGTAGCGCCGGGCCTCGAAGTCCTCGTTGTTGAAGTACTTGACGGTCTCGTAGTTCAGCAGCGAATCGATGGCCCGCGAATGCGCCGACGAGTCGAGTTCGTTCATCTGCTTGCGGAACTTGGTGCGCCACTCGGTCACCGTGATCGTGTAGGTGATGTACAGCGTCAGCGCGGCGATGGTGATCCAGGCGAACCAGGCGTCGAACTTGACGGCCAGCAGCGTCAGCACCAGCGTGACCTCGATCAGCGTCGGCACGATGCTGTACAGCGAATACGAGATCAGCGAATGCACGGCCCGCGTGCCACGCTCGATGTCGCGCGTCATGCCGCCGGTCTGGCGTTCGAGGTGAAAGCGCAAGGACAGCGCGTGCAGATGGCGGAAGACCTGCAGGCTGATGCTGCGCGCCGTGCCTTCGGTGGCCTTGGCGAAGATCAGCTCGCGCAGTTCGGTGAACAGCGACGTCGACAGGCGCAGCGCGCCATAGGCCACCACCAGCCCGACCGGCACGACCAGCAACGCCGCCGGATCGCCGGGCTTGAAGGCCAGCGCGTCGACCAGGTTCTTCATCAGCACCGGCACGCCGACGTTGGCGACCTTGGCGGCCACCAGGAACGCCAGCGCCGTGCCGACGCGCCAGCGGTAGCGCCACAGGTAGGGCAGCAGCTTGGCCAGCGTGCCCCAGTCGGATCCCCGCGGCGGCGACGACGACGGCGGGGCAGCAGCCGCGGGCGCGGCTACAGTGGTGGTCGGGGACATGGCGGCGATTGTCGCCGGCCGGTCCACCGTTCGCAGGACACCCGCATGCAGCCCACGCCCCGCATCGCCATCGACCATCCGCTGTCGCCGCAGACCCTGCCCGCCGATGGCGGCGAGCTGGTGTTGCGGGTGATGCCGCTACCGGCCGACGTCAACGCCAATGGCGACATTTTTGGCGGCTGGATCATGGCCCAGGTCGACCTGGCGGGTGCCGTCATGCCGTCGCGCATCGCCAAAGGCCGCATCGCCACCGTGGCGGTCAACCAGTTCATCTTCAAGCAGCCGGTCAGCCTGGGCGACCTGCTGAGCTTTTACGCCCAGGTCACGCGCATCGGCACCACGTCGATCAGTGTGCACGTGCAGGTCTTTGCCGAGCGCAACCCGGCCAACCTGCAGGTCGTCAAGGTCACCGAGGCCGACCTGACCTACGTCGCCATCGACGCGAGCGGCCAGCCGCGACCGATCCCCCGCTGAGCGCGGGATCGCCGCCGACCCGGGTGACCGGCCGGCGCGTCGACATCAGGCGGCCACCGCCAGCGGGCTGCGCATCAGGTGGTCGAACGCCGACAGAGCCGCCTTGGATCCTTCGCCGGCGGCGATGACGATCTGCTTGAACGGGACGGTCGTCACGTCACCGGCGGCAAACACGCCCGGCAGGCTGGTCTGGCACTTTTCATCGATCAGGATCTCGCCGTACTTCGACAGTTCGACCGTGCCCTTCAGCCAGTCGGTGTTGGGCACCAGGCCGATCTGCACGAAGACGCCGGCGAGGTCGATGCGGTGTTCGGCGCCGCTGCTGCGGTCGCGGTAGCGCAGGCCGTCGACCTTCTGGCCGTCGCCGGTGATTTCCAGCGTCTGCGCGCCGGTGTGGATCTCGACGTTCGGCAGGCTGCGCAACTTGCGGACGAGCACCGCATCGGCCTTCAGCGTGTCGGCGAATTCCAGCAGCGTGATCTGGGCGGCGAGGCCGGCCAAGTCGATGGCCGCCTCGACCCCCGAGTTGCCGCCACCGATCACCGCCACCTTCTTGCCCTTGAACAGCGGGCCATCGCAGTGCGGGCAGTAGGCCACGCCCTTGTTGCGGTATGCGGCCTCGCCGGGCACGTCGACGTTCTTCCAGCGCGCCCCGGTGGCCAGCACCACCGAGCGGGCCGAGAGCGTCGCGCCGTTGGCCAGCGTCACGCCGATCTCGCCACCGGATTCGGCCGCCGGTTCGAGCGCCGTCACGCGCTGGCCGTTGATCAGGTCGACGTCGTAGGCGCGCACGTGCTGCTCGAGCGCCGCTGCGAACTTCGGGCCGTCGGTTTCCTTCACCGAGATGTAGTTCTCGATGCCCAGCGTGTCCAGCGTCTGGCCGCCGAAGCGTTCGGCCACCACGCCGGTGCGGATGCCCTTGCGCGCGGCATACACCGCCGCAGCCGCGCCGGCCGGCCCGCCGCCGACGATCAGCATGTCGAACGCCGCCTTGTCCGCGAGCCGGGCGGCGTCGCGCGCCGCCGCGCCCTGGTCGACCTGGGCCAGGATCTCTGACAACTCCATGCGGCCCGAGCCGAACACCTGGCCGTTCAGGTAGACCGTCGGCACGGCCATGATCTGGCGGCCGTCGACCTCGGCCTGGAACAGCCCGCCATCGATGGCGACGTGGCGCACCCGCGGGTTGAGCACGGCCATCAGATTCAGCGCCTGCACGACGTCGGGGCAGTTGTGGCAGGTCAGGGACATGTAGGTCTCGAAGACGAATTCGCCGCCGTCGTCACGTTGCAGCGCCTGGATCTGGGCGATCGTGTCGGCGTCGACCTTCGGCGGGTGGCCGCCGGCTTGCAGCAGCGCCAGCACCAGCGACGTGAATTCGTGGCCCATCGGGATGGCCGCGAAACGCAGGCCCATGTCCGCGCCGCCACGGGTGATCTGGAACGACGGGCGGCGCGCGTCCAGTCCGTCGAAGCGAACGGCGACCTTGTCGTTGAGCGCGGCGATCTCGGTCAGCAGTTCGCGCATCTCGGCCGACGCTGGCCGGTCGTCGAGGCTGGCCACCAATTCGATCGGCTGCTGCAGGCGTTCCAGATAGGCCTGCAGCTGGGCTTGGATGTTGCTGTCGAGCATGAAGGTCTCCGACCGATGGACAAGGGTGGGGCGGGGGTCAGACAAACCGCCCGCATCAGGCCGGGTCACTCCGGCCTGGGCACGCTGACGTCAGATCTTGCCGACGAGGTCCAGCGACGGCGTCAGCGTCTTGGCGCCTTCGTTCCACTTGGCCGGGCAGACCTGGCCCGGGTTCTTGGCGACGTACTGCGCGGCCTTCAGCTTGCGCAGGGTTTCCTTGACGTCGCGCGCGATGGCGTTGTCGTGGACTTCGGCGGTCTTGACCACGCCGTCGGGATTGATGATGAATGTGCCGCGCCGCGCCACGCCTTCTTCTTCGATGTGCACGCCGAACGCGCGTGTCAACTGGTGCGTCGGATCGCCGACCAGCGGGAACCGGGCCTTGCCGACAGCCGGCGAGGTCTCGTGCCACACCTTGTGCGCGAAGTGCGTGTCGGTGGTGATGACGTAGACCTGCGTTTCCAGCTTCTGGAACTCGGCGTAGTGGTCGGCGGCGTCTTCGACCTCGGTCGGGCAGTTGAAGGTGAAGGCTGCGGGCATGAAGATGAACGCCGACCATTGGCCCTTCAGGCTCTGCTCGGTGATTTCAACGAACTTGCCGTTGTGGAAGGCGTGGGCTTTGAATGCTTGAACGGGGGTGTTGATCGTCGACATGATCGTTTTTCAAAAGAGAGAAGTGAGGGAGGAAAGGCGCGCTGCGCGGGACCCGATCACGGCCCGACGAACACAAGGCAGGGGCCAGACAGGCACCACGGCAACCACGCTTCGCCATATTTTGGTTGCGCTGCAGCATTTAGGGGATTCATCGACAGAATTCCCTTGATGGCCTGGGTCTATTGAGCTGGGCGCGAGCGCACCGGGCCCGGACTACCCTCCCGCGCAGGGGGACCGGGGCCCGTCAGAACTTCGAGAAGTCGGGCTTGCGCTTCTGGAAGAACGCCTGGAAGGCTTCGGTCGCCTCGGGGCTGCGCAGGCGGCGGGCGAAGATGGCGCCTTCGCGGCCGATCGTCTGCAGCAGCTGTTCGTGCTGGGGGCCGCGCATCAGCTGCTTCGATTCGCGCACCGCACCAGGCGGCAGGCCGTTGAAGCGTTCGGCAATGCGCCGCGCGTGGTTCACCACTTCGCTGGCCGGGATCACCGCGTTGGCGATGCCGCATTCGACCGCCTGTTCGGGCGTGAACGGATCGCCCAGCAACAGCTTCTCGGCAGCGCGGCGGTGGCCCATCAGTTGCGGCACCAGCAGGCTGCTGGCGAACTCCGGCACCAGGCCCAGACTGACGAACGGCATGGCCAGCCGCGCCTCGTCGGACACGTAGACGAGATCGCAGTGCAGCAGCATCGTCGTGCCGATGCCGATCGCCGCGCCGGTGACTGCGGCCACCACCGGCTTGTCGCATTCGATCAACGCGCGCATGAATTGGAAGACCGGGGATTCCGTCGCTTCGCTGCCCTGGCCAGCGCCACCGGTCCCGCGCTGCATGAAGTCCTCGATGTCGTTGCCGCTGGTGAAGATGCCGGGCTGGCCGGTGATCAGCACCGCACGCACTGCCGGGTCGGCCTTGGCGGCCATCAGCGCGTCGCGCATCGCCTGGTACATGGCCACGGTCAGCGCGTTCTTCTTTTCCGGGCGGGCGATCTCGATGGTCGCGACGCCGTTGACGACAGCGGTCTTGATGCTCATGTCTGGATGCTCCTTCAGACGCGTTCGAAGATACCGGCGGCGCCCTGGCCCATGCCGACGCACATCGTGACCATGCCGTACTTCAACTGCTGGCGGTGCAGGGCATGCACGACCGTGGCAGCGCGGATCGCGCCGGTGGCGCCCAGCGGATGGCCGAGCGCGATCGCGCCGCCCATCGGGTTGACGCGCGCCGGGTCCAGGCCGACCGTCCGGATGACGGCCAGGGCCTGCGCCGCGAAGGCTTCGTTGAGTTCGATCCAGCCGATGTCGGCCAGGCTCAGGCCGGCGTACTTCAAGGCCGCGGGAATGGCCTCGATCGGGCCGATGCCCATGACCTCGGGCGGCACCCCGCGCGCCGCGTAGCTGACGAAACGGGCCAGCGGCTTCAGGTTGAAACGCTTGACCGCCGCTTCGCTGGCCAGGATCAACGCACCGGCACCGTCGCTGGTCTGGCTGCTGTTGCCGGCGGTGACGCTGCCTTTGCCGGTGGGCTTGCCCGCCGGGTCAAGCGCCGCCGCGAAGACGGGGCGCAGCTTGGCCAGACCTTCGAGCGAGGTGTCGGGCCGCGCGCCTTCGTCGAGCTGGACGGTGCGCGTCGTCGTGCCCACCTCACCCGTGACGAGGTTCGGAAACCGGTCGACGACGTCGATCGGCGTCATTTCGGCTGCGAAGTGACCGGCGGCCATCGCCGCCAATGCCTTCTGGTGCGACGCCAACGCGAAGGCATCCTGGTCTTCGCGGCTGACCTTCCACTGCGTGGCCACCTTCTCGGCGGTCAGGCCCATGCCGTAGGCGATGCCGACGTTCTCGTCGCGGGCGAAGACCAGCGGGTTGAACGACGGCTTGTTGCCGCCCATCGGCACCATGCTCATGCTTTCGGCGCCGCCGGCGATCATCACGTCGGCCTCGCCGACGCGGATGCGGTCGGCGGCCATCTGCAAGGCGGTCAGCCCGCTGGCGCAGAAGCGGTTGACGGTGACCCCGCCGACGCCGTGCGGCAGGCCGGCCAGCACCATCGCGGCGCGGGCCATGTTCATGCCCTGCTCACCTTCCGGGAAGCTGCAGCCGATGATCGCGTCCTCGATGGCGGTCGGGTCGAGGCCTGGCACCTGCGCCAGTGCGCTGCGCACGGCAGCCACCAGCAGATCGTCGGGCCGCGTGTTGCGGAAAAAGCCGCGGCCGCTCTTGCCGATCGGCGTGCGCGTGGCGGCGACGATGTAGGCCTCTTGAACTTGTTTCATCTCATACGCTCCGATCTGGATTCTCGAGTGGCCGCCGCGGAACCGGCTCCGCCGGGCCGCTGACGGCGCCCCCTCGAGGGGGCAGCGCCGCAGGCGCTCCGGGGGTGGTTCAATTTCTGATGGGCTTGCCTGTGGACAGCATGCCCATGATTCGCTCCTGCGTCTTGGGATGTTCGAGCAGGCTGCAGAACGCTTTGCGCTCCAGCGCCATCACGTAGTCCTCGGTCACCAGACTGCCGGCGTCGACGTCGCCGCCGCAGACCGCCAGCGCGATCAGCGTGCTGATGTGGAAATCGTGGGCGCTGATGAAACCGCCGTCGCGCATGTTGGCCAGCTGGGCCTGGATGGTGGCGATCGCGCTGCGCCCGGCCACCGGGAACAACGCCTTGGTCGGCGGCCGCCAGCCGCTGTCGGCCATCGCCTTGGCCTGCGCCGTGGCGACGAACAGCAATTCGTCCTTGTGCGGCACGATGATGTCGCTCCACAGCAGGTAGCCGAGCCTGCGGCTCTCGATCGCGCTGGTTCCCACCTTGGCCATCGCCGCATGGGTGAAGCCGTCGCTGACAAACTTCAAGATGTCCGCGTTCGCTGGATTGGCAACGTTCGCCGCCATCGCCATCTCGGCGCCACGCCGCGCGATATAGGCCAGGCCGCCGCCGGCCGGCACCAGGCCGACGCCGACCTCGACCAAGCCGACATAGGTCTCCATCGCGGCCACGCGCCGGGCGGAATAGGCCGCCATCTCGCAGCCGCCGCCCAGCGCAATGCCGCGCATCGCCGCGACCACCGGCACGCTCGCATAGCGCAGGCGCAGCATCGCGTCCTGCAGCTTCTTGACCTCGGGGGCGATGCCCTTGCTGCCGCTCTTCATGAACACCGGCATCAGCGCCTCGAG
>JANMAP010000267.1:0-2768 GCA_031359905.1 Burkholderiales bacterium | reverse complement strand
GCGAAAACACCGCGCGTCGCAATTCGGCGGACTTTCAGGCCGGGGCGGAGTCGTGGCTGGGTGCGTGGCTCGATGACGAGTTGGTCGGCGCCATCGCCTGCCTGCCCGATCCGGATGCAGACGCCGCCGGCGACGATGGTGGCGCGGGTGCATTGCAGATCACCACGCTCGTCGTGCACCCCGCATGGCAGCGTCGCGGCATCGCGCGACACCTGCTGCAGGCGGTGATCGCGCACGTCGCAGGCCGCGCCGACGGCCACGCATTGACGGTCGCCACCGGCACGCAGAACCACCCGGCGCTGGCGCTGTACGGGGCCAGTGGCTTCGTCGCCTACCGCTGGGGCACGCTGGGGCCGCAGGCCCTGCCGCTTGTCAAATTGCGCCGGCCGGCGGGCCCGGCGGCGGCGGCAGCCGCATCCGACGTCTGATCGGCGACGTTGACTGCCTTCCGGCTGCCGGCGCGGCGGCCGCTGCGACTGGACGGCCATCCTGTGGGCAGGCTTCGTGCCGACTCAGGCGCCGAGTTGTTCCGCCAGCGAATGGAAGTCGTCGGCGACGAGATCGAACTCGCCCGGCGTCCAGGCCTCCATCGCGCCGCCCGGCCCGCGTTCCAGCGGCCGCGGCACGTAGGCGGTGCGCAGGCCGCAGGCGGCGGCGGCGCGCAGGTCGCTGGGATGCGCGGCGACCAGCATGACCTGCGCCGGCGGCAGGTCCAGCAGGCGGGCCGCGCCCAGGTAGACCTCGGGGTCGGGCTTGTAATGGCCGAAGAGTTCGGCGCTCAGCACCGCATCCCAGGGCAGCCCGGCGTGCTTGGCCATGTCGACCAGCAACGACAGGTTGCCGTTGGACAGCGTGGCGATCGTGAAGCAGGCCTTCAGCCGCTGCAGCCCGGCAACGCTGTCGGGCCAGGCCCGCAGACGGTGCCAGACCTGGTTCAACGCCTGGCGCTCGGCCTCGGGCAGGTCGATACCGCGCTCGGCCAGCAGGCCGTCGAGGATGCGCCGGTGCAGTCCGTCGATGTGGGTCCACGGCAGCGCGCCGCTGCGCACGGCCTGCATCGCGGGCTGGTAGCCGGCCCGCCAGGCCAACGCGAAGGCGCCGCCATCGACCGGCAGGCTGCGGCCGGCGACGTCGGCGGCGATGCTGGCGTACCAGTCGACGACGGTCCCGAAGACATCGAAACACAAGGCGCGGGGAGCGTTTGACGGCGTGTTCATCGCCGGATTGTCGTCACTTGCGGGTTCCGCACGGCCCCACTGCCGTACGCAGGCCCGCCGCCTAGAATCGAGGCTTGGCCACGCCTGTGGGCTCCGCGGCGCGCCCGGCACGCGCAGGCCACCTGCGGCGCTGCCCAGGCCACTGCTTGCCGCCGCCCTGCCGCCCTCGCTCCTCGCGCATGAACCTGTCTTCGCTCACCGCCCTGTCACCGTTGGACGGCCGCTATGTGCACAAGATGGCATCGCTGCGGCCGCTGCTGTCGGAATACGGGCTGATGCACCGCCGCGTGCAGGTCGAGGTCGAGTGGTTCATCGCCCTGTCGGACGCCGGCTTCGCCGAATTCAAGCCGTTGACCGAAGCCGCACGCGGCCTGCTGCGCGGCTTGGTGGTGCGCTTTTCGGCGAACGACGCGCAGGCCATCAAGGACATCGAGAGAACCACCAACCACGACGTCAAGGCGGTCGAGTACTGGCTCAAGTCGCGCTTCGACGGTCAGGCCGAACTCAAGGCCGCTGGCGAGTTCGTCCACTTCGCCTGCACCAGCGAGGACATCAACAACACCAGCCACGCGCTGATGCTGCAGGCCGCCCGCACCGGCGTGCTGCTGCCAGCGCTGGACCAGCTGCAGGACAAGCTGACGGCGATGTCCCACGCCATGGCCGGGGCCAGCATGCTCAGCCGCACGCACGGCCAGACGGCCAGCCCGACGACGGTCGGCAAGGAAGTCGCCAACGGGGCGGCGCGGCTGGCGCGGGCCCGCGCCAACATCGCCGCGGTGCCGCTGCTGGCCAAGATGAACGGCGCGGTCGGCAACTACAACGCGCATGTCGCGGCCTACCCGGGCTTCGACTGGCCGGCCTTCAGCCGCCGCGTCGTCGAAGAGCGCCTGGGCCTGGTCTTCAATGCCTACACGATCCAGATCGAACCGCACGACTACATGGCCGAGCTGTTCGACGCCATCGCGCGGGCCAACACGCTGCTCATCGACTGGTCGCGCGACGTCTGGGGCTACATCTCGCTGGGCTACTTCAAGCAGCGCGTGAAGGCCGGCGAGGTCGGCTCGAGCACCATGCCGCACAAGGTCAACCCGATCGACTTCGAGAACGCCGAAGGCAACTTCGGCCTGGCCAATGCGCTTCTCGCGCACATGAGCCACAAGCTGCCGACCAGCCGCTGGCAGCGCGACCTGACCGACAGCACGGTGCTGCGCAACATGGGCGTGGCGCTGGGCTACACGATGGTCGCCATCGACAGCCTGGCGCGCGGCTTGGACAAGCTCGAGCTCGACGAGGCCGCGCTCGCCGCCGACCTCGACGCGGCCTGGGAAGTGCTGGCCGAACCGATCCAGACGGTGATGCGCCGGCATGGCCTGCCCAACCCGTACGAGCAACTCAAAGAGCTGACTCGCGGCAAGGCGATCACGCGCGAAACCCTGGCCGCGTTCATCGACGGGCTGGCGCTGCCCGAAGCCGAGAAGGTGCGCCTGCGGGCGTTGACGCCGGGCAGCTACACCGGCAAGGCGGCCGAGTTGGCCAGGCGCATCCGGTAAG
>JANMAP010000250.1:0-6049 GCA_031359905.1 Burkholderiales bacterium | reverse complement strand
CGATTGAACCACCCCGAGAGAGCCCCGATGCCGCCCCGCGCCAGAGGGGATTCAGACCTGATCGAGACGATGACCACCACCATGACCAGCCACCGCCGCATCGTCCTCGCCTCGCGCCCCCCCGAGGAAGCCCGCCTGGACAACTTCCGTCTCGAGGAGGTGCCCGTGCCTGCGCTGGCCGACGGCCAGGTGCTGGTGCGCAACCACTACCTGAGCCTGGATCCGTACATGCGCATGCGCATGAACGACGCCAAGAACTACGCCGCACCCCAGGCGCTGGGCGCGCCGATGATCGGCGGCACGGTCGGCGTGGTCGTCGAGTCCAGGCACGACAAGTTCGCGCCCGGCGACACCGTCCAGGGCATGGGCGGGTGGCAGGAGATGGCCGTGTTCGACGCCGGCAGCCCGGGCGTGCTGCGCAAGGTCGACGCGACCAAGGTGCCGCTGTCGGCCTACCTCGGCGCGGTCGGCATGCCGGGGGTCACCGCCTGGGTCGGGCTGGCGCACATCATCGAGCCCAAGGCCGGCGAGACCATCGTCGTCAGCGCGGCCAGCGGGGCGGTGGGCAGCGCCGTCGGCCAGCTGGCCAAGGCGCGCGGCTGTCGCGTCGTCGGCATCGCCGGCGGTGCCGAGAAATGCGCCTACGTCGTCGAGGAGCTGGGCTTCGATGCCTGCATCGACCATCGCGCCCACGACAGCTTCGCCGGCCTGGCGGCAGCGCTGGACCGCGCGGCGCCGCAGGGCGTGGACGGTAATTTCGAGAACGTCGGCGGGCTGGTCTTCAATGTCGTGCTGTCGCGGATGAACGCTTTCGGCCGCGTCGCCCTGTGCGGAATGATCGCCGGCTACGACGGCCAAAGCATGGCACTGAACGATCCGCGCCTGCTGCTGACGCAACGCCTGAAGCTGCAGGGCTTCATCGTCAGCGAGCACATGGCGCTGTGGCCGCCGGCGTTGAAGGAGCTCGGCGAGCGCGTCGCCAGCGGCCAGCTCAAGTACCGCGAGAGCATCGCCGACGGCCTGGCCGCGGCGCCGGAAGCTTTCCTCGGCCTGTTGAAGGGCCGCAATTTCGGCAAGCAGCTGGTCAAGCTGATCTGAACGCATCTGAACGCACGCGCCAGCGATCCCGCCATGAACGACCACCACAGCGCGCCGCCGTTGCGTTGGACCTGGAGCCGCTTCGCCGAGCTGACCCTCGACGACCTGTACGACGCACTGGCGCTGCGCTGCCGCGTCTTCGCCGTCGAGCAGCATTGCGCCTACCAGGATCCCGACGGCGTCGACCGCCACTGCTGGCACCTGCTCGGGCGCGATGCGGCCGGGCCATTGCGGGCCTATCTGCGGCTGGTCGACCCGGGCGTGAAGTACGCCGAGGCCTCGATCGGTCGCGTCGTCACCGCGCCCGAGATGCGCGGCACGGGGCTGGGCCGCCGCTTGATGACCGAGGGGCTGCAGCGGCTGCCCGGCGTGTGGCCCGGCCAGGCCGTGCGCATCAGCGCGCAGTCGCACCTGCAGGCCTTCTATGTTGGCTTCGGCTTCACCGCCGTCGGCGCCGACTACCTCGAAGACGACATCCCGCACATCGAGATGCTGCGGCCCGCGACGGGGGCACCGCCGTGAACACGACGAGCACCACGCCATCTACCGCGCAGCCACTGCGCGGCGAGGAGTTCCGCGACGACCTGCGCCCGGCACCCGGCTCGGGCAACGCCGCGGCACGGCGCGTGCTGTCGTCGGCCGAGCTGTCGCCGTTGACGGCGCTCGACGACAGCCGATCGCTGCTGTCCGTCGGCCTGACCTTCGGCGTCATCGGCGCGGCGCTGGTCTTCGGCGTCATGGTCGGCATCAGCCCTTGGCTGGTGCTGCCGGTGCTGGTGATCGGCGTGCAGCAGCACGCGCTCTTCATCCTGGCGCACGAAGCCGCGCACTACCGTCTGCACAGCCAGCGCACGGTCAACGATCTGCTGGGCCGCTTCATCGGAATGATCGGCGGGGTCTCGATGTGCACCTACCGGGTGACGCACCGGCTGCACCACAACAATCTCTACGGCCCCGAAGACCCGGACACCGCCATCCACGGTGGCTACCCGCGCGGCGTGGCCTACCTGTGGAAGAAGCTGGCGCAGGACCTGGCCGGCCTGAACGCCTGGAAGACCTATGCCTACTTCTTCGGCGCACCGGCGCTGAACGAGGTCACGCAGACAGCCGCGCGGCCGCTCGACGACACCAGCCCGCAGCTGCGTGGCGCGGCGCGGCGTGACCGCTGGGGCGTGGTGGGCTTTCATCTGGCGGCGCCGCTGCTGGCGCTGGCCCTCTTCGGCCTGCACGGCTTGCTGCTGTACGCGCTGCTCTGGCTGCTGCCGCTGCTGACGGTGCTGCAGCCCATCCTGCGGCTGCGCGCGATCTGCGAGCACGGCGCGGTCACCGACCTGAGCTCGCCGCTGACCGCGGCGCGCACGACGCTGACCTGGGCATCGCGCAGCGGCCGGCCGATCGACCTGCTGATCAACCGCGTCGGCCGGCTGCTGCTGTTTCCGCACCACGTCAACCACCATGTCGAGCACCACCTGTACCCGGCCGTGCCGCATTACCACCTGCCGCGGCTGCACCGCCTGCTGGTGCAGCGCGGCGCCCTGGCGGGGGCCGAGGTGCGCGACCTGCGCGAGACCCTGCGCACCATCTTCGCGCCCCGCCGCGCGCGTGAACCACGGACACAGACCGCATGAACAACGACCTCATCCTGCACCACTACGCCGGCTCGCCGTTCTCGGAAAAGATCCGCCTGATCCTCGGCTTCAAACACCTGGCCTGGCGCTCGGTGATGGTGCCGGTGGTCATGCCCAAGCCGGACGTGGTGGCCCTGACCGGTGGCTACCGGCGCACGCCGTTCCTGCAGGTCGGCGCCGACATCTACTGCGACACCGCGTTGATGGCGCGGATGCTCGAACAGCGCCAGCCCGCGCCGACGCTGTACCCGGCCGCGGCGCCGCTGGCAGCGCTGCTCGCGCAGTGGATCGACAGCACGCTGTTCTGGACCGTCATCCCGTACACCATGCAGCCCGCCGGCCTGGCGGCGATCTTCGCCAGCCAGCCGCCCGAGGTGGTCAAGGTCTTCGGCGCCGACCGCGCGGCGATGACCGCCGGCATGAAGCGCCTGTCGGCCGCCGACGCGACGCTGCAGTTCCGTGCCGCACTCGTCGCGTTCGAGGCCCAGATCGGCGATGGCCGGCCGTTCCTGTTCGGCGACCAGCCGGCGATCGCCGATTTCTCGCTCGCCCATTGCCTGTGGTACGTCCACCGGGCGCCGCCGATGCTCGGTATCTACGACACCTTCCCGCTGGTGCAGGCCTGGCTGGCGCGGATGCGCGCTTTCGGCCACGGCCAGAGCACGCCGCTGGACAGCGGCGAAGCGCTGGCCATCGCGGCTGCGGCGGGCGGCCATGTCGAGACGACGGTGATGCCCGACCAGGGCTTCGACGCCGGGCAGGCGGTCACCGTTGCGGCCACCGACTACGCCAGCGACCCGGTGGCCGGCACGCTGGTCGGCCTGGCGGCCGATGTAGTGGTGATCGCGCGCGACGACGAACGGGCCGGCCGCGTGCATGTCCACTTCCCGCGCCGCGGCTTTCAGATCAAGAAGCAGGAGACCACATGACCCTCACCACCGGCCAGACGGCCGTCATCACCGGCGCCGCCTCGGGTTTCGGCCTGGAGGCCAGCCGCATCGCCGCCCGGCGCGGCATGAACGTGGTCATGGCCGACGTGCAGGCCGACGCGCTGGAGGCGGCGGCGCAGGAGATCCGTGACCTCGGCGCGGCCGTGCTGCCGTTCCGCCTCGACGTCTCCAAGGCCAGCGAGGTCGACGCCCTGGGGCAGGCCACGACCGAGCGTTTCGGTGCACCGCACTTCGTCTTCAACAACGCCGGGGTGGGTGCGGGGGGGCTGATCTGGGAACACTCTGTCAAGGACTGGGAGTGGGTGCTCGGCGTCAACGTGATGGGCGTGGCCCACGGCGTGCGCGTCTTCACGCCCCTGATGCTGGCCGCCGCCCGGGCCGACCCGGCCTGGCGCGGCCACATCGTCAACACCGCCAGCATGGCCGGCTTGTCGAACCCGCCCAACATGGGCGTCTACAACGTCAGCAAGCACGCCGTGGTGTCGCTCAGCGAGACGCTGTACCAGGACCTGGCGCTGGTCACCGAGCAGGTCCGCGCGCATGTGCTGTGCCCGTTCTTCGTCGCCACCGGCATCCACGAGAGCCAGCGCAACCGGCCGGAATCGTTGGACGGCCCGCAGGCCAAGCCGTCGCGCAGCGCGCTGATCCAGCAGGCGATGACGTCCAAGGCGGTGACCTCGGGCAAGGTCAGCGCGGCCCAGGTCGCGCAGTTCGTCTTCGAGGCGATGGACGGCAACCGCTTCTACATCTACAGCCACCCGAAGGCGCTGGGCAGCGTGCAGTCGCGGCTGGAAGACATCATGCTCGCGCGCAATCCCAGCGACCCGTTCGCCGCGCGACCGGAGATCGGCGAGCAACTGCGCCAGGCGCTGCGCGCGGCCGACTGAACCATCGGTGCGCCGCAGCGCTGCGCGCCGCCGACTGAAAGCATTTGGCCGGCGGCACGCGACCCACTGAAGCATCGGTAAGCCGCAGGGCGACGCCACCGCCTGAAGAATCGATCGGCCGCAGTGATGCGCCCGGCCGACGGAGGGTCGCTCCACCGCAGCGGCGTGCGGCTTCAGCAGCCCAGCGACAGCGCCTGCAACGGACGCTGCGTGCGGGCGTCGGTGACCACGAAGACGACGCGGCGCGGTGTGTCGGGCGCGCCCTGCGACACCGTCAGCTTCGAGCTGTTGCCGCTCGCGCCGGCCCATTCGGCCACGGGCCGCAGCAGGCGCACGACATGGTCGTGGCGCAGGGTTTCGCCGGCGTTCTCGCCGGCCCGCACCTTGCTGCTGTGGCCGTCCTCGAGCACCGCCCAGTAACCGCCGAGCGCCTGCGGCGTTGCCGACGGGCCGACCTCGGCAAGCACCTGGTCGCCGTTGCGCGCCAGGCGCAATGACACCGGCGCTGCGCTGCCGGCCTTTGGCAGGCCCGGCCAGCCGCGCCAGTCGCTGCCGTTGACCACCACCTGCGGCGTGTAGACCTGCGCGCTGCCGTCGCGCCGCGACTGGGCGTACTGGCGCTCGGTGAACTCGCTGCTGGCGAAGCGATCGGGCCAGCCCAGGCGGTCCCAGTAGTTGACGTGGAACGACAGCGCGAGGACGTCGGGGCGGCCCTTCAGCGTCGACAGCCAGCGGTCGGCCGGCGGACAGGAACTGCAGCCTTCGGAGGTGAACAGCTCGACCACGGTCGGCGCCTGGGGGCCGCTGCGCGCCTGGCAAGTGGGCGCAGCGCCCTGTGCCAGGGCTGCGGGCAGGGTGAAGGCGAGCAAGGAGGCGACGGCCAAGGACTTCATGCGGACTCCGGACAAGGCAACGACTGGCACGGCGGGTGCGGATGGTGCGCGCCTGACTGGCACGACGGCCAGCCGCGCGGCATGGCCTGTCAGTCGGGCAGGCAAGCCCGACCTTACGCCGGGCCGCTACAGTCGCCGCTCGCATGGACAGCACCCTTCCTCCTGACGGCCTGACGGGCAGCGCGCCCGAGGTTGCGGTGATCGGTGGCGGCCCGGCGGGCCTGATGGCCGCCGAGGTGCTGGCCCAGGCCGGCCGACGCGTCGCGGTCTACGACGCCATGCCGTCGGTCGGCCGCAAGTTCCTGCTCGCCGGCAAGGGCGGCTTGAACCTGACCCACGGCGAGCCGCTGGCCGAGTTCATGCCGCGCTACGGCGCGCGCAGTCCGCTGCTGGCGCCGTGGCTCGAAGCCTTCGGACCCGACGCCCTGCGCGCCTGGGCCGCTGGCCTGGGTGTGCCGACCTTCGTCGGCAGTACGGGCCGCGTCTTTCCGCAGGACATGAAGGCCGCGCCGCTGCTGCGCGCCTGGCTGCACCGGCTGCGCGGGCAGGGCGTGGCGTTCCACATGCGCCAGCGCTGGCTGGGCTTCGACGAG
>JANMAP010000248.1:0-4416 GCA_031359905.1 Burkholderiales bacterium | reverse complement strand
ACCGCCGGCTTGGCGATGTCGTCGACCAGCCGCCAGTCCTTGGCCTTCTGGCCGCGCGCGCCTTCGACGCTGGTGCAGAAGATGTCGGCCAGGTCGTGGCGCACATGGCGCTTGTCGGTGACGCGGGTCAGGCCGCCCGTGCCCGGCAGCACGCCGAGCAGCGGCACCTCAGGCAGGCTGACGGCGCTGCTGCGGTCGTCGACCAGGATGATCTCGTCGCAGGCCAGCGCCAGCTCGTAGCCGCCACCGGCACACGCGCCGTTGACGGCGGCCAGGAACTTCAACCCGCCGTCGGCCGAGCTGTCTTCCAGCCCGTTGCGCGTCTCGTTGGTGAACTTGCAGAAGTTCACCTTCCAGGCGTGGCTGCTGACACCGAGCATGAAGATGTTGGCGCCGGAACAGAACACCTTGTCCTTGGCGCTGGTGACGACCACCGTGCGCACCTCGGGGTGTTCGAAGCGGACGCGCTGGACGGCGTCGTTGAGTTCGATGTCGACGCCCAGGTCGTAGCTGTTGAGCTTCAGCTTGTCGCCCGGGCGCAGGCCGGCGGACTCGTCGATGTCCATCGCCAGCGTGGCCACCGCGCCTTCGAAGCGCAGCGTCCAGTGCTTGTAGCGAGCCGGGTCGGTCTGGTAGTCGACGCGGGGTTCGGTGCGGGCTTCGGTGCGGGGTTCGGTGCGGGGTTCGGTGTCCGTGCTCATGGGGCGCTCCTGCGGCAGGCCGTCTGCGGGTTCAGCTGACGCAGCATACTGCATCTTTTGATTGGGTGATGCGAACTTTACTGCCTATTTTTTCAGGCACTTTACTGCATCCGATCCAGCGCCTCGCGAACGAGGCGGCGCAGCAGCGCGAAGGTGTCGTCCAGCGGCTGCGCGCTGGTGTCCAGGCGGTATTCGGCCTTGGAGTAGAAGGCCGCACGACCGGCCAGGATGCCTTTCAGATCCTCCATGGCTTCCTTGCTGGCGGCCATCGGACGCAGGTCTCCCTGGGCGCGAACGCGGTTCATGTGGTCCTCGGGCGCGGCCTGCAGCCAGACGGTCGTGCAATGCGCCAGCAGCAGGTTGAACGTCGCCGGGTCGGCGACCAGCCCGCCGGGGGTGGCGATCACTGCTTCGGGGTGGATCTGGATCGCTTCTTCCAGCGCCCGGCGTTCGTAGCGGCGGTAGGCGTTCTGACCGTACAGCGCCTGGATCTCGCTGATGCTGCAGCCGGCGAACTTCTCGACTTCGCGGCTCAGTTCGACGAAGGGGCAGCCCAGGTCGTCGGCCAGCATCGGGCCCAGCGTCGACTTGCCGGCGCCGCGCAGGCCGATCAGCGCGACGCGCGGGCTGCTGGCGCCGCCGGGTCCGCTTTGGCCGTTCCGGCCGTTCTGGCCGCCAGTGCCGAGCAACTCGCCGACGGCCACCCGCACCCGGCGCAGCGTCGCCTCGTCGCGGTGTTCGAGCAGTTCGCGGAGCATCAGCCAATCCGGAGAGGATGTGCTCACATCGCCGATCAGTTCCGCGAGCGAGCACTGCAGCGCGCCGGCGACCTGCAACAGCACGAGGATGCTGACGTTGCCGGTGCCGTATTCCAGGTTCGCCAGGTGGCGCTCGGAGACCTCGGCGGCGGCGGCCACCGCCTTGCGTGTCATGCCGCGGCGGGCGCGCAGCGAACGCACGCGCTCACCCAGTGCGACCAGGAACGGGTTCTTCTCTTCTTCGTCGCCGCTGGCCTCCGTCGTTCCCGGATGCAATATAGTGCTTGACACGTTCAAATCCTGGTCGTATCTTCGACGCAAGCACAATAGTTCATCTTGATCGAGGTCGCAAGCGTCTTCCATTCGTGCGCTCACGACGGCCGTCGACCCCGCCATCTTCCACCCCTCACCGCCCAGGCCTCCCATGACCGAACTGCTTCCCAACTTCGTGGCCGGTCGCTGGCAGGCCGGCGGCGGCCCCGGCACCCCGCTGTTCGACCCCGTGCTGGGCAACGAACTCGTCCGCGTCGACGCCGCTGGGCTGGACCTGCAAGCCGCCTTGGCCTTCGCCCGCGATCAGGGTGGGGCCGCGCTGCGCGCACTGAGCTTTGGCCAGCGCGCGGCGCTGCTGGCCGCCGCCGGCGCGGCGATGCAGAGCAAGCGCGACGAGTACTTCGCCATCGCCACGGCCAACAGCGGCACGGTGAAGAACGATTCGGCGGTCGACATCGACGGCGCGCTGTTCACGCTGTCGACCTACGCCAAGCTCGGCGAGGGCCTCGGCGATGGCCTGAGCGACCACGGCCACCTGCTCGACGGCAAGCCGGCACGGCTGGGCAAGGACCCGCTGTTCCAGTCGCAGCACCTGCTGCTGCCGCGGCGCGGCGTGGCGCTGTTCATCAACGCCTTCAACTTCCCGGCCTGGGGCCTGTGGGAGAAAGCCGCGCCGGCGCTGCTGGCCGGCATGCCGGTGATCGTCAAGCCGGCGACGGCCACCGCCTGGCTGACGCAGCGCATGATCCAGGACGTCGTCGATGCCGGCATCTTTCCACCCGGCGCGCTGTCGGTGGTCTGCGGTTCGTCAGCGGGGCTGCTCGACGCGCTCGGGCCGTTCGACGTGGTCTCGTTCACCGGCTCGGCCGAGACGGCAGCGACGATCCGCGCGCATGCCGCGGTGGTCCAGCGCTCGGTGCGCGTCAACGTCGAAGCCGACAGCGTCAACGCCGCGCTGCTGTTGCCGGGCGACGCCGCGGGCAGCCCGGCCTTCGACCTGCTGGTCAAGGAAGTGGTGCGCGAGATGACCGTCAAGTCGGGCCAGAAATGCACCGCCATCCGGCGCGTCTTCGTTCCCGCTGCGCTGTATGACGACGCGGCCGCGGCCATCGCCGCGCGGCTGGCCAAGACGACGGTCGGCAACCCGCGAAACGAATCCGTGCGCATGGGGGCGCTGGTCAGCCGGGCCCAGTTCAACGCCGTTCGCGACGGCCTGGCCGCGTTGCGCGCCGGCGCCGAGACCTTGCACGACGGCGCCGGCCACGCGCTGATCGACGCCGATCCGGCAGTGGCCTGCTGCGTCGGCCCGACGCTGCTCGGCATCCGTGACATCCGCGATGCCGACCACGCCGACCGCATCCACAACACCGAGGTCTTCGGCCCGGTGGCCACGCTGCTGCCCTACCGCGACAGCAACCATGCGTTCGCCCTGGTCGCCCGCGGCCAGGGTTCGCTGGTGGCGTCGCTGTACGGCAGCGACCCGTCGGCGCTGGCCGCCGCGGCGATCGAACTGGCGCCGACGCATGGGCGCGTGCACGTGGTCTCGCCCGACGTCGCGGCGCTGCACACGGGGCATGGCAACGTGATGCCGCAGTCGCTGCACGGTGGTCCCGGGCGGGCGGGCGGCGGCGAGGAACTCGGCGGTCTGCGCGCGCTGCGCCTGTACCAGCAGCGCTGCGCGGTGCAGGCCAGCACCGCGGTGCTGGCGGGGTTCGCCGCTCCCGCCGGCTGAACAGTTGAACGCATCCTGTTGACCGGCCTGCCCGCCCTGCCCTGGAGACACCGATGAGCGCCAGCCCCGCCAGCCCTTCCATCACACCGCCCGGCCCGCGGTTCAACCTGGCCGAGCACCTGCTGGCGCGCAACACCGGCCGTGCCGCCAAGGCCGCGTACATCGATGACCACGGCACGCTGAGCTACGGCGCGCTGGCCGACCGCGTGCGCCGCCTGGCCGCGGCGCTGCGGGCCGCCGGCGTGCGCCAGGAAGAACGCGTGCTCCTGCTGATGCACGACGGCAACGACTGGCCAGTGGCCTTTCTCGGCGCGCTGTACGCCGGCATCGTGCCGGTGGCCGTCAACACGCTGCTGACGGCCGACGATTACGCCTACATGCTGCGGCACAGCCGGGCACGGGCGGTGCTGGTCTCGGCAGCGCTGGTACCCGTACTGCAGGCGGCGCTGCAACGCGCGGCGCAGGACGGCGGGCATGAGGTGCAGACCATCGTCGTGTCGCGCGGCGACGCGTCGTTGCCGCCGGGCATGCAGGCGGCCGACGCGCTGATCGACGCGCAGGCGCCCCTGCCGCAGGCCGCCGCCACCGGCCCTGACGATCCAGGCTTCTGGCTGTATTCCTCGGGCTCGACAGGCCGGCCCAAGGGCACCGTGCACACCCACGCCAACGCCTGGTGGACGGCCGAGCTGTACGGCACGCCGCTGCTCGGGCTGGTCGAATCCGACATCTGCTTTTCGGCCGCCAAGCTGTTCTTCGCCTACGGCCTGGGCAATTCGCTGACATTCCCGCTGAGCGTCGGCGCGACCACCGTGCTGATGGCCGAGCGGCCGACGCCCGACGCCGTCTTCAAGCGCTGGCTGGGCAGCGCCGCGCAGCCCAGGCCGACGGTCTTCTTCGGAGCGCCAACCGGTTACGCCGGCATGCTGGCGTCGCCAGCGCTGCCGGCGCGCAC